>NZ_VNXE01000033.1:0-230806 GCF_009820115.1 Escherichia sp. HH41S
GCCAACTCGGGGAAGAGAAAACTGCATAAGAGAAAGCATTGCGCGGGGTCTGGCGCTCATCAACAATCGGGGAGTCAGCAAGGGGCTGAAACGGGAAAGCCCCTCCCGAGGAAGGGGCCTTATAGAAGGAAAGGGTTATGATGAAGTTCGTCATCATACTGATTGTGTTGTTACTGTTAAGTTTCCCGACTTACTAACAACCAATTCAGAGGGGGGAGAAATCCTCCCTTACCCTTGTTCCTTTACTTTAGGTTGAAAAAACAACAGCGTCAATAGACCTGCCTGGTTCGAAGCGAGATCTGTGAACCGCTTTCCGGTTAGCCTTTTTTATCCTGTTGGATCTTCTTGATGATGTTGGTCGTTGAGCAACCGTCTTCAAAGTTGAGCACCAGCACTTCGCCACCATTGGCCCAGACTTCTTTACTCCCGGCAATCTCTTCTGGTTTATAATCGCCGCCTTTCACCAGCAGATCGGGCAGGATCCCGGCGATCAGACGCTGCGGCGTGTCTTCTTCAAACGACACCACCCAGTCGACTGCTTCCAGGGCACCCAGCACAATCATACGCTGTTCGAGCGGGTTTACCGGGCGAGAATCCCCTTTCAGCCGTTTGGTGGAGGCATCGCTGTTGACGGCGACAATCAGGCGGTCACCCAGTTTGCGGGCATTTGCCAGATAGGAGACGTGCCCGGCGTGCAGGATGTCGAAGACGCCGTTGGTCATCACCACTTTTTCACCGCGTTTACGCGCCGCCGCTACCGCCAGCTTCAGCTCCTCTTCGGTCATCACACCAAAGCCGGTATCTGCACGTCCACGTACTGCATTTTCCAGCTCGATCGGCGAAACCGTGGATGTCCCCAGTTTGCCGACCACCACGCCTGCCGCCGCATTGGCAAAGAAGCAGGCTTCTTCCAGCGAATTACCCGCAGCCAGCGTTGCCGCCAGCACACCAATCACCGTGTCGCCCGCACCGGTAACGTCATACACTTCCTGCGCCTGGGTTGGCATATGCAGCGGCGCTTTACCCGGTTGCAGCAGGGTCATCCCTTGTTCGGAACGGGTCACCAACAGAGCCGAGAGTTCGTAATCGGCAATCAGTTTCATTCCGCGCTCAACAATCTCTTCTTCGGTCTTACATTTACCGACAACAGCTTCAAATTCCGAGAGATTCGGCGTTAACAGCGTAGCGCCGCGGTAGCGCTCAAAATCGGTGCCTTTTGGATCAATCAGCACCGGAACGCCCGCTTTACGCGCCAGTTGGATCATCTGCTGCACGCTTGCCAGCGCACCTTTCGCGTAGTCAGAGAGCACCAGCGCGCCAATCGAACTCAGCGCCTGATTAATCCGCTCGTGCAGCGGCTGCGGATCAACCCCTTCGAAACCTTCTTCAAAATCCAGACGGATCAGCTGTTGGTTGCGGGAAAGTACCCGTAATTTGGTGATGGTCGGATGCGTCGGTACAGAAACGAAGTCGCATTTGACGTTGACGTCGGCCAGAGATTTACTCAGCGCGCGCGCCGCATCGTCAATGCCCGTCAACCCGACCAGGCGTGCATTAGCACCGAGAGAAGCGATATTCATCGCCACGTTAGCCGCGCCGCCCGGACGTTCTTCGATGGTATTCACTTTAACCACGGGCACCGGCGCTTCCGGCGAGATACGGCTGGTGGGACCGTACCAGTAACGATCCAGCATCACATCACCAACCACCATCACTCCTGCACGTTCAAACTCTGGCAGCGTAACTTTCATTCCTGTCTCCTGAGAGATTCAAAATTTGCGCGCGATAATACCATACTTCATTCTTCCACCAGCCACTTCTGCCAGCTTGCCCGCACCAGATCACGCTCTGCGGTGAAGCAATCCTCCGACACATGGCCCGGCAATTCCTGTAATGCCAGATGATGAAGTTCATCGCGCAGCGTAGTGTAAGCACAGGTCAGCACCATCGCTTCCTGCTCTTCCATAATGTCGTTTTGCGCCAGCAGCTCCAGAATACGCACGTTGTCTGACCAGCGCGTTAACTTCGGTTTTTCATGAGCGTAGCGCAACACCAGATATTGGGTAATAAATTCGATATCGGTAATTCCGCCTTCATCGGCTTTGATATCAAAGCGATCGCGATGTTTATTGCCGAGATGAGCGCGCATTTTCTCGCGCATTTCCCGCACTTCCGTTTGCAGAGTTTTACCTTCACGCGGCAGCGTCATAATCTCGCGACGCACCGCGTCAAAGTGCGCGGTGAGCTGTGGATCGCCATATACTACGCGCGCACGCACCAGCGCCTGATGTTCCCACGTCCAGGCCTCGTTTTTCTGATAATCGGAAAACGCTTCTGCAGAGGTGACCAGCATTCCCGCCGCCCCGGACGGACGCAGTCGAGCATCCACTTCATACAAAATGCCGGAAGAGGTTCGCGTACTGAACAGATGCATAATGCGTTGCGCCAGACGCAGATAAAACTGTCGCCCGTCGATTTCCCGCTCGCCGTCAGTCATCGCATCCATTGGGCAATCATGGAGGAAGATCAGGTCAAGATCGGAACTGTAGCCTAACTCCCAGCCGCCCAGCTTGCCGTAGCCGACCACCGCAAAACCACGCCCTTCGCGTTCGTTCAGGTGATTTGGCTTACCGTAGCGGGCAACCATTTGAACCCATGCCTGTTGTACGACAGCATCTATCATGGCTTCTGCCAGCCAGGTTAAGTGATCGCTCACTTTCATTACCGGTAGCGTACCGGCGATATCCGCCGCCGCGATGCGTAAAAGTTGCGCCTGTTTGAACTGACGCAGCGCCTCAAGCTGTTGCTCTTCGTCATCTTCCGGCACGCGCAGCAAATACTGGCGCAGTTCATCACGGTAGGCATCCGTCGCCGTCGGCTGGTAGAGAGTGTTTGGATCGAGCAGTTCGTCCAGCAATAATGGATAACGCGCCAGTTGGCTGGCAATCATCGGCGATGCGGCACACAGAGAAATCAAATGCTTAAGCGCCGCGGGGAATTCACTAAGCAATTCTAAATAGGTAGTGCGGGTAACAATCCCCACCAGCAAGGCGGTAATGCGCGACAGCGTGACAGCAGCGTCTTCACGCGCACAGACATCACTTAGCAGATGCGGCATCAGATGGTCGAGCACCTGACGTCCTCGCGGCCCAATAGTGCGCTTATCCAGCTCTTTGCGGAAATCAGCAATCAGCGTCAGCACCTGTTTGCGATCATCTTCGCTAAGATGCGCCAGCACTGGCGTAGTGTCATCTTCCTGCAACGCATCCTGCCACAGCTCACGCCACTGTTCCGACAGCGACTCTTCCTGAGTTTCGCTTTCGTCGTCGCCAATCAATTCGTTAAACACCCGGCGCACATTGGTCATATGTCCGGTCAGCGCCCCGGTTAGTTGCGGCCAGTCCGCGAAATCCATTGCCCATGCCAGCCGCGCACGGTTAAGCTCATCCGAAGGAAGCGTCTGAGTTTGTTCGTCGTTAATGCTTTGCAGCAGGTTTTCCAGACGCCGCAGGAAGAGATACGCCACTCGCAATTGTTCGGCATCGTTTTCAGAAAGCAGATGCAGCGCGGCAATGGTGCTGAGAGTGGGTAGTAAAGAGCGGGATTGCAGCGACGGCTCGCGCCCACCGCGAATGAGCTGGAACACCTGAACGATAAATTCAATTTCGCGAATGCCACCCGCGCCAAGTTTGATGTTGTCGGTCAAACCGCGTCGGCGCACTTCACGGGCAATCATCCCTTTCATGTTGCGCAGCGACTGGATGACGCTGAAATCGATGTAACGGCGGAAAACAAACGGGCGCAGCATCGCACGCAACTCGTTAGCATAGACGCCTTCGCTATCCCCCATAATCCGCGCCTTGACCATCGCGTAACGCTCCCAGTCGCGCCCCTGCTCCTGGTAATAATCTTCCAGCGCCGCAAAGCTCAGCACCAGCGGGCCACTTTCGCCAAACGGACGCAGTCGCATATCCACGCGATAGACGAAGCCATCCTGCGTTGGTTGATCCAGCACTTTAATCAGCCGCTGGCCCATGCGGGTAAAAAACTGCGCATTATCCAGTTCCCGGCGTCCGCCCTGCGTACAACCATGTTCCGGCCAGGCAAAAATCAGATCGATATCTGAGGAGAAATTCAGCTCCCCACCGCCCAGCTTACCCATGCCTAAAATCAGCAGCGGTTGCGCTTCGCCCTGCGCATTGCACGGCGTTCCCCATTCGCGGCAGCAGGCGTCATACAGCCAGTCACGCGCCGCAACAATCAGCGTCTCCGCCAGATGACTGAGCTGCTGCAAAATGCTCTCTTCAGTAACCAGTGCCAGCGTTTGCGCCCAGGCAATGCGCACCATAATGCGCCGCCGGAACAGACGCAGCTCGCGCATTAACCCAGCTTCGTCGCTTACATCACTGAGCGCCTTCTGCAACCATGCAGCGTAATGCTGCCATTCGTCGGCCTGCGGCGGCTGGCTTTCCAGTTCCGTCAGCCACTCTGGATGCGCAATTACGCTGTCCTGCACAAAATCACTGAAGGTAAGTACTGACTTCGCCTGTGCGCTAAGTGATTCCTCAGCTAAAGGCGCTGGCAGCCGCTCAACAACGGTCTGCCAGTACTGCTGTAACGGTGAAGAGAGCGGCTTCATAAGCGATTTTATCCTTGCCTGATTAACGTTTTCCGCTGTGCAACCAGAACGGTTCCTGATTGTTTGCCTCATTACGGAAATGTTCAATTTCAATGCGTTGCCCGGTCGCAATGGCATGACGCAGTCCCTGCCAGTTCTCCAGCCAGGCTTGCGCGACGAGAGGATCGTAGTAACCCGCCAGCAACAATATTGAGTCAATGTCACGCGTCAGGCGCGGCAATTGGTCACGGTAGCGATCGCCTAATGGCTGGCAGAAAACGCTTTTCAGTTCAGCGGCATGGCGGGAAAGATGGATATCGGCAAAGCGTTTGAAAGAATCGCTGATTTTGCCCTGCGCTTTGGCATCTAAAAACGGCTGCCAGGCTTTGCTTACCAGCCATTCGGTCAACGCCAGCTTCGCCATCGCCGTTTCGGTAGAGTAGACCGCCGTTACGGCAGACACCGCTGAAGCGATGGTCGCTTCGCATTGAGTCAGCAAATCACGTAAGTGAGTGCTCGCTTTACGCGGCACAATACCGCCGAACAGCATCAGCGTATGACGGACCAGACCGATGGCTGCCAGCACCTGCTCTTTCGCCGTATCGTTGCCACGTACCCACAGTTCTTCATGATACTGCCATTGCGCTAACGCCAGCTCGAGCGCCGCTTCCAGCCCCTGTTCCACATCGGCTTTTGCCGCAACATGCAAAATGGTGGTCGGTTTGATTTCACGCGCGGGATTGCCCTGCGCCAGATGATAGCCACGCGCCGCTTTGCTCAGGCTGCCCTGGCGTAATCCGGTTTGCGATACCAGTTGGTTCGCCAGTTTCAGCACCGCGCGCGTGTCGCCGCTAAGCAGTTCCAGTTCAAGCTCGCAGATAGGCTCAGCAAATTCCCCCGCTTTCACTTCCCCCTGGTCGAGAGCGATTTCAATTTGGCTACCATCGACCTCTACCAGCCACTTTTCGCGATAAAAATCGGTGCTGAACAGTGGCTTCACGCGGGACGCGAGATCGGCTGGTAACTCACCGTTCGGCCAGACTTCCGTCGGTAACTGCGCCAGCTCGAGCGTCGGTTCGCTCAACGCCACGTTATATTCCGGGCGCTGGTGTAAACCGCCAGTCACTCTTCCTGCGACTTTCATGGTCATCTCATAGCGGCCGTTTTCGCCACGAATACGTAAGCCCATATCGTGTTCACGCAACCAGTTATCCGGCGTTTCGTAGTAAATATTCAGCAACTGCACGGGGTCATGGTGCTCGCCGCCCAGCGTATTGAGATGGTCACGCAGCGTCTCAACGGCACTGTGATTAACAATAAACTTTAATTCGATTTCCTGAGCCATGGCCTTTACTTATCGGTTATGTCACATAAGTGACGATGAACGGCGAACTTAATGCGATCTTTTTTGTCAGTAGATAGTATTTTGCGCCAAATTGCCATGCAACGGGCAATTTGACGGGCGTAAAAGTTTGAAGCAGTGGCAAGACCTGACACAGAGGATTCCGATTGATGTCGAATGCTTTGCGTAGCGACACTGATGCCACTACTATCGTTCCACTTTCCATGACAATAACGACAGCCTGATGCCAAAATTACGCCTGATCGGATTAACTTTACTCGCACTTAGCGCGACTGCCGTCTCACACGCTGAAGAAACGCGCTATGTTTCCGACGAACTGAATACCTGGGTCCGTAGCGGTCCGGGAGACCATTATCGCCTCGTGGGCACGGTTAACGCCGGCGAGGAAGTGACCTTATTACAAACTGACGCCAACACCAATTATGCCCAGGTGAAAGACAGCTCTGGCCGTACCGCCTGGATCCCGTTGAAACAACTTAGCACAGAGCCAAGCCTGCGCTCCCGTGTGCCAGATCTGGAAAATCAGGTCAAAACCCTGACCGATAAGCTCACCAATATCGATAACACCTGGAATCAGCGCACCGCAGAAATGCAGCAAAAAGTGGCGCAGAGCGACAGCGTGATCAACGGGTTAAAAGAAGAAAATCAGAAACTGAAAAACGAGCTGATTGTCGCGCAGAAAAAGGTCGATGCCGCCAGCGTGCAGCTGGATGACAAACAGCGCACCATCATCATGCAGTGGTTTATGTATGGTGGCGGCGTGCTGGGGCTTGGCTTGCTGCTCGGTCTGGTACTGCCGCACCTGATCCCAACGCGCAAACGTAAAGATCGCTGGATGAACTAAATCGCCTTCTTCGTTGCACTGTCTTATTATTAGGAATTGTGTATTTGACGAAGGGATGATGGCGTGAAGATTTATCTGGTCGGTGGTGCTGTTCGGGATGCATTGTTAGGGCTACCGGTCAAAGACAGAGATTGGGTGGTAGTCGGTAGTACGCCACAGGAGATGCTCGACGCGGGCTACCAGCAGGTAGGCCGCGATTTTCCTGTTTTTCTGCATCCGCAAACGCATGAAGAGTATGCGCTGGCACGTACCGAACGGAAATCCGGTTCCGGTTACACCGGTTTTACCTGCTATGCCGCACCGGATGTCACGCTGGAAGATGATCTTAAGCGGCGCGATCTGACCATTAATGCGCTGGCCCAGGACGATAACGGCGAGATTATCGACCCGTACAACGGTCTGGGCGATCTGCAAAATCGTCTGTTGCGCCATGTTTCCCCCGCTTTTGGCGAAGATCCGTTACGTGTACTGCGCGTGGCGCGTTTTGCTGCACGTTATGCCCACCTCGGTTTTCGTATTGCTGATGAAACTCTGGCGCTGATGCGCGAGATGACCCACGCGGGTGAACTGGAACACCTGACGCCTGAACGGGTGTGGAAAGAGACGGAAAGCGCCCTCACTACCCGCAATCCCCAGGTGTTCTTCCAGGTACTGCGCGATTGCGGCGCACTGCGCGTTTTATTCCCGGAAATTGACGCCCTGTTTGGCGTTCCGGCCCCTGCCAAGTGGCATCCGGAAATCGACACCGGTATTCACACCTTAATGACGCTCTCAATGGCGGCGATGCTAAGTCCGCAGGTCGATGTCCGTTTCGCAACGCTAT
Organism: Escherichia sp. HH41S; assembly: GCF_009820115.1. Taxonomy (NCBI): domain Bacteria; kingdom Pseudomonadati; phylum Pseudomonadota; class Gammaproteobacteria; order Enterobacterales; family Enterobacteriaceae; genus Escherichia; species Escherichia sp. HH41S. The sequence continues at coordinate 7,649 of NZ_VNXE01000033.1, forward strand.
GCCACGATCTCGGTAAAGGACTGACGCCGCCAGAACTTTGGCCGCGTCATCATGGTCATGGCCCGGCGGGTGTGAAGTTAGTGGAACAACTATGCCAGCGTCTGCGCGTGCCAAATGAAATTCGCGATTTAGCCAGACTGGTGGCTGAGTTTCACGATCTCATCCACACCTTCCCAATGCTGAACCCAAAAACCATCGTCAAACTATTTGATTCCATCGACGCCTGGCGTAAACCGCAGCGTGTCGAGCAACTGGCGCTGACCAGCGAGGCTGATGTGCGCGGCAGAACCGGTTTTGAATCAGCGGACTACCCGCAAGGCCGCTGGTTGCGCGAAGCCTGGGAAGTGGCACAGTCAGTGCCGACAAAAGCCGTCGTTGAAGCGGGATTTAAAGGTGTGGAGATTCGCGAGGAGCTGACCCGACGGCGGATTGCGGCGGTATCCAGCTGGAAGGAACAACGTTGTCCAAAGCCTGATTAAGCACTTGAATTTCAATTTATTGCAAACACCGGCCAGGTCGGATAAGACGCACAAGCGTCATATCCGACACTATTCCTCAATCAAAAGAACACGACATACACCACAGCCGCCACAATAAAGCGATAAATGGCGAAAGGGATAAACGAAATGCGCTTAATCAATTGCAGGAAGGTTTTAATCGCTATCAGCGCCACCACAAAAGCGGTGATAAACCCAACGGCAAACATCGGGATATCGCCGGTTGTCAGGAAGCCCCAGCTTTTGTAGAGATCGAGCGCCGTTGCGCCCATCATCATCGGCACCGCCAGCAGGAACGAGAACTCAGAAGCCGCATAACGGCTCACACCCATCAGCATCCCACCTGAAATGGTCGCCCCGGAACGGGAGAAACCTGGCCACAGCGCCAGACACTGGAAGCAGCCAATCATAAACGCCTGACGATAGGTCATATCATCGAGACCCGGCGCACGCGGTTCTTTTGGTTTCAGGCATTCGGCGGCAATCAGCAACAGACCGCCAACGACCAGCGCATACATCACATTTATTGGATTAAACAACGACTTAATCGTGTCGTGGAACAACAGCCCCAGTACTACCGCTGGGATCATGCCAAGCAGAATGTGGATCAGCGTTAAACGGCCTTTGCTTTCTCCTTCGTGTTGCAGCGGACGACCAAAGTGAATGCCAATCAGGCCAAACAGACGCCGCCAGAACATCACTACTACCGCCAGAATTGATCCTAACTGGATCACGACTTCAAAGGTTTTCGCCGTGTCGCCCTCAAATCCCAACAAGTGACCGACAATAATCATATGGCCCGTGCTGGATACCGGCAGAAATTCTGTCAATCCTTCGACCACACCCAATATTGCCGCTATCAGCAGCGAGTGCATATCGCTCATCAATAAACCCCTAAATTATAAAAATGTAACGCTTGTCCAAACTACTGCAGTATGACCAGGTTATAACCGTTTGGTTTAACAGCTGTAAAATTAATTATTTTCTTTCAGATTATTGCCACGCTCAATGATGACGCCAACATTCGCCGCCCGCGCCACTGCGCCTGGCTTGCTGAGTTTGATACGCACCCACGGCGAGTTGAAGCGTGCTAACAGCAGCTCCGCCACCTCTTCCGCCACACGTTCCACCAGCGCAAAACGCGCGCCCTCGACGTGGCTGACTACCGTTTCTGCAATGTCAGCGTAACTGAGGCAATCCGCCACATCATCACTTTTCGCCGCTTTACGGTTATCCCACGCCATTTCGATATCGAACACTAACTTCTGTTCGATGGTCTGTTCCCAGTCGTAAACACCAATAGTGGTGATTACCGAAAGTTGCTCTATAAATACAATATCCATCACGTCCTGCCTGCTTTTTGGCTAACCGGATACCACTTCCGGCGAAATGTGCGTATTATCCACAGATTCATCGTTGAACACGAATTTTCAAAACGGAACAGCTTATGAGTGCAATCGCGCCTGGAATGATCCTCATCGCGTACCTCTGCGGCTCCATTTCCAGTGCCATTCTGGTTTGCCGCTTGTGTGGGCTGCCCGATCCGCGAACCAGCGGCTCCGGTAATCCTGGCGCAACCAATGTGTTACGTATCGGTGGCAAGGGAGCAGCCGTAGCAGTACTGATTTTCGACGTTCTGAAAGGAATGTTGCCCGTCTGGGGCGCGTATGAATTAGGTGTCAGCCCCTTCTGGCTAGGCTTAATTGCCATCGCCGCCTGCCTTGGACACATCTGGCCTGTTTTCTTCGGTTTTAAAGGAGGAAAAGGCGTTGCTACCGCTTTTGGTGCCATCGCACCAATTGGCTGGGATCTCACCGGAGTAATGGCGGGAACCTGGTTACTGACCGTGCTATTGAGCGGATACTCGTCGCTGGGAGCGATTGTCAGCGCACTGATTGCTCCATTTTACGTCTGGTGGTTTAAGCCACAATTCACCTTCCCGGTTTCGATGCTCTCATGCCTGATCCTGCTGCGCCATCATGACAACATCCAGCGTCTGTGGCGTCGTCAGGAGACAAAAATCTGGACGAAATTCAAAAGAAAGCGCGAAAAGGATCCTGAGTGATTTTTCGCGAGTCTACATAACCTGATAGCCTTCGTCGGGCTTGCCCAGCCGCTGCTGGCACCATGCCGCCAGAAATTCCACGCAGACACGTAATTTCATGCTGCGATAGAGCGGCTCCCGGTAAACAGCCCAGATATTGGCGCTTTGTGCATACTCCGGCAATACTCGCACCAGTTTGCCACTCTCCAGAAACGGTAAAACATCCCACTCAGAACGCAGCATAATTCCTTTTCCTTCCAGCGCCCATTGCAGCACAATCTCGCCGCTATTGGAGGAAAGGTGCCCGCTTACCTTCACCGATTTTTTCTCCTGACCGTTCCCCAACTCCCATATTCCGTGGGTCATATCACGCTCTTTGGTCACCAGACAGTCATGACGACTTAATTCCTGCAAAGATAGTGGCTGCGGATATTTTTGCAGATACTCAGGTGCTGCACATAATATTCGTTTATTTTTTGTCAAAAGATGCGCAATATAATAATCAGGAATTTCGTCATTAATACGAATATCCAGATCAATATTATCCTGCACTAAATCAATTTGCCGATCGAACAATTCAAAATGCACCTGTAACTCAGGATAATTGCGCATCAGTTCGGTAATAGCTGGCGCAATATGGCTGCGCCCAAAACCAAAACTACAGCCAATACGAATCATCCCCTCCGGGCGCGTTTTGATTTGCGTGACGTCATCGACCAGTCTCTGATATTGGGTGAGGATTTCCAGCGCATGCTCGTAACAACGTTGGCCACTTTCAGTCAGCGCCACGCCGCGAGCGGAGCGGTTCAGCAGCGTTGTTGCCAGCGTATTTTCAAGGATTTGGATCCGCTTGGTGACAAATGCAGGCGTCTGCCCAAGCGTCGCCGCTGCGGCGCTAAAACTCCCGCTGTGGACGATTTCTACCAGTACCTGCAAATCTTTGGCTAAAGGCCAGCTATTCAGCATCGTTAATTATCCGCAGTTGTGATAAGCGCAGTGTATTTCGCAAAACATTGCCATTCCCTGCTCTGGCGCAATATTCATTCTTATTTTCGCGTTGATTCACGAACTGTGAATTACATATTCACGGCGGCAAAAAATATAAAACCACATTTTTAGTGGTAGTTTGTGGCGGTGAATTTTTCCAGACAAATACATAAACTGGAGTTGCCATGATGAGCGAAAGTAATAAGCAACAGGCAGTGAATAAGTTGACGGAGATTGTCGCTAACTTTACCGCCATGATTTCTACCCGAATGCCCGATGACGTGGTGGACAAACTAAAACAGCTAAAGGATGCCGAAACGTCGTCGATGGGGAAAATCATCTACCACACGATGTTCGACAACATGCAAAAAGCAATCGACCTGAATCGTCCTGCCTGTCAGGACACCGGCGAAATCATGTTTTTTGTTAAGGTCGGTTCCCGTTTCCCACTGCTTGGCGAGCTGCAAAGCATTCTTAAGCAAGCCGTGGAAGAGGCAACCGTCAAAGCGCCACTGCGTCACAATGCGGTAGAAATTTTTGACGAAGTGAACACCGGCAAAAATACCGGCAGCGGCGTACCGTGGGTCACCTGGGATATCGTCCCCGACGGTGACGATGCGGAAATCGAAGTTTACATGGCAGGCGGCGGCTGCACGTTGCCTGGTCGTTCGAAAGTGTTAATGCCGTCGGAAGGCTACGAAGGCGTAGTGAAATTCGTCTTCGAAAATATCTCCACCCTCGCCGTAAACGCCTGTCCACCGGTACTGGTAGGCGTGGGCATCGCCACCTCGGTGGAAACCGCCGCTGTGCTCTCACGTAAAGCCATTTTGCGCCCAATTGGCAGCCGCCATCCCAATCCAAAAGCGGCAGAGCTGGAACTACGCCTGGAAGAAGGACTCAACCGTCTGGGGATTGGTCCACAGGGGCTGACTGGCAACAGTTCAGTGATGGGCGTACATATCGAATCTGCCGCCCGCCATCCGTCAACCATCGGCGTTGCTGTTTCTACCGGCTGCTGGGCGCATCGTCGCGGCACACTGCTGGTTCATGCCGATCTCACCTTTGAAAATCTGTCTCACACCCGGAGCGCGTTATGAAAAAGATCCTGACAACCCCGATCAAAGCTGAAGATCTGCAAGATATTCGCGTCGGCGATGTGATCTACCTGACCGGTACGCTGGTAACCTGCCGTGACGTTTGTCACCGTCGCTTGATCGAACTCAAACGTCCGATCCCTTACGATCTCAACGGCAAAGCGATTTTCCACGCTGGCCCCATCGTGCGCAAAAACGGCGACAAATGGGAGATGGTATCCGTCGGCCCGACAACCAGTATGCGTATGGAAAGTTTTGAACGTGAATTTATCGAACAGACCGGCGTGAAACTGGTGGTCGGCAAAGGCGGAATGGGGCCGCTGACCGAAGAAGGCTGCCAGAAATTCAAGGCGCTGCATGTGATTTTCCCGGCAGGCTGCGCAGTACTGGCGGCAACCCAGGTGGAAGAGATTGAAGAGGTGCACTAGACAGAACTCGGGATGCCGGAGTCGCTGTGGGTCTGCCGGGTCAAAGAGTTCGGTCCGCTGATTGTCTCTATTGATACCCACGGCAACAACCTGATAGCCGAAAACAAAAAGCTGTTCGCCGAACGCCGCGATCCCATCGTGGAAGAGATTTGCGAGCACGTCCACTACATCAAATAACCCTCCCGGAGAGGCTCACCCCCTCTCCTTTTTCGCAGGCATAACACGATGAAACCTTCCACTGAATGGTGGCGATACCTTGCGCCGCTGGCGGTCATCGCCATTATTGCTCTAATTCCGGTTCCCGCAGGGCTGGAGAGTCATACCTGGCTCTACTTTGCCGTTTTTACTGGCGTGATCGTTGGACTGATCCTCGAACCCGTGCCGGGCGCCGTGGTGGCGATGGTGGGTATCTCCATTATCGCCATTCTCTCGCCGTGGCTGCTGTTTAGCCCGGAGCAGCTCGCCCAGCCAGGTTTTAAGTTCACCGCCAAATCCCTCTCCTGGGCGGTTTCTGGTTTTTCTAATTCGGTTATCTGGCTGATTTTCGCCGCCTTTATGTTTGGCACAGGCTATGAAAAAACCGGCCTGGGGCGACGTATCGCGCTGATTCTGGTGAAAAAGATGGGGCATCGTACGCTGTTTCTCGGCTATGCGGTGATGTTCTCCGAGCTGATCCTGGCACCTGTAACACCGTCCAATTCGGCGCGCGGTGCGGGGATTATCTATCCCATCATCCGTAACCTGCCACCGCTCTATCAATCACAACCAAACGACAGCAGTTCGCGCAGCATTGGCTCGTACATCATGTGGATGGGGATTGTTGCCGACTGCGTGACCAGCGCCATTTTCCTGACAGCGATGGCACCAAACTTGCTGTTAATTGGCCTGATGAAAAGCGCATCTCACGCCACGCTGAGTTGGGGCGACTGGTTTCTCGGCATGTTGCCGCTCAGCATTTTACTGGTTCTGCTGGTTCCCTGGCTGGCTTACGTGCTGTACCCACCGGTACTGAAGTCTGGTGATCAGGTGCCGCGCTGGGCAGAGACGGAACTGCAGGCAATGGGCCCGCTCTGTTCTCGTGAAAAACGGATGCTGGGGCTGATGGTAGGCGCACTGGTGCTGTGGATTTTCGGCGGTGATTATATCGATGCCGCGATGGTCGGTTACAGCGTGGTGGCACTGATGCTGCTTCTGCGCATTATCTGCTGGGACGATATTGTCAGTAATAAAGCGGCGTGGAACGTTTTCTTCTGGCTGGCCTCGCTTATCACCCTCGCTACCGGACTCAACAACACCGGTTTTATTAGCTGGTTTGGCAAACTGTTAGCAGGCAGCTTAAGCGGTTATTCGCCAACGATGGTGATGGTGGCGTTGATTGTGGTGTTTTATCTGCTACGCTACTTCTTTGCCAGCGCCACGGCGTATACCTCCGCTCTCGCGCCGATGATGATTGCCGCCGCGCTGGCGATGCCGGAAATCCCGCTTCCCGTGTTCTGCCTGATGGTTGGCGCGGCCATTGGTCTGGGGAGCATTCTTACACCATACGCCACCGGACCCAGTCCGATTTACTACGGTAGTGGTTATCTGCCAACGGTGGATTACTGGCGACTGGGTGCAATTTTTGGGCTGATATTCCTCGTGTTGCTGGTGATTATCGGCTTACTGTGGATGCCCGTGGTGTTGCTTTAAGTGAGGACGGTGCCGGAAGTGACTCTCCGGCACCTAATAGTTTTACGCGGCCGGTAACTCTGCCAGCGGCCAGCGCGGACGCACGCTAACGCCGAGATCCGCCGTCGCGCCTGCTTTAAACCGCACCATTCCGGCATAGGCGATCATCGCGCCGTTATCAGTACAAAATTCCGGACGCGCGTAGAACACTTCGCCACGACGCTTTTTCATCATTTCAGCCAGCTTCGCCCGTAACGTGCGGTTAGCACTCACGCCGCCTGCCATTACCAGTCGCTTAAAGCCCGTCTGATCCAGCGCTCGCTTACACTTAATCATCAACGTATCGACCACCGCATCTTCAAAGGCGCGGGCGATATCAGCACGCGTCTGGTCGTCGGTGCCGTTGTCACGAATCGTGTTCGCCGCAAAGGTTTTCAGACCAGAAAAGCTGAAATCCAGCCCTGGGCGGTCAGTCATCGGGCGCGGGAAGACAAAGCGCCCGGCTGTACCCTGCGCCGCCATTTTCGACAGTAACGGACCACCAGGATAATCCAGCCCTAACAGTTTCGCGGTTTTATCAAAGGCTTCACCGGCGGCATCATCGATAGACTCGCCGAGCAGCTCGTACTGACCAATGCCTGTGACGCTGATTAACTGCGTATGGCCGCCGGAAACCAGCAACGCGACAAACGGGAATTCTGGCGGATTATCTTCAAGCATCGGCGCTAACAGATGCCCTTCCATATGGTGTACCGGGATCGCCGGAACGTTCCAGGCAAACGCCAGTGAACGCCCAACCGTTGCGCCAACCAGCAGTGCGCCGACTAATCCAGGGCCTGCGGTATAGGCCACGGCGTCAATGTCTTTGGCCATTAAACCGGACTCCTTTAGCGCTGCCTGGATCAGCGGTACGGTTTTACGCACGTGGTCGCGGGAGGCCAGTTCAGGCACTACACCACCGTAGTCAGCGTGCAATTTCACCTGACTATACAATTGGTTGGCTAACAAACCTTTTTCATCGTCGTAAATGGCGATGCCGGTTTCATCGCAGGAAGTTTCAATACCCAGTACACGCATGACTTGTTTTACCTCGCTTTATTACCGCGCAGTGTAGGACCAATGCGGGTTGATGTAAAACTTTGTTCGCCCCTGGAGAAAGCCTCGTGTATACTCCTCACCCTTATAAAAGTCCCTTTCAAAAAAGGCCGCGGTGCTTTACAAAGCAGCAGCAATTGCAGTAAAATTCCGCACCATTTTGAAATAAGCTGGCGTTGATGCCAGCGGCAAACCGAATTAATCAAAGGTGAGAGGCACATGCCGGTAATTAAAGTACGTGAAAACGAGCCGTTCGACGTAGCTCTGCGTCGCTTCAAGCGTTCCTGCGAAAAAGCAGGTGTTCTGGCGGAAGTTCGTCGTCGTGAGTTCTATGAAAAACCGACTACCGAACGTAAGCGCGCTAAAGCTTCTGCAGTGAAACGTCACGCGAAGAAACTGGCTCGCGAAAACGCACGCCGCACTCGTCTGTACTAATTCCCCGAGAGCGTTGCTCTCCGATCAGACCGAGTTGTAGTTGTAAGGCCGTGCTTCCGAAAGGAATGCGCGGCTTATTTTCGTTTATGAATTGCTAAAAATCGGGGCCTATGGCTGGACGAATCCCACGCGTATTCATTAATGATCTGCTGGCACGCACTGACATCGTCGATCTGATCGATGCCCGTGTAAAGCTGAAAAAGCAGGGCAAGAATTTTCACGCGTGTTGTCCATTCCACAACGAGAAAACCCCGTCATTCACCGTTAATGGTGAGAAACAGTTTTACCACTGCTTTGGATGTGGCGCGCACGGCAACGCGATCGACTTCCTGATGAACTATGACAAGCTCGAGTTCGTCGAAACGGTCGAAGAGCTGGCGGCAATGCACAATCTTGAAGTGCCATTTGAAGCAGGCAGCGGCCCCAGTCAGATCGAACGCCATCAACGGCAAACGCTTTATCAGTTGATGGACGGTCTGAATACGTTTTACCAACAATCTTTACAGCAACCTGTTGCCACGTCTGCGCGCCAGTATCTGGAAAAACGCGGACTAAGCCACGAGGTTATCGCCCGCTTTGCGATTGGTTTTGCGCCCCCCGGCTGGGACAACGTCCTGAAACGGTTTGGCGGCAATCCAGAAAATCGTCAGTCATTGATTGATGCGGGCATGTTGGTCACCAACGATCAGGGTCGCAGTTACGATCGTTTCCGCGAGCGGGTGATGTTCCCCATTCGCGATAAACGCGGTCGGGTGATTGGTTTTGGCGGGCGCGTGTTGAGCAACGATACCCCCAAATACCTGAACTCGCCGGAAACCGATATTTTCCATAAAGGCCGCCAGCTATACGGTCTTTATGAGGCGCAGCAGGATAACGCTGAACCCAATCGTCTGCTTGTGGTCGAAGGCTATATGGACGTGGTGGCGTTGGCGCAATACGGCATTAATTACGCCGTTGCGTCGTTAGGTACGTCAACCACTGCCGATCACATTCAGTTGTTGTTCCGCGCGACAAACAATGTCATTTGCTGTTATGACGGCGACCGTGCCGGTCGCGATGCTGCCTGGCGAGCGTTGGAAACGGCGTTGCCTTACATGACAGACGGACGGCAGCTACGTTTTATGTTTTTGCCTGATGGCGAAGACCCTGACACGCTGGTGCGCAAAGAAGGTAAAGAAGCGTTTGAAGCGCGGATGGAGCAGGCGATGCCGCTCTCCGCTTTTCTGTTTAACAGTCTGATGCCGCAAGTTGATCTGAGTACCCCTGACGGGCGCGCACGTTTGAGTACGCTGGCACTGCCATTGATATCGCAGGTGCCGGGCGAAACGCTGCGAATATATCTTCGTCAGGAATTAGGCAACAAATTAGGCATACTTGATGACAGCCAGCTTGAACGATTAATGCCAAAAGCGGCGGAGAGCAGCGTTTCTCACCCTGTTCCACAGCTAAAACGCACGACCATGCGTATACTTATAGGGTTGCTGGTGCAAAATCCAGAATTAGCGACATTGGTCCCGCCGCTTGAGAATCTGGATGAAAATAAGCTCCCTGGACTTGGCTTATTCAGAGAACTGGTCAACACTTGTCTCTCTCAGCCGGGTCTGACCACCGGGCAACTTTTAGAGCACTATCGTGGTACAAATAATGCTGCCACCCTTGAAAAACTGTCGATGTGGGACGATATAGCAGATAGGAATATTGCTGAGCAAACCTTCACCGACTCACTCAACCATATGTTTGATTCGCTGCTTGAACTGCGCCAGGAAGAGTTAATCGCTCGTGAGCGCACGCATGGTTTAAGCAACGAAGAACGCCTGGAGCTCTGGACATTAAACCAGGAGCTGGCGAAAAAGTAATTTAACGGCTTAAGTGCCGAAGAGCGATCGGGAAGCCCCCGACAGCCGCACTGAGAGGCAGCGGCAAATATATAAGTACGCCCTCGTAATTATCGTTGGCGGTAAATAACCGTTGGATTTCAGCGTTAACGGCTGAAGGACAGCGGGTCAATCGCCCAACACCAACCTCATGAAATAAGTGTGGATACCGTCTTATGGAGCAAAACCCGCAGTCACAGCTGAAACTTCTTGTCACCCGTGGTAAGGAGCAAGGCTATCTGACCTATGCCGAGGTCAATGACCATCTGCCGGAAGATATCGTCGATTCAGATCAGATCGAAGACATCATCCAAATGATCAACGACATGGGCATTCAGGTGATGGAAGAAGCACCGGATGCCGATGATCTGATGCTGGCTGAAAACACCGCGGACGAAGATGCTGCCGAAGCCGCCGCGCAGGTGCTTTCCAGCGTGGAATCTGAAATCGGGCGCACGACTGACCCGGTACGCATGTACATGCGTGAAATGGGCACCGTTGAACTGTTGACCCGCGAAGGCGAAATTGACATCGCTAAGCGTATTGAAGACGGGATCAACCAGGTTCAATGCTCCGTTGCTGAATATCCGGAAGCGATCACCTATCTGCTGGAACAGTACGATCGTGTTGAAGCAGAAGAAGCGCGTCTGTCCGATCTGATCACCGGCTTTGTTGACCCGAACGCAGAAGAAGATCTGGCACCTACCGCCACTCACGTCGGTTCTGAGCTTTCCCAGGAAGATCTGGACGATGACGAAGATGAAGACGAAGAAGATGGCGATGACGATAGCGCCGATGATGACAACAGCATCGACCCGGAACTGGCTCGCGAAAAATTTGCGGAACTGCGCGCTCAGTACGTTGTAACGCGTGACACCATCAAAGCGAAAGGTCGCAGTCACGCTGCCGCTCAGGAAGAGATCCTGAAACTGTCTGAAGTATTCAAACAGTTCCGCCTGGTGCCGAAGCAGTTTGACTACCTGGTCAACAGCATGCGCGTCATGATGGACCGCGTTCGTACGCAAGAACGTCTGATCATGAAGCTCTGCGTTGAGCAGTGCAAAATGCCGAAGAAAAACTTCATTACCCTGTTTACCGGCAACGAAACCAGCGATACCTGGTTCAACGCGGCAATTGCGATGAACAAGCCGTGGTCGGAAAAACTGCACGATGTCTCTGAAGAAGTGCATCGCGCCCTGCAGAAACTGCAGCAGATTGAAGAAGAAACAGGCCTGACCATCGAGCAGGTTAAAGATATCAACCGTCGTATGTCCATCGGTGAAGCGAAAGCCCGCCGTGCGAAGAAAGAGATGGTTGAAGCGAACTTACGTCTGGTTATTTCTATCGCCAAGAAATACACCAACCGTGGCTTGCAGTTCCTTGACCTGATTCAGGAAGGTAACATCGGCCTGATGAAAGCGGTAGATAAGTTCGAATATCGCCGTGGTTACAAGTTCTCCACCTACGCAACCTGGTGGATCCGTCAGGCGATCACCCGCTCTATCGCGGATCAGGCGCGCACCATCCGTATTCCGGTGCATATGATTGAGACTATCAACAAGCTCAACCGTATTTCTCGCCAGATGCTGCAAGAGATGGGCCGCGAGCCGACGCCGGAAGAACTGGCTGAACGTATGCTGATGCCGGAAGACAAGATCCGCAAAGTGCTGAAAATCGCCAAAGAGCCAATCTCCATGGAAACGCCGATCGGTGATGATGAAGATTCGCATCTGGGGGATTTCATCGAGGATACCACCCTCGAGCTGCCTCTGGATTCTGCGACCACCGAAAGCCTGCGTGCGGCAACGCACGACGTGCTGGCTGGCCTGACCGCGCGTGAAGCGAAAGTTCTGCGTATGCGCTTCGGTATCGATATGAACACCGACCACACGCTGGAAGAAGTGGGTAAACAGTTCGACGTTACCCGTGAACGTATCCGTCAGATCGAAGCGAAGGCGCTGCGTAAACTGCGTCACCCGAGCCGTTCTGAAGTACTGCGTAGCTTCCTGGACGATTAATCGGTAGGCCGGATCAGGCGTTACGCCACATCCGGCACTTTTCCCTTTGCACAAACGCCACCTTTTCGGTGGCGTTTTTTATCGCCCACGCACTACCAGCGCCTGGTCCAGTTCCCGATACGCCTCAACCAGTTTCTCCAGTGAAACGCGACTTAAACCGCTGGGATTTGGCAGTACCCAAATCTGCGTCGAACCAATAGTGAGCGTTTGCTTCCCCCACTGTGCACCGCGTTGGCTGAATCCTTGCTCAAACGCCTGTTTGCCCAGAATTGCCAACGCTTGTGGTTGGTAATCTTCAATTTTTTCAATCAGCTTACGCCCGCCTGCGTGCAGCTCCTGCTTTGAAACTTCATTGGCTTGCACCGTTGGACGGTCTACCAGTTTGGTGACACCACAACGATAATCCAGCAGATGCTGTGCCTCCTGCGGCTTCAACTGACGGTCGGTAAACCCAGCCTGATATATCACCTTCCAGAAGCGATTTGCCGGATGAGCAAAGGGAAAACCAGTTCCGGCGGATGAAAGACCAGGATTGATACCGCAAAACACAACCCGTAACCCTGGAGCCAAAATATCCTCAACCATATTTACTCCTTTCTAACATCACCAGGAAAAGTATAACGGATTGAAAATACATTGTTTATAAAAACAGCAGGCGAGCGGCAATGGCTGGATTGCGACACGGAGTTACTTTATAATCCGCTACCATGGCCCCTTAGCTCAGTGGTTAGAGCAGGCGACTCATAATCGCTTGGTCGCTGGTTCAAGTCCAGCAGGGGCCACCAGACATAGCAAAGGCTGACGAGAAATCGTCAGCCTTTTTCTTTTTATATATCAGTTACTTTTCGTGCCAGTAAGCCGCTGCGCGTACCCGCTGTGGGTCATACTGTTCCGCTTCAAAGCGGCTGCTTAAATTCTTAACGACTTTGCCTTCGCCGGTTATCCAGATGAAGTAATCATCGGCAGGGATTTGCAGCTGCGCCAGGCGTGCGTCTACCGCCTCCTCATCATGCGCCAACCATTCGATATTAAAACCATCAAGGTGCGCGAGATAATCCTGACAGGCGTTATCCTGTACGCTGACCAGCGCGGTAACTTGCGGTTTAACGGCAAGTTTACTCAACGTTTCCAGGCGGCGGCGCAGTGCCGGCATTCCGGACTCATCGCAAACATACACCTGATACGCGTAATCTTCCGGCACCACCAGCGAACCGCGCGGCCCTGCCACCGTGAGTTTATCGCCCGGTTGCGCCTGCATCGCCCAGCTGCTGGCGACTCCGCCGTCGTGAATAAAGAAATCGATCGCCAGTTCATGACGTTGTTCGTCATACAGTGGCGTATAGTCACGCGACGGTGGGCGTGGTCCTTCCGGCCAGACGATCCCCTCTTCCGTTACCGTTGGCGGCACAAAGTGAACGTCAGATTGAGGAAAGAAGAGTTTGCTGTGATCGTCAAAGCCGCGCGATGTAAAACCGTCCAGCGCCTCGCCGCCGAGGACAATGCGCTGAAAACCGGCACTGATACGCTCAACGCGTAACACAGTCAGTTCACGGAAACGCAGATCATTGCGAACGCGCTGTGGGTAGCGGGGGGAGTTATTCATTGTTATCGCCTTCGTGATGATAATCAGATATATCTAAATAAAATTATTAAATGATAATGATTGTTAATCGTGATAAATGCAAGCGATTTGTAGAACTGATATGTCTATAGTCTGATAAGACGAACCGCCTCTTCTCAGGCATCATTACTCAACGCCTTATCCGGCCTACGTGTGAGATGAGTCCACGTTTAAAAATCATTTTTACACTTGCACTAATGCTTACATCAGATATAAATTAGATATATCTAATTAAGCAAAAGGAGGCTGATATGAGCCATCATCACGAAGGGTGTTGTAAACATGAAGGCCAGCCACGCCATGAAGGCTGCTGCAAAGGTGAGAAATCAGAACATGAACACTGCGGACACGGTCACCAGCATGAACACGGTCAATGCTGTGGTGGTCGCCACGGTCGCGGCGGCGGTCGTCGGCAACGTTTCTTTGGTCACGGCGAATTGCGTCTGGTGATTCTGGATATTCTCTCGCGCGATGACAGCCACGGTTACGAATTGATTAAAGCGATTGAAAATCTGACCCAGGGAAATTACACCCCAAGCCCGGGCGTCATCTACCCGACGCTGGATTTTCTGCAGGAGCAGTCGCTGATTACCATCCGCGAAGAGGAAGGTGGTAAGAAGCAGATTGCGCTGACCGAACAGGGCGCGCAGTGGCTGGAAGAAAACCGCGAACAAGTGGAGATGATTGAAGAGCGCATCAAAGCGCGTTGCGTTGGCGCTGCGCTGCGCCAGAACCCGCAAATGAAGCGGGCGCTGGATAATTTTAAAGCGGTGCTGGATTTACGCGTCAACCAGAGCGATATCACTGATGCACAAATAAAAAAGATCATTGCGGTGATCGACCGCGCCGCTTTTGATATTACCCAACTGGATTAATCACCGATTGCCGGATGCGGCGTACCCTACACACCCCGTAGGCCTGATAAGATGCGCCAGCATCGCATCAGGCATTGTGTACAAACGGCTATATCCGGCATACCGATTAATGCAGCACCGTCACCGCGTCTTCCAGTCGGCTGGCGCGGTGTTTCACCATCGCCGACACCTGCGCACTCTCTTCCACTAACTCGGCGTTTTTCTGGGTGATCAGGTTAAGCTCATCCACTGCACGGGTCAGGCTGGAAAGCCCATCGGACTGTTCCAACGTTGAATGGCTAATCTGAGCTATCAACTGGGTGACGTTTTTTACCTGCGCCACAATATCTTCCATCGTCCGTCCGGCGGCGTGTACCTGCTGCGAACCGGATTGCACCTTATCAGCACTGGCATCAATCAGCTTGCGAATATCGTTGGCGGCATTAGCACTGCGGCTGGCTAAATGACGCACTTCCCCTGCCACCACTGCAAAACCTTTGCCTTGTTCTCCGGCACGCGCCGCTTCCACCGCCGCATTCAGGGCGAGAATATTGGTCTGAAACGCAATATCGTTAATCAGCGAAGTAATGGTGCCAATGCGCTGGGTACTGTCAGCAATATCGTCCATCGTTTTGATCACCGTGGACATCGCCTCCCCGCCCTGCACGGCCGCATTACTGGCGGTGATCGAAAGTTTATCGGCAGCCGACGCCGTGGCAGAGTTCTGTTTCACCGACGCCGCCATCTGGTTCATGGTCGCCACCGTTTGCTGAACATTATCAACCGTCTGTTGGGTATGTTCGTTCAGTTCATCAGTGCCTTTCGCCAGCGTCTCGCTGCCGTTTCTGACACTGGACACCTGGCTCGAGACATCGTTAATTAGCCAACGGCACATCAGGCCAAGCTGCCCTACCGCGCGTAATGTCAGCCCCAGCTCATCGCTGCGATTCAGATGCTCAACACTATTACGTTCTCCGGTCGCCACCTTCAGTGCCTGACGGGCGACATTTTCTATCGGGCGCACAATCTGCCATTCAAAACAGGCGATTACTAACAATACCACTAACGCACAGAGGAAATATGACACCACCGGGGCAGCAACAAACCAAAGCATAGCCGCCAACAAGATAAACATCAGGGTCATCACTCCACGCGCCCGCCAGCGAAGCGGCAATGAAGGCAGTTTTCCCAGCCAGCCTTTACGCACCACCAGGCCTTTATGAATACGCTTACTGGTACGTCCGGCGTTCAACGCTTTGTACAGTGGCTCCACCGCCGCAATCTCTTCATCCGTCGCCCGGGTACGAATCGACATATAGCCACTGATTTTTCCCTCGCGCACCATCGGTACCGCATTGGCCCGCACCCAATAATGGTCGCCATTTTTGCGGCGATTTTTCACGATGCCGCTCCAGGGCTCCCCTTTTTTCAGGGTGAACCACATATCCGCAAACGCCGCTTTTGGCATATCGGGATGACGCACCATATTGTGCGGCTGCCCCTGTAACTCCTGCAAGGTATAGCCGCTCACCTGCACAAAAGTGTCATTAGCATGAGTGATATAGCTTTGCAGATCGGTAGTGGACATCAGAGTGGTATCGTCCGCCAGCGGGGTATTTTGCTGGGTGACATACGGATGAGAAGACATGTTCGCGTCCTGTGCAGGTTATATGGTTGTTAACTTCTTGTCAGAGTTTATGTCGGCCCCGCTGCGGTTATCTTTAACCGATTAATTTGATTTAGATCGCAATTTGCGATTAAAGCACAAATCTAATTCCTTGATTTAAAATACTTTCACTCTGTTACTATACGAAAACGTTAATTATCTTGCCCAAAAATCAGGCATTTATTGCCCTAAAAGCGTGCATTTGCGCAGCGATCACCACATTCATACCCAATATAGACCGTGCAAAATAACAGCAAATGTTAACAAATAGCATTAAATATTGCGTAAATGATAACCACATTTGTGTTTATCCCGATTTTCGCGATTGCAGCCGGAGTGGCGCAATCCCTGCAATACTTAAATCGGTATCATGTGATACGCGAGCCTCCGGAGCATATTTTGAACAGGTTACCTTCGAGCGCATCGGCTTTAGCGTGCAGCGCCCACGCCCTGAATCTCATTGAGAAGCGAACGCTGGATCATGAGGAGATGAAAGCACTTAACCGAGAGGTCATTGAATACTTCAAAGAGCATGTCAATCCGGGGTTTTTAGAGTATCGCAAATCTGTTACCGCCGGCGGGGATTACGGAGCCGTAGAGTGGCAAGCGGGAGGTTTAAATACGCTTGTCGACACCCAGGGACAGGAGTTTATCGACTGCCTTGGAGGTTTTGGAATTTTCAACGTGGGGCACCGTAATCCAATTGTGGTTTCCGCCGTACAGAATCAACTTGCGAAACAACCGTTGCACAGCCAGGAGCTGCTCGATCCGTTACGGGCGATGCTGGCGAAAACCCTTGCTGCGCTAACGCCAGGTAAACTGAAATACAGCTTCTTCTGTAATAGCGGCACCGAGTCCGTTGAAGCAGCGCTGAAGCTGGCGAAGGCTTATCAGTCGCCGCGCGGCAAGTTTACTTTTATTGCCACCAGCGGCGCGTTCCACGGTAAATCGCTTGGCGCGCTGTCGGCCACGGCGAAATCGACCTTCCGCAAACCGTTTATGCCGTTACTGCCGGGCTTCCGTCATGTACCGTTTGGCAATATCGAAGCCATGCGCACGACCCTTAGCGAGTGTAAAAAAACCGGTGATGATGTTGCTGCAGTGATCCTTGAGCCGATTCAGGGCGAAGGTGGCGTAATTCTGCCGCCGCCGGGCTATCTCACCGCCGTGCGCAAGCTGTGCGATGAGTTCGGCGCACTGATGATCCTCGATGAAGTACAAACGGGCATGGGGCGCACGGGCAAAATGTTCGCCTGCGAGCATGAGAACGTACAGCCGGACATTCTGTGTCTGGCAAAAGCCCTCGGCGGCGGCGTGATGCCGATTGGCGCGACCATCGCCACTGAAGAGGTGTTCTCAGTTCTGTTCGACAACCCGTTCCTGCATACCACCACCTTTGGCGGCAACCCGCTGGCCTGTGCGGCGGCGCTGGCGACCATCAATGTGTTGCTGGAGCAGAACTTACCGGCTCAGGCTGAGCAAAAAGGCGATATGTTGCTGGACGGTTTCCGTCAACTGGCACGGGAATATCCCGATCTGGTACAGGAAGCGCGTGGTAAAGGGATGTTGATGGCGATTGAGTTTGTTGATAACGAAATCGGCTATAACTTTGCCAGCGAGATGTTCCGCCAGCGCGTCCTGGTGGCCGGAACGCTCAATAACGCCAAAACGATCCGCATTGAACCGCCACTGACACTGACCATTGAACAGTGCGAACTGGTGATCAAAGCGGCGCGTAAGGCGCTGGCGGCCATGCGAGTAAGTGTCGAAGAAGCGTAATATCAAATCGGATGGCGATACGACGTCGCCATCCGATTGTTTTATACGATACGTACGCCCGCAGGCATCATCCGCTCCGGCGTTAACAGCACGCTTTCACTGCCATCATCGGTTTCCGCACACAACAGCATGCATTCCGACGTTTCACCGCGCATTTTCGCTTTTTGCAGATTGCATAAGACCACCACCGTTTTTCCCATCAGCTCTTCTTCGCTGTAGTACGGCACCAGGCTGGTCACGGTTTGCAGCGTTTTTTCCCCCACATCAACCTGTACGATGTACAGCTTGTCGGCGTTTTCATGGCGTTTAACTTCCACAATCTTTCCAACGCGCATTTCCAGACGCGCGAAATCGGTATAAGCCACGGTTTCCATTGTTATCCCCCTTCAAGTAAAATTTTACTAAACTATAGCAAAAAAATTTTCTCAATCCTGTAGGCTAAAAATGGAGAATGCAGGCATGATCACATTCGTAAGCCGCTGTGTTACCGTTACAGCGTCAAAGAACCGCGCTTTATTTACTGAAAACAGGTGACCCGATAAGCACTTCCTCTACAATGGGGGCGCACATCAGGGAAAGTAAAAAAGGTAAACATGGCAACACTAAAAGACATCGCAATCGAAGCTGGCGTATCCCTGGCGACAGTATCCAGGGTCTTAAATGACGATCCGACATTGAATGTGAAAGAAGAGACGAAACATCGCATTCTCGAGATCGCCGAAAAGCTGGAGTACAAGACCAGTAGCGCCCGTAAACTACAGACAGGCGCAGTCAACCAGCACCATATTTTGGCTATCTACAGCTACCAACAAGAGCTGGAAATCAACGATCCTTACTATCTGGCGATCCGCCACGGCATTGAAACCCAGTGCGAAAAACTGGCGATCGAACTGACCAACTGTTATGAACACAACGGTTTGCCAGACATTAAAAACGTCACCGGTATTTTGATTGTCGGCAAACCCACGCCAGCCCTGCGCGCCGCCGCCTGCGCACTGACTGACAATATCTGTTTTATCGACTTTCACGAACCCGGCAGCGGTTACGATGCGGTGGATATCGATCTGGCTCGCATCAGTAAAGAAATCATCGACTTCTATATCAACCAGGGCGTTAATCGTATTGGTTTTATTGGCGGTGAAGATGAGCCTGGCAAGGCGGATATTCGTGAGGTCGCCTTTGCGGAATATGGCCGACTGAAACAAGTGGTACGCGAAGAGGATATCTGGCGCGGCGGTTTTTCCAGTTCGTCGGGCTATGAACTGGCAAAACAGATGCTGGCGCAGGAAGACTATCCGAAGGCACTGTTTGTTGCTTCCGATTCCATTGCTATCGGCGTACTGCGGGCAATTCATGAACGTGGCCTGAACATCCCACAGGATATTTCGCTTATCAGCGTTAACGATATCCCCACCGCACGATTTACCTTTCCGCCGCTCTCCACCGTGCGCATCCATTCCGAGATGATGGGAAGCCAGGGCGTTAACCTGGTGTATGAAAAAGTCCGGGATGGTCGCGCGCTGCCGCTGTTAGTCTTCGTTCCCAGCAAATTAAAACTGCGCGGCACGACCCGTTAAATCCCCTTACACACTGTCCGGCAATCGTTTTTGCCGGACAGTGCTGCCGTTTATTTTCGTGATCCAGTTAAAGTAAATGCATTTACTCGCTACATTTTAGTAAAAATTTTACTAAACTCCCCAGCAATTACACAAACTACCATCACCATGAATGGTTCCGATTTCTCTCTACCGGGAGGCCCTATGAATCGCTGGGAAAACATTCAGCTCACCCACGAAAACCGACTTGCGCCGCGTGCGTACTTTTTTTCATATGATTCTGTTGCGCAAGCGCGTACCTTTGCCCGCGAAACCAGCAGCCTGTTTCTGCCCTTAAGTGGTCAGTGGAATTTCCACTTTTTTGACCATCCGCTGCAAGTGCCAGAAGCCTTCACCTCTGAGTTAATGGCTGACTGGGGGCATATTACCGTCCCCGCCATGTGGCAAATGGAAGGCCACGGCAAACTGCAATATACCGACGAAGGTTTTCCGTTCCCTATTGATGTGCCGTTTGTTCCCAGCGATAACCCAACCGGTGCCTATCAACGTATTTTCACCCTCAGTGACGGCTGGCAGAGTAAACAGACGCTGATTAAATTTGACGGCGTCGAAACCTATTTTGAAGTCTACGTTAACGGTCAGTATGTGGGTTTCAGCAAGGGCAGCCGCCTGACCGCAGAGTTTGACATCAGCGCAATGGTAAAAACCGGCGACAACCTGTTGTGTGTGCGCGTGATGCAGTGGGCGGACTCCACCTACGTGGAGGACCAGGATATGTGGTGGTCGGCAGGGATTTTCCGCGATGTTTATCTGGTCGGAAAACAACTCACGCATATTAACGATTTCACCGTGCGCACTGACTTTGACGAAGCCTATTGCGATGCCACGCTTTCCTGTGAAGTAGTGCTGGAAAATCTCGCCGCCTCCCCTGTCATAACAACGCTGGAATATACCCTGTTTGATGGCGAACGCGTGGTACACAGCAGCGCCATCAATCATTTGGCAATTGAAAAACTGACCAGCGCCAGCTTTGCTTTTACTGTCGAACAGCCGCAGCAATGGTCAGCAGAATCCCCTTATCTTTACCATCTGGTCATGACGCTGAAAGACGCCGACGGCAACGTTCTGGAAGTGGTGCCACAACGCGTTGGCTTCCGTGATATCAAAGTGCGCGACGGTCTGTTCTGGATCAATAACCGTTATGTGATGCTGCACGGCGTCAACCGTCACGACAACGATCATCGCAAAGGCCGCGCCGTTGGAATGGATCGCGTCGAGAAAGATCTCCAGTTGATGAAACAGCACAACATCAACTCTGTGCGTACCGCTCACTACCCCAACGATCCGCGTTTTTACGAACTGTGTGATATCTACGGCCTGTTTGTGATGGCGGAAACCGATGTCGAATCGCACGGCTTTGCTAACGTCGGCGATATCAGCCGTATTACCGACGATCCGCAGTGGGAAAAAGTCTACGTCGAGCGCATCGTTCGCCATATTCATGCACAGAAAAACCATCCGTCGATCATCATCTGGTCGCTGGGCAACGAATCCGGCTATGGCTGTAACATCCGCGCGATGTACCACGCAGCGAAAGCGCTGGATAACACGCGACTGGTGCACTACGAAGAAGATCGCGATGCTGAAGTGGTCGATATTATTTCCACCATGTACACCCGCGTGCCGCTGATGAATGAGTTTGGTGAATATCCGCATCCGAAGCCGCGCATCATCTGTGAATACGCCCATGCGATGGGGAACGGTCCGGGCGGGCTGACGGAGTACCAAAACGTATTCTATAAGCACGATTGCATTCAGGGACATTATGTTTGGGAATGGTGCGACCACGGGATCCAGGCGCAGGATGACAACGGCAATGTCTGGTATAAATTCGGCGGTGACTACGGCGACTATCCCAACAACTATAACTTCTGTCTTGATGGTTTGATCTATTCCGATCAGACGCCGGGGCCGGGACTGAAAGAGTACAAACAGGTTATCGCGCCGGTAAAAATCCACGCGCTGGATCTGACTCGCGGCGAGCTGAAAGTCGAAAATAAACTGTGGTTTACCACGCTTGATGACTACACCCTGCACGCAGAGGTGCGCGCCGAAGGTGAAACGCTCGCGACGCAGCAGATTAAACTGCACGACGTTGCGCCGAACAGCGAAGCCCCCTTGCAGATCACGCTGCCACAGCTGGACGCCCGCGAAGCGTTCCTCAACATTACGGTGACCAAAGATTCCCGCACCCGCTACAGCGAAGCCGGGCATTCTATCGCCACTTATCAGTTCCCGCTGAAGGAAAACACCGCGCAGCCTGTATCTTTCGCGCCAAATAATGCTCGTCCGCTGACGCTGGAAGACGATCGCTTGGGCTGCACCATTCGCGGCTACAACTTCGCGATCACCTTCTCAAAAATGAGTGGCAAACCGACATCCTGGCAGGTGAATGGCGAGTCGCTGCTGACCCGCGAGCCAAAGATCAACTTCTTCAAGCCAATGATCGACAACCACAAGCAGGAGTACGAAGGACTGTGGCAACCGAACCATTTGCAGATTATGCAGGAACATCTGCGCGACTTTGCCGTTGAGCAAAGTGATGATGAAGTGTTGATCATCAGCCGCACGGTTATTGCCCCACCGGTGTTTGACTTCGGGATGCGCTGTACCTACATCTGGCGCATCGCTGCCGATGGTCAGGTTAATGTGGCGCTTTCCGGCGAACGATACGGCGACTATCCGCACATCATTCCGTGCATCGGTTTCACCATGGGGATTAACGGCGAATACGACCAGGTAGCATATTACGGACGTGGACCGGGCGAAAACTACGCCGACAGCCAGCAGGCTAACATCATTGATATCTGGCGCAGTACCGTCGATGCCATGTTCGAGAACTATCCCTTCCCGCAGAACAACGGCAACCGTCAGCATGTCCGCTGGACGGCACTCACTAATCGCCACGGCAACGGTCTGCTGGTGGTTCCGCAGCGCCCCATTAACTTCAGCGCCTGGCACTACACCCAGGAAAACATCCACGCTGCCCAGCACTGTAACGAACTGCAGCGCAGTGATGACATCACCCTGAATCTTGACCACCAACTGCTTGGCCTCGGCTCTAACTCCTGGGGCAGCGAAGTGCTGGACACCTGGCGCGTCAGGTTCCGTGACTTCAGCTACGGCTTTACGTTGCTGCCAGTTTCTGGCGGGGAAGCTACCGCGCAAAGCCTGGCGTCGTATGAGTTCGGCGCAGGGTTCTTTTCCACGAATTTGCACAGCGAGAATAAGCAATGAGGATCATCGATAACTTAGAACAGTTCCGCCAGATTTACGCCTCTGGCAAAAAGTGGCAACGCTGCGTTGAAGCGATTGAAAATATCGACAACATTCAGCCTGGCGTCG
Source organism: Escherichia sp. HH41S (assembly GCF_009820115.1). Lineage (NCBI taxonomy): Bacteria > Pseudomonadati > Pseudomonadota > Gammaproteobacteria > Enterobacterales > Enterobacteriaceae > Escherichia > Escherichia sp. HH41S. The sequence goes on from NZ_VNXE01000033.1 coordinate 30,670, forward strand.
CCCACTCCATCGGTGACTCATTGACTTACCGCGTGGAGACAGACTCCGCGACCGATGCGCTATTTACCGGGCATCGACGCTATTTTGAAGTACATTACTACCTGCAAGGACAACAAAAAATTGAATATGCGCCGAAAGAGACATTACAGGTAGTGGAATATTATCGTGATGAAACTGACCGTGAATATCTAAAAGGCTGCGGAGAAGCCGTTGAGGTCCACGAAGGGCAAATCGTTATTTGTGATATCCATGAAGCGTATCGATTTATCTGTAATAACGCGGTCAAAAAAGTGGTTCTCAAAGTCACCATCGAAGATGGTTATTTCCATAACAAATAACAATTACGGCGGCATAAGGAGTTTGCCGCCACCGCTACCCTACTCATTTTCGGAGATGTGTTATGTCTGATACCAAACGTAATACAATCGGCAAATTCGGCTTGCTCTCGCTGACTTTTGCCGCCGTTTACAGCTTTAACAACGTTATCAATAATAATATTGAGCTTGGACTGGCCTCAGCACCAATGTTTTTCCTCGCGACGATTTTTTATTTTATTCCCTTCTGTCTGATCATCGCAGAATTTGTTTCGTTAAATAAAAACTCGGAAGCCGGTGTCTACGCGTGGGTAAAAAGTTCGCTGGGCGGACGTTGGGCATTTATTACTGCCTATACCTACTGGTTCGTAAACCTGTTCTTTTTCACCTCATTATTGCCGCGCGTTATTGCTTACGCCTCGTATGCTTTCCTCGGCTACGAATATATTATGACACCGGTTGCCACCACCATTATCAGTATGGTGCTGTTCGCCTTCTCCACCTGGGTTTCCACCAACGGGGCGAAAATGCTGGGGCCAATCACCTCCGTCACTTCAACGCTGATGCTGCTGTTAACGCTCTCCTACATTTTACTGGCAGGCACGGCGCTGGTTGGCGGCGTACAGCCTGCCGATCCGATCACCGTTGACGCGATGATCCCGAACTTTAACTGGGCGTTCCTCGGCGTTACTACCTGGATCTTTATGGCCGCAGGTGGCGCGGAATCTGTCGCGGTGTACGTTAACGACGTCAAAGGCGGTTCAAAATCGTTTGTTAAAGTGATCATTCTCGCCGGGATTTTTATCGGTGTACTATATTCCGTCTCCTCGGTGCTGATTAACGTCTTCGTCAGCAGCAAAGAGTTGAAGTTTACCGGCGGATCGGTGCAGGTATTCCATGGCATGGCGGCGTATTTTGGTCTGCCGGAAGCGTTGATGAATCGCTTTGTCGGTCTGGTGTCCTTTACCGCGATGTTCGGCTCCCTGCTGATGTGGACCGCTACGCCGGTAAAAATTTTCTTCTCCGAAATCCCGGAAGGCATCTTTGGTAAGAAAACCGTCGAACTGAACGAAAACGGCGTTCCGGCGCGCGCAGCGTGGATCCAGTTCCTGATCGTCATCCCGCTGATGATTATCCCGATGCTCGGTTCCAATACCGTGCAAGATCTGATGAATACCATTATTAATATGACCGCCGCAGCATCCATGCTTCCACCGTTATTCATCATGCTGGCTTACCTGAATTTACGCGCCAAATTAGATCACCTGCCACGCGATTTCCGCATGGGCTCCCGTCGTACCGGTATTATCGTTGTTTCAATGCTGATTGCGATATTTGCCGTAGGGTTTGTCGCTTCGACATTCCCGACTGGCGCGAATATTCTGACCATCATTTTTTATAACGTCGGCGGTATTGTTATCTTCCTCGGCTTTGCGTGGTGGAAATACAGTAAATATATAAAGGGATTAACGGCTGAAGAGCGCCATATTGAAGCGACGCCAGCCAGTAATGTTGATTAAGCAGAATAATAAAAAATGAGCAGGCATTTTCCCTCTTCCTGGATGGGGAGAGGGAAAATAGTTTCTGCCTTTATATTTTTATAATTACAACGATAAAAGGCTGTACTTTTTCTTTAGCTCATGGATTAACACAATGAAATTAATCACTGCACCATGCAGAGCATTACTTGCTCTGCCGTTTTGCTACGCCTTTTCTGCGGCTGCTGAAGAAGCACGTCCGGCAGAACATGACGACACAAAAACACCCGCAATTACCTCGACATCTTCTCCTTCATTTCGTTTTTACGGCGAATTAGGGGTTGGTGGATATATGGATTTAGAGGGTGAGAATAAACATAAATACAGCGATGGCACCTATATAGAGGGTGGCCTGGAGATGAAGTACGGCTCCTGGTTCGGCCTGATTTACGGCGAAGGCTGGACCGTGCAGGCCGACCACGACGGTAATGCCTGGGTGCCTGACCATAGCTGGGGCGGTTTCGAAGGTGGGATTAACCGTTTCTATGGCGGTTATCGTACCAATGATGGCACCGAAATCATGCTCAGTCTGCGTCAGGATTCCTCGCTGGATGATCTGCAATGGTGGGGCGACTTCACCCCCGATCTGGGCTACGTCATTCCCAATACCCGCGACATTATGACTGCGCTGAAGGTACAGAACTTAACCGGCAACTTTCGTTATAGCGTCACCGCCACACCAGCCGGACATCATGACGAAAGCAAAGCCTGGCTACATTTTGGCAAATACGATCGCTACGACGACAAATACACTTATCCGGCAATGATGAACGGTTACATCCAGTATGATCTTGCCGAAGGCATCACCTGGATGAACGGTCTGGAAATCACCGACGGTACCGGACAACTCTATCTCACTGGCCTGCTTACCCCTAACTTTGCCGCTCGCGCCTGGCACCATACCGGACGCGCCGACGGACTGGACGTACCGGGAAGTGAAAGTGGGATGATGGTGAGCGCCATGTATGAAGCGTTCAAGGGGATTTATCTCTCTACCGCTTACACGTACGCCAAACATCGCCCTGACCACGCTGACGATGAAACCACCTCTTTCATGCAGTTTGGTATCTGGTACGAATACGGCGGCGGACGTTTCGCAACGGCTTTTGATAGCCGCTTCTACATGAAAAATGCCTCTAACGATCCCAGCGACCAACTCTTCCTGATGCAATATTTCTACTGGTAAAAGGACAATAATCTCATGAAAATCAAAACTATTTTAACGCCAGTAGCCTGCGCTCTACTGATGAGTTTTTCCGCCCATGCCGCTAATGCCGACAATTACAAAAACGTGATTAACCGTATCGGCGCACCGCAGTACATGAAGGATTACGATTACGACGATCACCAGCGTTTTAATCCGTTTTTCGATCTCGGAGCCTGGCATGGTCATCTGTTGCCAGACGGCCCGAACACCATGGGCGGTTTTCCAGGCGTTGCGCTGCTGACGGAAGAATACATCAACTTTATGGCCAGCAATTTCGACCGCCTGACCGTCTGGCAGGACGGCAAGAAAGTCGACTTCACGCTGGAGGCATACAGTATTCCCGGCGCGCTGGTGCAAAAACTGACAGCAAAAGATGTGCAGGTTGAAATGACTCTGCGCTTCGCCACGCCGCGCACGTCACTACTGGAAACCAAAATCACCAGCAATAAACCGCTGGATCTGGTGTGGGACGGCGAACTACTGGAAAAACTGGAAGCGAAAGAAGGGAAACCGATTTCCGATAAAACCATTGCTGGCGAGTACCCTGATTATCAGCGCAAAATCAGCGCCACCCGTGATGGCCTGAAAGTCACCTTTGGCAAAGTGCGTGCCACCTGGGATCTGCTGACCTCTGGCGAATCAGAATATCAGGTGCATAAATCCCTGCCAGTGCAGACTGAAATCAACGGTAATCACTTTACCAGTAAGGCGCATATCAACGGGTCGACGACGCTCTATACCACCTACTCCCACCTGCTGACCGCTCAGGAAGTTAGCAAAGAGCAAATGCAGATCCGCGATATTCTGGCGCGTCCGGCGTTTTATCTCACCGCCTCGCAGCAACGCTGGGAAGAGTACCTGAAGAAAGGGTTAACCAATCCGGATGCGACGCCGGAACAGACGCGCGTCGCGGTGAAAGCCATCGAAACACTCAACGGTAACTGGCGCTCACCGGGCGGGGCGGTGAAATTTAATACCGTCACACCGTCGGTGACCGGGCGCTGGTTCTCCGGCAATCAGACCTGGCCGTGGGATACCTGGAAACAGGCGTTTGCGATGGCGCATTTCAATCCGGAGATCGCCAAAGAGAATATCCGCGCGGTCTTCTCCTGGCAGATCCAACCTGGCGACACCGTGCGTCCACAGGATGTGGGATTTGTCCCCGACCTGATTGCGTGGAACCTTAGCCCCGAGCGTGGCGGCGATGGCGGCAACTGGAACGAACGCAATACCAAGCCCAGCCTTGCCGCCTGGTCGGTGATGGAAGTGTACAACGTCACCCAGGATAAAACCTGGCTGGCAGAGATGTACCCGAAACTGGTGGCCTATCACGACTGGTGGTTACGTAACCGCGATCATAACGGCAACGGCGTGCCGGAATATGGCGCGACCCGCGATAAAGCCCATAACACCAAGAGCGGCGAGATGCTGTTTACGGTGAAAAAAGGCGATAAAGAAGAGACGCTGTCTGGGCTGAACAACTACGCCCGCGTGGTGGAGAAAGGCCAGTACGACAGTCTGGAAATTCCGGCACAAGTTGCTGCGTCGTGGGAATCGGGCCGTGATGACGCCGCCGTCTTTGGGTTTATCGACAAGGAACAGCTGGATAAATATGTCGCTAACGGCGGCAAACGTAGCGACTGGACGGTGAAATTCGCCGAGAACCGCAGCCAGGACGGAACGTTGCTGGGCTACTCGCTATTGCAGGAGTCGGTGGATCAGGCCAGCTATATGTACAGCGATAACCATTATTTGGCAGAGATGGCAACTATCCTCGGTAAGCCGGCAGAGGCCAAACGCTATCGCCAGTTGGCGCAGCAGCTCGCGGACTACATCAATACCTGTATGTTCGACCCGACCACGCAGTTCTACTATGACGTGCGCATTGAAGATAAACCGCTGGCGAACGGCTGTGCGGGCAAACCGATTGTTGAGCGCGGTAAAGGGCCTGAAGGCTGGTCGCCGCTGTTTAACGGTGCGGCAACGCAGGCCAATGCCGACGCGGTGGTGAAGGTGATGCTGGACACCAAAGAGTTCAACACCTTTGTACCGCTGGGAACGGCGGCGTTAACCAACCCGGCTTTTGGCGCGGATATCTACTGGCGCGGGCGCGTATGGGTAGATCAGTTCTGGTTTGGTCTGAAAGGAATGGAGCGTTACGGTTATCGCGATGATGCCCTGAAACTGGCGGATACGTTCTTCCAGCATGCCAAAGGATTAACCGCCGACGGTCCGATTCAGGAGAATTACAACCCTCTGACTGGCGCGCAGCAAGGGGCTCCAAATTTCTCCTGGAGTGCCGCACATTTGTATATGTTGTATAACGATTTTTTCCGTAAGCAGTAATTTGCAACGGCTGGCGGATGTGGCGTAAACACCTTATCCGCCCTACATGTACGTTCCCCCAGGCCGGATAAGACGCGGCAAGCGTCGCATCCGGCATTACCACCAGCGTATTCTTTTTGATTCCCATCACAAACCCCGCATTCCCCTTTTCCCTTTTCCCCGGCGACGGCTAAATTAGAACTCATCCGACCACATAACAATTATTTTACATACTGGATAATTTATGAGCTACCTGTCGCTGTTTGCCCCGCTTGATTTAGGTTTTACCACGTTAAAAAACCGCGTGTTGATGGGTTCAATGCACACCGGGCTGGAGGAATACCCGGACGGTGCCGAGCGGCTGGCGGCGTTTTATGCTGAACGCGCCCGTCACGGCGTGGCGCTGATCGTTAGCGGCGGTATTGCACCTGATTTAACAGGCGTTGGCATGGAAGGCGGTGCAATGCTCAATGACGTCAGCCAGATCCCGCACCATCGCACCATTACCGAAGCGGTACATCAGGAAGGCGGCAAAATCGCCCTGCAAATTTTGCATACCGGACGCTACAGCTACCAACCGCATCTGGTAGCGCCCTCCGCGTTGCAGGCCCCCATCAACCGTTTCGTTCCTCATGAACTCACCCATGAAGAGATCCTGCGACTGATCGACGATTTCGCCCGCTGCGCGCAACTGGCGCGGGAGGCCGGATACGATGGCGTCGAAGTGATGGGCTCTGAAGGGTATTTGATCAACGAGTTTCTGACTCTGCGCACCAACCAGCGTAGCGACCAGTGGGGCGGCGATTACCGCAACCGGATGCGGTTTGCCGTCGAAGTAGTGCGTGCGGTGCGCGAGCGCGTCGGCAACGACTTCATTATTATCTATCGGCTGTCGATGCTCGACCTGGTAGAAGGCGGCGGGACTTTAACCGAAACGGTAGAACTGGCGCAGGCCATTGAAGCGGCGGGCGCAACCATTATCAACACTGGAATAGGCTGGCATGAAGCGCGGATTCCGACCATCGCCACGCCAGTGCCGCGCGGCGCATTTAGCTGGGTCACACGCAAACTGAAAGGTCACGTCTCATTGCCGCTGGTGACCACCAACCGGATTAACGATCCGCAGGTTGCCGACGATATTCTCTCGCGCGGTGATGCCGATATGGTATCGATGGCGCGACCGTTTCTTGCTGATGCGGAGCTGCTGTCAAAAGCGCAATCGGGGCGAGCCGATGAGATCAACACCTGCATTGGCTGCAATCAGGCCTGTCTCGATCAGATCTTTGTCGGCAAAGTCACCTCGTGCCTGGTGAATCCTCGCGCCTGCCACGAAACCAAAATGCCGATCCTTCCCGCCGTGCAGAAAAAAAATCTGGCGGTGGTCGGCGCAGGTCCGGCGGGGCTGGCGTTTGCCATCAATGCGGCGGCGCGTGGTCATCAGGTAACGTTGTTTGATGCACATAGCGAGATCGGCGGGCAGTTTAATATCGCCAAACAGATCCCCGGCAAAGAGGAGTTTTACGAAACATTGCGCTACTACCGCCGGATGATCGAAGTGACTGGCGTGACACTGAAACTTAATCACACCGTGACCGCAGATCAGTTAAAGGCGTTCGATGAAACGATCCTCGCCAGTGGGATCGTACCGCGCATTCCGCCCATCGACGGGATCGATCATCCGAAGGTGTTGAGTTATCTCGACGTACTGCGCGACAAAGCGCCGGTGGGCAACAACGTCGCCATCGTCGGTTGTGGTGGGATTGGCTTTGATACAGCGATGTATTTGAGTCAGCCAGGGGAGTCCACCAGCCAGAATATCACCGAGTTTTGTAATGAGTGGGGAATCGACAGTAGCCTGCAACAGGGTGGTGGGTTAAGCCCGCAGGGAATGCAGATCCCCCGTAGCCCGCGACAGATTGTGATGCTTCAACGCAAAGCCAGCAAACCAGGGCAAGGGTTGGGCAAAACTACGGGCTGGATCCATCGCACCACCCTGCTCGCGCGCGGCGTGAAAATGATCCCAGGCGTAAGTTACCAGAAGATCGACGATGACGGGCTGCATGTGGTGATCAACGGCGAACCGCAAATTTTGGCGGTAGATCATGTGGTGATCTGCGCGGGGCAGGAGCCAAACCGCACGCTGGCGCAACCGCTCATTGATAGCGGGAAAACCGTGCATTTAATTGGCGGCTGCGATGTGGCTATGGAGCTGGACGCACGACGGGCGATCGCGCAGGGAACACGGCTGGCGCTGGAGATTTAAATCGTTGTTTGAAGCGCCGGATGCGACGCATCCGGCACGTCGCGTTAATCAATAAACAAGGCGGGAGAAATGCCGAATCGCGTTGCCAGTTTTTTAGCGTGTTCCAGCGTTAATTTCCTCTTCCCGCTCAAAACGCGTGACACCATCGATTTACTGCCAATTTCCGGCAGATCGGAAAGGGTTAAACCATATTGATCCATAAGGGTACGAATCACAGCTATACCGCCAGGCATGGCTTGAGCCATGGCATTAAATTCAGCAAATTCGGGCGCTGATTCTTCCCACGCGGTTATTTTGGCACACACCAGATCCAGCAAGGGGTTTTCAGGATCGTTGAGCAGCAGATGATCTACCAGTTCCAGCGCCTGGGTGTATTGTTCCTCGTTCTGAATACCCGCCAGAAAAGGTGCCACAGCAGTTAGCTTTTCTCCTGCTTGCAAGATGTCGGCAATCGCAATCATTTTTTCCCCTTAGTACGATGAACGGCGGTAAAGAAATCGTATTCTTTATGCGTCATAACTTCACGTATGTAGCACTTTTGCGATTCAAAAAAGACCATTGCTACAACACGTAATTCATTGCCCCCGACATTGAAAACATAATGCTTATCCAGATATTTGAAGTTATCCAGAGAAGGGAATACTGCTTTTAATGACTCAGGTTTTTTGAAATATCCCTTAGCAATCGTGTTCCCCAGAGCCACCAACTCCGTTTTATGTTGCGGGTATTTTTCCGCAGCATCTTTCAATGCTTTTTGAGTTATCAGGTGCATTCTTCATCACGTCCGTTGACAAATTGGCAATATGATAACATCCGTTGACAGATTGGCAACGGATGAATTTATCTGTGTGACGGAAGAATAAACGTAGAAAAACGCTAAACAAGAGAATGTAGAGGATGGTGACAGGGATTTTTTGTTTTATGGAAGCGCGATTCCAGAACTGGGCAGACATTGCCGGATGCGACGCTTGCCGCGTCTTATCCGACCTGGGGGTAATGTGCTGAACGTATGCCGGATAAGGCGTTTACGCCGCATCCGGCAGGTAGCTGTCAATCTTACCGACGACGCCCCAGCTTCACCGCTTTCAGCACCACAAATTTATTATTGGTGGCAATGGTGGTGCAGTTGCCAAAAATTTTCTTCAGTTTATGGAAGTAATCCAGGTGACGGTTGGCAACGATATACAGCTCGCCGTTGATTTTCAGGCAGCGGCGCGCGTGGTGGAACATTTCCCAGGCAACGTTATCGGTCAGTGCATGTTGCTGGTGAAACGGCGGGTTGCAGAGCACAGCATTAAAGCGGAACGGCTCCACGCCGGAGAGCGCGTTGTTGATCATAAACTCGCAGCGATCCAACGCCTCTGGCATGTTGGTTTCAACATTCAAACGGCTGGAAGCAACCGCCATCGGTGATTCATCGACAAACACCACTTTCGCCTGCGGGTTTTTATCAAGCAGCTTCAGGCCAATAACGCCGTTACCACAACCGAGATCGACAACCTCACCCTCGAGATTCTCTGGCAGATGCTGCATAAAGAAGCGCGCGCCAATATCAAGCCCGGTGCGTGAGAAGACATTCGCATGGTTGTGGATAGTCCAGTCAGTACCCTCCAGCTTCCAGCTAACGGTTTGCGGTGCATCAACCAGCGGCGGCTCGTTGAAAGTGCAGTTAATCAGGCGCGCTTTCTTCCATGCCAGCGTGGTGGTGGTCGGGCCGAGCACTTTTTCGAACAGTTCCAGCGTGGAGGTGTGAATGTCACGGGCTTTAGCACCGGCAATAATACGTGTATCCGGCGTGACTACTTTGCGCAATGCGCGCAGTTGCTGTTCCAGCAATGCCAGTGTTTTCGGCACTTTGATCAGTACCACGCCCGGCTGTTGCGGGTAGTCAGCGGTGCTGTCGAGAAACTTCACGCTCGATTCATCAATCCCGTTGAGGCGTAAATTCTCGCGCGTCGCCAGTTCGCTGATGTATGAGTCGCCAATACTGTACGGCTTATGTTCCGCCAGCGCACAACTTAACGCCCCAAAGGCATCATTCAGGATTAACACCGGGCCGCGGATTTCTGTGTCGTCCAACTGTTGCAGCAAATATTCATCTGCCGCTTCCCACGCCTGTAGCGGGTTAACGTCATCCGTCGCCGGAAAACGTTGTAGTGTCAGTGAACGGAAACCGTTGTCTAAGTGGCTCATCGGCCCTCCTGAATGATAAAATTTCGACGTTGCCCCTGAAAAGGGTGCGTGAGTATACCCTTTTTCTCTTTTTCGTGGGCGGTTATGAGCAATCTTACTTATCTTCAGGGTTATCCCGAACAGTTGCTTTCCCAGGTGCGCACGCTGATTAATGAACAGCGTCTGGGCGATGTGCTGGCAAAACGCTATCCAGGAACGCACGACTACGCCACCGATAAAGCCCTCTGGCAATATACTCAGGATCTGAAGAATCAGTTTCTGCGCAATGCCCCGCCGATCAATAAAGTGATGTATGACAACAAGATCCATGTGCTGAAAAACGCGCTCGGGTTACATACCGCTGTTTCGCGTGTGCAGGGCGGCAAGCTGAAAGCAAAAGCAGAGATCCGCGTCGCTACCGTGTTTCGCAACGCGCCGGAACCGTTTTTGCGCATGATCGTGGTGCACGAGTTGGCGCACCTGAAGGAGAAAGAGCACAACAAAGCGTTTTACCAGTTGTGCTGTCATATGGAACCGCAGTACCACCAGCTTGAGTTCGACACCCGGCTGTGGCTAACGCAGTTGTCGCTTGGGCAGGACAAAATCTGAAAATAATTTCAGGCGTTATCTTTTCCTCCTTTAGCGCCTAAAATCGACCTCCCCCCTTTCGTTAAGGATAACGACCATGCTGCGCGCCTTTGCCCGCCTTTTTCGCCGCGTTTGTTTTTCTCGCCGGACTCTAAAGATTGCCTGCTTACTGTTACTTGTGGCAGCAGCGACAATTTTTATCGCCGATCGCGCAATGGTCAACGCCAGCAAGCAGCTGACCTGGAGCGATGTTAACGCCGTTCCAACACGTAACGTGGGTTTATTGCTGGGGGCGAGGCCGGGTAATCGCTACTTTACCCGACGTATTGATACCGCAGCAGAGTTGTACCACGCCGGAAAAGTGAAATGGCTACTAGTGAGCGGCGATAACGGACGTAAAAATTACGATGAAGCCTCAGGCATGCAGCAGGCTTTGATCGCTAAAGGCGTACCCGCAAAAGTCATCTTCTGCGACTATGCCGGATTCTCAACGCTTGATTCGGTGGTGCGTGCCAAAAAGGTGTTTGGTGAAAGCCATATCACTATTATTTCGCAAGAATTTCATAACCAACGCGCCATCTGGCTGGCAAAACAGTACGGCATCGATGCCATCGGGTTTAACGCACCAGACCTGAATATGAAACATGGTTTTTATACTCAGCTGCGGGAGAAACTCGCTCGCGTCAGCGCAGTGATTGACGCGAAAATCCTCCATCGACAGCCGAAATATCTCGGGCCGTCGGTCATGATTGGGCCGTTTAGCGAGCATGGCTGTCCGGCGAAAGAATAATGCGTATCTGCGCACGTCGAAGATGAAAAAGGCGTGCTACATTGACGGCAGAATCCCTTTATGGAGTATCCACGCGTTATGATACGTTTCGCTGTGATTGGCACGAACTGGATCACCCGCCAGTTCGTCGAGGCCGCCCATGAGAGCGGTAAATACAAGTTAACCGCTGTCTATTCCCGCAGCCTTGAACAGGCCCAGCACTTCGCCAATGATTTTTCTGTCGAGCATCTGTTTACATCGCTGGAAGCGATGGCAGAAAGTGATGCTATTGACGCGGTGTATATTGCCAGCCCGAATGCCCTGCATTTTCCCCAGACACGACTTTTCCTTAGCCATAAAATTCATGTGATTTGCGAGAAACCGCTGGCGTCGAATCTGGCGGAAGTGGATGCCGCCATTGCCTGTGCGCGGGAAAATCAGGTGGTGCTGTTTGAGGCATTTAAAACCGCCAGCCTGCCGAATTTCCATTTGTTACGCCAGGTACTGCCGAAAGTTGGCAAATTGCGTAAAGTCTTTTTCAACTATTGCCAATATTCCTCGCGATATCAACGTTATCTGGACGGCGAGAATCCCAACACCTTCAATCCGGCATTCTCCAACGGTTCAATTATGGATATCGGCTTTTACTGTCTGGCGTCGGCGGTGGCGTTATTTGGTGAACCGAAAAGCGTGCAGGCAACCGCCAGTTTGCTGGCAAGTGGTGTGGATGCCCACGGCGTGGTGGTGATGGATTACGGTGATTTCAGCGTTACCTTGCAGCACTCAAAGGTCAGTGATTCTGTGCTGGCAAGTGAGATTCAGGGCGAAGCGGGATCGCTGGTGATTGAAAAACTGTCTGAATGCCAGAAAGTTTGCTATGTGCCGCGCGGCAGCCAGATGCAGGATCTTACCCAACCGCAGCATATTAATACCATGCTGTACGAAGCAGAGCTGTTCGCTACCCTGGTGGATGAACATCTGGTAGATCATCCAGGGCTGGCGGTCAGTCGTATCACCGCCAGGCTGCTGACCGAGATCCGCCGCCAGACCGGGGTGATTTTTCCGGCAGATAGCGTAAAACTATAATAGCCAAAGTAAAACAGTGTAAAAGGGATGTAACAGACCATTGACTGACCGAATGGTCTGTCATACTTTGTTACCTGCAAAGGGGAGTAACTTCATTGCCGGTCGATCGTCATTACGATGTGTGAAAAACCACATCCGGTCACCGGGCAACCCGAAAGGAATACGCAGACGTATTCCTTTTTTGTTGTAAGTGAGACCTTGCCGGAAGGCGAGGTCTATGCATAAAAAGCAGCGGCTGACGTCTTCCGACGTTGGCCGTTTTTTTATGTGTAAGGAACTTCTATGAATACTGTCGGCACGCCGTTGCTATGGGGCGGATTCGCTGTTGTTGTCGTCATTATGCTGGCTATCGACCTGTTGTTGCAGGGGCGTCGCGGGGCACATGCCATGACCATGAAACAGGCTGCGGCCTGGTCGCTGGTCTGGGTGACACTGTCGTTATTGTTTAATGCCGCTTTCTGGTGGTATCTGGCGCAGACACAGGGGCGCGAAGTCGCGGACCCTCAGGCATTGGCCTTCCTCACGGGTTATCTGATTGAGAAATCACTGGCGGTCGATAACGTCTTCGTCTGGCTGATGTTGTTCAGCTATTTCTCTGTTCCGGCGGCATTACAACGCCGCGTGCTCGTGTATGGCGTACTCGGGGCGATTGTTCTGCGTACCATCATGATCTTCACTGGCAGCTGGCTGATTTCGCAGTTCGACTGGATCCTGTATATCTTCGGTGCCTTCCTGCTGTTTACTGGCGTGAAGATGGCGCTGGCTCATGAAGATGAATCAGGTATTGGTGACAAGCCGCTGGTGCGCTGGCTGCGCGGTCATTTGCGCATGACCGACACCATCGACAACGAGCATTTCTTTGTGCGTAAGAATGGTTTGTTGTATGCCACGCCGCTGATGCTGGTACTGATTCTGGTGGAGTTGAGCGACGTGATTTTCGCCGTGGATAGCATTCCGGCTATCTTCGCCGTGACCACCGATCCGTTTATTGTGCTGACCTCAAACCTGTTTGCGATCCTCGGCCTGCGTGCGATGTATTTCCTGCTGGCGGGCGTAGCAGAACGTTTCTCGATGCTCAAATATGGTCTGGCGGTGATTCTGGTGTTTATCGGTATCAAGATGCTGATTGTCGATTTCTACCATATTCCGATCGCCGTTTCGCTGGGCGTGGTGTTTGGTATTCTGGTGATGACGTTTATTATCAACGCCTGGGTGAATTATCGGCATGATAAGCAGCGGGTGGGATAATTCGCTGTATATTAAGCCACTACGGGTGATAACTCATTCCAGACAAAGATGAGCGATTAAGTATGTAACCGACTTATAGCTCTTTACAAAAAGATCGCTTGGGTGTTAGTGGCGTCAAAATCACCGAAGCGTTCCCTGGAGGCCGGGGCAGCGGCGATTGGCCGCTCCCTGCGCCAGTGACTTTATGTGGCATCGTACATCACAGGAGCGCAACAGTTCTCATATGCCAAATAGTTTTGCCCATATGTTATCTAATCAGCCTTAGTAGCCAGTCCTTCCCTCTGTTTATGTCAAACAAATGTAACCATTAAGTTGCAAAATATGACCTCTCTTTAAAATCCAGCATTTTTCGCTTCCCGAAGCTGTAACTTTCCTTATACTCGACCTTGCAAACACTTTGTTACATCCTGAAAGATGCGTCGACAGAACGCACCAGGGATGTGCGACAACACAATGAAAGGATCGAAAAATGACTACGCAACGTTCACCGGGGCTATTCCGGCGTCTGGCTCATGGCAGCCTGGTAAAACAAATCCTGGTCGGCCTTGTTCTGGGGATTCTTCTGGCATGGATCTCAAAACCGGCGGCTGAAGCTGTCGGTCTGTTAGGTACTTTGTTCGTTGGTGCCCTGAAAGCTGTAGCGCCGATTCTGGTGCTGATGCTGGTAATGGCATCTATTGCTAACCACCAGCACGGGCAGAAAACCAACATTCGCCCTATTCTGTTCCTCTATCTGCTGGGCACCTTCTCTGCTGCTCTGGCCGCGGTAGTCTTCAGCTTTGCCTTCCCTTCTACCCTGCACTTGTCCAGTAGCGCGGGTGATATTTCGCCGCCGTCAGGCATTGTCGAAGTGATGCGCGGGCTGGTAATGAGCATGGTTTCCAACCCCATCGACGCGCTGCTGAAAGGTAACTACATCGGGATTCTGGTGTGGGCAATTGGCCTCGGTTTCGCACTGCGTCACGGTAACGAGACCACCAAAAACCTGGTCAACGATATGTCGAATGCCGTCACCTTTATGGTGAAACTGGTCATTCGCTTCGCACCGATCGGTATTTTTGGGTTGGTTTCTTCTACCCTGGCTACCACCGGTTTCTCCACACTGTGGGGCTACGCGCAACTGCTGGTCGTGCTGGTTGGCTGTATGTTACTGGTGGCGCTGGTGGTTAACCCATTGCTGGTGTGGTGGAAAATTCGTCGTAACCCGTTCCCGCTGGTGCTGCTGTGCCTGCGCGAAAGCGGCGTGTACGCCTTCTTCACCCGCAGCTCTGCGGCGAACATTCCGGTGAATATGGCGCTGTGTGAAAAGCTGAATCTGGATCGTGATACCTATTCCGTTTCTATTCCGCTAGGTGCAACGATCAATATGGCGGGCGCAGCAATCACCATTACCGTGTTGACGCTGGCTGCGGTTAATACGCTGGGTATTCCGGTCGATCTGCCCACAGCGCTGCTGTTGAGCGTAGTGGCTTCTCTGTGTGCCTGTGGCGCATCCGGCGTAGCGGGGGGTTCTCTGCTGCTGATCCCACTGGCCTGTAATATGTTCGGTATTTCGAACGATATCGCCATGCAGGTGGTTGCCGTCGGCTTTATCATCGGCGTATTGCAGGACTCTTGCGAAACCGCGCTGAACTCTTCAACTGACGTGCTGTTCACTGCGGCAGCTTGCCAGGCAGAAGACGATCGTCTGGCAAATAGCGCCCTGCGTAATTAATTGTTTAACCCCTTTCGTCTACTGCGGAAGGGGTTGTTTTCTCTACTTTAAACGGATCAACTCCCCTTTTCTGCATCCGCCAGAAACGAATGATATTCAGGCCATTCATGAGCAGAAAACTCCCCTCAATCATCGTGCCGCCTATCGACCCCGCCCAGAAGTTGTGAATCACCCAGCAACACGTTGAAAACCACATTACGCAGCGCATGGTCAGCCCTTTACAGCGGAATAGCGCCCAGGTACTGACAATCGTGCCGATAACCGGCAATAGTTCGACAGGATGATGGAACTTCGCGAGGCCAATTCCGCCAGTCAGCACAATAAAAATCGCCATTACCCATAAGCTGCGCGTGCGTAAGGTAATCAATGTACGAATGGCATTAAGGATGGCACTGGCACCAGCGGGATAGGTGCCCAGAAGAAAAAAATGTACGCCAATAACGGCGCTATAGACCGAAAGCTGCTTTTTGAAGCGACGTTCGTCACGATTGAAAAATGTTGTGATACCAATCAGAAAGGCGATGACACCCACGCCCTGGGCCAGCCAATACGCGGTCATGATAAATCCTTAGCAGGTATGGAAAAGCAAACGGCGCTTCACATTATGAAACGCCGTTTTTTATTAACAACTCATTTCGACTTTATAGCGTTACGCCGCTTTTAAAGATCGCCAGTTCACGGAAGTCGTTACGCTCGTTACAGGTTTGCTTACCGTTGGCAAACTCAACGATGGTATCGATGAATTCTTCCAGCAACTGCGGCATCGCTTTACCGTGGATCAGCTGACCCGCGTCAAAGTCGATCCAGTGTTTTTTCTTCGCCGCCAGTTCACTGTTGGTGGCGATTTTCACCGTCGGCACAAATCCACCATACGGCGTGCCACGACCCGTACTGAACAGCACCATATGGCAGCCCGCACCCGCCAGGGCGCTGGTCGCTACGGCATCGTTACCCGGCGCACTTAACAAGTTCAGCCCCGGCGTTTTCAGACGCTCGCCGTAACGCAGCACGTCAACCACGACGCTGGAACCCGCTTTCTGGGTACAGCCAAGTGATTTGTCTTCCAGCGTGGTGATACCGCCCGCTTTGTTCCCCGGCGATGGGTTTTCATAGATCGGCTGGTCATGGGCAATAAAGTACTGTTTGAAGTCGTTGACCATAGTGACCAGTTTTTCAAACGTTGCTTCGTCGCGGCAATGGTCCATCAGCAACTGCTCTGCGCCAAACATCTCCGGCACTTCGGTCAGTACGGTAGTACCGCCGTTAGCAATCACGTAGTCAGAGAAACGCCCCAGCATCGGGTTAGCAGTAATACCAGAAAGACCGTCAGAACCACCGCACTCCAGACCAAACTTCAGTTCGCTGAGTTTGCCTGGCTCACGCTTGTCGTTGCGCATTACGTTATACAACTGATGCAAATGCTCGATCCCGGCTTCGATCTCATCATCCTGCTGTTGGCAGATCATGAAATGAACGCGTTCAGGATCGATATCACCCAGCGTTTCACGGAATGCGGCAACCTGGTTGTTTTCACATCCCAGACCAATGACCAACACGGCGCCTGCGTTCGGGTGGCGCACCATGTTTTGCAGCATGGTGCGGGTATTGATGTGATCGTCGCCCAGCTGCGAGCAGCCGTAGGTGTGGCTGAAGAGGAACACGCCGTCAGTACCTTCGGCGTTGTTGGTCTCTTTCAGGAAACGGTTCTGGATCTGCCGCGCGATGCCGTTAACACAACCCACGGTTGGCAGGATCCACAGCTCATTACGCACCCCGACATCGCCGTTCGCGCGACGATAGATCTGCACTTCACGATCTGCCGCTTGCGCAGGCAGATCCTGAAAATCAGGTTGATAGCGATACTGATCCAGATCGCTCAGATTCGTGCGCGTATTGTGGGCGTGAACGTGTTCCCCCGCCGCAATATCCGCCAATGCATAACCAATCGGCAGGCCATATTTAATGACGTTGGCCCCTTTTGCGATATCCGTTAACGCAAATTTATGTCCACGAGCAACATCCTGGCGCAGCGTAACAGTCTGGTTATCGACACTGACTTCTGTGCCTTCCGCCAAATCTGCTAAAGCAACCGCGACGTTATCCAGCGCATGGATCTTGATGTATTGCATATCAACCCCAGACCTTAGTTCAGTTCAATGGCGAAGTAGTCACGCGCATTGTTAAAGCAAATATTTTTCACCATCTCGCCCAGCAGGTTGATGTCCGCCGGTGCTTCGCCCGCTTCCACCCAGCGGCCAATCATCTGGCACAGAATGCGACGGAAGTATTCGTGACGGGTGTATGACAAGAAGCTACGGCTGTCAGTCAGCATACCGACAAAGCGGCTCAGCAGACCGAGCTGCGCCAGTTGGGTCATCTGACGTTCCATACCGTCTTTCTGATCGTTAAACCACCAGCCGGAACCGAACTGCATTTTGCCTGGCATTCCTTCGCCCTGGAAGTTACCGATCATGGTACCCAGTACTTCGTTATCGCGTGGGTTCAGGCAGTACAGAATAGTTTTCGGCAGCAGGTTTTCTTCGTTCTGTTTGCTCAGCAGCTTAGACAGTTCTTCCGCCATCGGACGGTCGTTGATGGAGTCAAAGCCTACATCCGGCCCCAGCAGTTTGAACTGACGCAGGTTGTTATTACGCAGTGCGCCGATGTGGTACTGCTGTACCCAGCCGCGACGTGCGTATTCGGCACCAAGGAACACCAGCACCGCAGTTTTGAACTGTGCCACTTCGTGCTCGCTCAGGGTTTCGCCTGCCAGACGGCGCGCCAGAATGCTGTCCAGTTCCGCTTCGTTCGCTTCAGCAAACATCACCACGTCCAGCGCGTGGTCAGACACTTTACAGCCGTGAGCGGCGAAGTGATCCAGACGTTTGGTCAGGGCAGTTTGCAGATCAGCAAAGCGGCGGATGTCGGTATCAGAGACTTCACCCAGCTTCGCCATGTAGTCGTTAAAGGTCGCCTGTTCGATGTTGAAGGCTTTGTCCGGACGCCAGCTCGGTAGCACTTTAATGGTGAAAGAGCCGTCTTTGGCGATCTCAGCGTGATGCTCCAGTGAATCGATCGGGTCATCGGTAGTGCCGACCATTTTCACGTTCATCTGCTGCATGATGCCGCGCGCAGAGAAATTATCCTGCGCCAGCAGTTCGTTACATTCGTTCCAGATTTCGTCAGCGGTAGACGGGGAAAGCAATTTGCCGGTAATACCAAATGGACGACGCAGTTCGAGGTGCGTCCAGTGGTATAACGGGTTGCCGATAGTGTGCGGAACGGTCGCCGCCCAGGCGTCAAATTTTTCACGGTCAGACGCATCACCGGTACACAGACGCTCAGCCACGCCATTAGTGCGCATAGCACGCCATTTGTAGTGATCACCTTTCAGCCAGATGTCATACAGGTTTTTAAAACGATAGTCTTCCGCAATCTGCTGCGGTGGCAAATGGCAATGGTAATCGAAAATCGGCTGGTCTTTTGCGTAGTCGTGATACAGACGGCGGGCAAATTCGGTATCTAACAGGAAATCTTCAGTCATAAACGGAGTCATTTTCGTCTTCCTCTCAACGAGTGAGCTAGCTTGCTTATGGTGCGATGCTGACAAAGTTATCACACCAATTTCCAGAGTCCGAAGATATTTTCGTGAGATAGATCAATAAACGTAGTTAAAAAAATTACTCTCAAAGTGGTAAATCTCGCTGCAAGCCGCGCCAGTACTGGCCTCGCTGTCATCAGGTAATGTCCCTACAAATATTCCCACATTTGTGATGGCTCTCACCTTTTAAAGTTGTATGACAAGTTATCTTTCTGCCGTCGCAAATCATAAGTCGACGGAATGCAAATTGCCGATTCATTCATTTGTTAGATGAATCGGGTTAACCGGTACGGAAGCCGAATTAGCACGAAACTTTCATGGCAACGTTCGGGGCGTGCCGGTTTTTTTTCGGTTACCCGGTCGTAACTAACATCTTCAGCCTCTGGCGGGATGATGGCCGCGCTTCCTGCGGATATAACAAAACGATGAGGTTTTACATGCGTAAAATTAAAGGGTTACGTTGGTATATGATCGCACTGGTGACGCTCGGCACCGTGCTTGGTTACCTGACGCGTAACACTGTGGCGGCAGCTGCGCCAACTCTGATGGAAGAGTTAAACATCTCCACCCAACAGTATTCCTATATCATCGCAGCCTATTCTGCTGCTTATACGGTCATGCAACCGGTAGCAGGTTATGTACTGGATGTGCTGGGTACGAAAATCGGTTACGCAATGTTTGCTGTACTGTGGGCTGTGTTCTGTGGCGCAACCGCGCTGGCAGGTAGCTGGGGTGGCCTGGCGGTTGCTCGTGGTGCGGTAGGTGCTGCAGAGGCGGCGATGATCCCGGCGGGTCTGAAAGCCAGTTCCGAATGGTTCCCGGCAAAAGAGCGTTCCATCGCGGTCGGCTACTTTAACGTAGGTTCTTCGATTGGTGCCATGATTGCGCCGCCGCTGGTGGTATGGGCAATCGTGATGCACAGCTGGCAGATGGCATTTATCATCTCCGGTGCGCTGAGTTTTATCTGGGCGATGGCATGGCTGATTTTCTACAAGCATCCGCGCGACCAGAAACATCTGACCGATGAAGAACGTGACTACATTATTAATGGTCAGGAAGCCCAGCACCAGGTTGACACAGCGAAGAAAATGTCCGTTGGTCAGATCCTGCGTAACCGTCAGTTCTGGGGTATCGCGCTACCGCGTTTCCTGGCTGAACCGGCCTGGGGTACTTTTAACGCGTGGATCCCGCTGTTCATGTTTAAAGTTTACGGCTTTAACCTGAAAGAGATCGCGATGTTCGCCTGGATGCCGATGCTGTTTGCTGACCTTGGTTGTATCCTCGGTGGTTACCTGCCGCCGCTGTTCCAGCGTTGGTTTGGCGTGAACCTGATCGTTTCCCGTAAGATGGTAGTAACGCTGGGTGCGGTGCTGATGATTGGCCCAGGTATGATCGGTCTGTTCACTAACCCGTATGTCGCGATTATGCTGCTGTGTATCGGTGGTTTTGCTCACCAGGCCCTGTCTGGCGCATTGATTACGCTCTCTTCTGACGTGTTCGGTCGTAACGAAGTGGCGACGGCGAACGGTTTAACCGGGATGTCCGCATGGCTGGCAAGTACGCTGTTTGCACTGGTAGTCGGTGCACTGGCTGACACTATCGGCTTCAGCCCGCTGTTCGCAGTTCTGGCAGTATTCGACCTGCTGGGTGCGCTGGTTATCTGGACTGTGTTGCAGAACAAACCGGCGATTGAGGTGGCGCAGGAATCACATAACGATCCCGCACCGCAACATTAAGGCTTAACGTAAGTTGTAATGACGAAGCCGCCTGTTCAGGCGGCTTCGTTGTTTGTAGAGAACAAACCGTTTATCCGGGTTACAGGATTAATTGATAGTTGGCAAGGATGGGGTAAATATTACCGACAATTTACCCATGTAATATCCAGCCTGTTTTGCCGTCACGTTAAATTTATCCACCACCAACGTCAGTGGTGTGGGGACACACATCACTGCGTAACGAATGCCGGGCAACACTACCGGACGTACACGTTTAAGATTGATATTGTTCCAGACCATATTTTCATTGTTGCGCACATCAATTTGCCCGCCCGTTTCCGGGTTATACATTTTTACCCGATAATCAATGCGTTCTGAGGCATCTGTCGATGTTCCTCCCTGACGATAGATCGAGAAGTCGCCATCTCTTCGTCCGGCAGCCGGGCGACCTTCATCTTTAAGCTGGATTTCATAACTGATAGCGTTGCCGTTAAAACCATCGTACAGGCACATATCCAGCGTGGTCAGATCCTGAGCATAGTTACTGCCATTGACGCTCCCAGTCGGGTGTAGATCCAACTGTACCCGTGGCGTGGCGTGGGCAAACTCAGGAAAGAAGATATCGATATGGTTGGGATCGAGCGTATTAAGCGTGATATCCGCAACATAATCTGTTCCAGGAGTGGAAAAACGTAATTTAGCAGAACCTTCCCAGACGCCGCCGATTGGTAATTTTTTCATTTCGGCTTGTTCAAGATACAGGGTTACCGGCTTTGCAGTGGCAAGATGTTGAACATTATCATTACCCTTGCAGTAATAGCCATTACCATCAGTCAAATTCAGTTGCTTGCTCCATCCCTTGCATGGCCCTTCATCCCAGACTTCTGCGTTCATATAGCCCGTCAGTTTCACAGGCCAACGCATACCGCTGCGCTTTTCAGTCAAGTAAATCTGCACTTTTGTCGTGTTGCCAGATGATGTGCAGGTCTGCTGCATATCAGAGAAGTTGCACTGATACCATGCCCATGTAGTGTTGTAGTTGCGCGCCGGAGGATCTTCTCTGTTCCAGAAATAGTAATTCGCCCTCCCCGTCGCCAGATCGTAAGTTACATCCGCCGTAACATTTCGGGCTGCCTGCACACCAGCAACTGAGCCAAAAAAGCAAAATAGTATGGCAATCAATCGATTTCTCATGGTGCAACCTCCCTTTGCGCCGTCTGAACGTTTCCACGTAATTTAGGCTGTTTTAACTGTGCCTGAACCTGAATGGACTCCGGTAATTGCGAATAACTCACGACACTACAATTCACATCCCCGCTGTAACGAATGCTGGCGCGTTTCTTCACAACACTCAGCGGACACTTAAGGAATTGCTGCCCCGACAGGAGATATAGCTCTTTTTCGCTACCGTTAATCTCAAGTGTAAATCCGCCATCTTCGGCGACCAGTAACATGGCGCTGTTCAGACCAACCAGCGGGAATTTCTCTACCGAAGCAGGCAATAACAAGCGGCCAATATAGTTGTAGCTAAAGCTGGCTGATACTTCTCGGTAGCGTAATTTGCCTGGTAACAACATTAACTCACGATTACCCGCACCGTTAATAATGTTGGTTGTTCCTTGCTGATTACCCTGGCTGCTGTCGTTAACTTCCACAAAGCCCGACTGGAATCCAGGATAAGGGAACAACACACTATCGCTTTGACCAAGTTGCAATGTTCTGCTGCCTGCTACCCGCGCTTCGAGTTGCAGCTCCTGACTCTGTTCATCCTGCTCAGAGAAACCTTTCACATCCACCAACACCGCCCCCAGCAGATCATCTGAGCCGCTGGCCCCCACATTAATGCCATAGCGACTCACCGCTAGTGTGGAACTATATGTACCGGTAAAGGCTGAGATATGATCATGATTCTGGCGATCATAACTGTCCGAAACAGTAGCGCAGACATTTCCATATTGACCATCCCAACGCCCATTAACCGCGCTGTTTATGGTATCGGTGTTCAGACCGCCGACGGTCACGCCAAGCTCTTTATGGCTGAATGAGTCGTTATAAAAGGTATGAGATAACTGCCATGACGTTTGATCGCCATCCTGATCGCTATAACGATAGTCAGTAGAAACATTGGTTAAATAGCTGTTGTTATTGCTATCCATCGTTGGCGTATCAGATAACGAAAACGATAAGTACAAGCCGTTATCGTCGTTATCATCCCCATTGTCATTACGATGGAAAACACCAACAGTAGTACTCAAAATCCAGTCACGCATCACGAAAGCGCGGGAAGCACTGAGTTGTAAAGTTTCGGAAATACTTTGCGCCGTCGTCTGGCGAAGATAGTTATTTTCAAAGCTCTGCTGTTTGTCCCAACGCAGATTGTCATTCGTGTTATTTTGCGTACGGGTATAACCCAGCATCATGTTCCAGCCTACAAGATTCTGTGAAATCGTCGCGGAGATGCTTTCATAACAGCTTAAGGCGTTGTAGCTTTCTCGGTTGTCGGTTGTACAAACATCACCATCAGAGTTGGTACGATAAAAGCCCAATGTCGGCCATCCCGATTGACTCCAGTTAGCCTGTTGCATATCACCTTTGCCACCATCATCGTTACGGAACACGCTGGCGTTGATGAGTAGATTCCCTGCCACGCCTAAATCTGCTGTCCAGTTATTGCCTAACTCGAAGGCACTAACATCATCTGCATTCGCCAGCCCTGCATAGAGCTCATATTGCGGATGTAATGGCAGGCGCACACCCAGCTGATAAGCCGAACTTTCATCATCAGAAGCTTGAGATGTGGTTTTCCCCGCCTGTAAAAACCACTGGGCATTTCCGTCTGTCAGACCGCCGGTTTTGGTAAATGGCACGAGCTCAGTGCGGGTGAGTTGGTTATTTTCATAGACTTTTAACGCCACGCTGTAACTGCCTGGCGGAAAGGAATTGGTATCAATAAATTGCGAACCGCTATTGAGGTAAAACGACCCCAAAAGTTGTTCATTACGATAAGCATCAACACGTGAATTGCGCGAAAGCAAAACCATTACCGGGGTTCCCTGCTGGCTTTGCGTCTGGTTTAAATAACTGAGCGTCGACCCGATACGCATTCCGTCGATTGCACCGAGTGGCAGAAAGTTAAACGTAAAGTTACCACCTTGTGCATTAAATAATGTGCGGTTGTCCATCCGCCCCGCCTGCACATAATAACGACGTAAAAAATCGTAGCGATAATAGAGATCGCTGACATCAGCATTACTGTCACTGATATCATCACCATCATAACCGTTGAAATTCCAGTGGGCGCCAATATAACTATTTTCTGTTATTCCCTGCGCACCATTACCTTGAATTGACAACGATTGGTAATCGTCCTGTACCAGCACATTAATATCTTGCTGATGTATAAACGCGTTAACCGTATTTTGGTCAGGATTTAAATACAATGATTTCGTATCAAACGCAGAACTCCATTGCGGATTGAGAAAGAGCGTTGCTGAACTTTCCTCATCATTGAAGATTATTTCTACCGTCTCAGTATTAAGAAAACCACAGCCTGAATCAGTACGTACAAAGCCACAAGCCAGTTCACCATGGCGAGCTAACGGTTGCGATAGTTTTTCTTTCACTGTACGTGCGATTTTTTGATCGTCGGTGTTCAATTCCAGTTTACTGTATAAACTCGATGAGTCCAGAAATGTTATGGTATCAAGATTAACCATTGCATAGTATTTACCGAGACTTTTCCCTGCAAAATAAACCTCGATATACTCCTGCTGTCCTTGAGCAATAATCTCGAAACCAGCGGGGATTTTTGTTAATGTTGCCTTTGCCGGGCTGATACTCGCCAGGATCAAAAGAGCCAGTAGTTTTTTATCCATGGCAGTCCTGTAATCCATAATAAATACTAAAATAGTTAAAAGAAGGGAGGAATTTCCTCCCTTTATTACATGTTAATTCTGTTATTAGGATTAGATATCCTGGGACAGATAAATGCTGACTACGCCACTGTAAATACCTGTTTCCAGAACACCTTTGGTGGCTTGAGCAAACATCAGTGGTTTAGCCAGCGAACCGTTAGTTAACGCATCGGAAGCAAAGATTTTTGTTGCAGTAAAAGTGGTTGCCGCATCAGCTTTAATCTCTTCACCGCCCCAGGTTACAGTCAGCGGAACAACTTTAGTAGCGTCCAGGCTTTGAACCAGTTGTGCAGGAGAAACTAACTGCATTTTCACGTCTTTGGTCGTGTCATTTGACCAGATTTTGGTCATTAACTGGTAAGATTGCAGGCCCTGCCCCGGCAGATATTGCATTTCAACTGCTTTCGGCAGTGCGCTGTTATCTGTCTGAGTCATATCCAGAGCAGCATCAACGTTAGCAGTAACAGTGATATCTTTTTGTACTGCTAATGCAGAACCTGCAACGGAAAACATTGCCGCTACCAGAAGAGATTTTGCGAATACCTTTTTCATTACTATTCCTTTGTTTATTACAATGATAATTAATGAACCGCCAGTTCAAACTCGCCATTATCCTTGGTGATCCAGTTATTATATTTGACAACGATTTTATCGTAGCCAGATATGCCTTCTAAACTTCTTTCCTGACCAGGGAAAATGTTTTTATTGACGGTCTGTATCTTGCAATTATTTTTGCTATTATTTTTACAATAAGCGATCGTTAAAATTTTCAAGCGCTGATTCCCTGCATTTAATAATTTTTGGGCAGGGCTTACTTCTAACTTAGCAATAGGTTGCTGAGGTGGAACACTAACAACAATCCCCCAAATTAAATTAACTGTTAACTGCATAGAGAGATCTTTTTTATCCGTGTCAACGTCATCAATACTGGGAACCGCTTCAAATTTAACGCGATAGTTTTTCTCTTTTTGCTCTGGTTCCATCGCGACAAAGCGCACGGTTTTGCTACTACCGGCTGGTAAGGCGAATTTGGGTGGCATCACAACCAGATGATTTGCATCACCGGATTTAATCTCAACTTCATTTTCCTGAGGCGTCGATGGATTATCGATACGGAATACTGTCGCCTTAATATACTGAACTTCATTACTTTTAGATATAACGCGAACGTTGCCTTCACCCAGGCTATTAATGGAAACAGCCATAGGATAAACAGTCATATTTGACTGTGCAAAAAAAGGAGCGAACACGAATAAAAGCGGCGTAAGCCGTGATAAGAAGTTAATTTTCGCCACCATATAAATTTGATCTTATAGTATTGTTTCCAAAAAGTTAGTGCATTAGAAATGTAGACCTATTGTAAGTCAATATAAAAAAGCATTTTTAGTGAAGATTAAATTTAAAAGTAAAGAATTAAGTTACTGAAACATAGTGATTTTCACAATGGCAACACTTAATTTTTAGGAATTTATAAATATTCACAATATTAATTTATTATATTAATTCAATCACCATAATTATATATGAACGATGGCATACCCTTGAATAAAGTGGTATGATAACTTTGTCCGCATTCCACTCCGGGAGACGCATATGGAAATCACTGAACCACGCCGTTTGTATCAACAACTTGCCGCTGATCTGAAAGAGCGCATCGAACAGGGCGTCTATCTGGTGGGTGATAAACTGCCTGCTGAGCGCTTTATTGCCGATGAAAAAAACGTCAGTCGCACCGTGGTTCGTGAAGCCATCATCATGCTTGAAGTTGAAGGCTATGTAGAGGTGCGTAAAGGCTCGGGTATTCATGTGGTTTCCAACCAGCCGCGCCATCAGCAGTCGGCTGACACTAATATGGAATTCGCCAATTACGGTCCGTTTGAGCTGCTTCAGGCACGTCAGCTCATCGAAAGTAATATTGCCGAGTTCGCAGCGACCCAGGTAACTAAACAGGACATCATGAAACTGATGGCCATCCAGGAGCAGGCGCGCGGCGAACAATGCTTCCGTGATTCCGAATGGGATTTACAGTTCCATATTCAGGTTGCCCTGGCGACGCAGAACTCCGCCCTGGCAGCCATCGTTGAAAAAATGTGGACCCAACGTAGCCATAACCCATACTGGAAAAAACTGCACGAGCATATTGATGCCCGTACTGTCGATAACTGGTGCGATGACCACGATCAGATCCTCAAAGCGTTAATTCGCAAAGATCCCCATGCCGCGAAGCTGGCAATGTGGCAGCATCTGGAAAACACCAAGATCATGTTATTTAACGAAACCAGCGACGATTTCGAGTTCAATGCCGACCGCTATCTGTTCGCCGAAAATCCCGTTGTGCATCTTGATACGGCCACCAGCGGCAGCAAATGAAATCCCCATTCGGCAGGCGCAACGACGCGCCTGTTTGCCTCGTCGGTAAGCGAAAAGTATAAAGTGTCAGCCTGTGTAAATCCTCTCGCCACCCTCCCCTGCATTCAGCAAAATCAGACACCACGGACATGTAATTTTGATAACGAACAACGTTGACCTTTGTTACAATTAGATTCAATTTGAATTTATGCTTTTGAATGCTTTCTTATCTCACGATTTAACAGGGAATAGTTCAGGCTGTGTTGATGTATCAAACCCGCAGAACATACCAAAACAGCAATAACATTGCGGTAGTGCATCTTTTAAAACCAGCGTGGCGTTAACCGATTCACCAGGAATAATGAATGGAACTTTTGACCCAATTGCTGCAAGCCCTGTGGGCGCAGGATTTTGAAACCCTGGCCAATCCGTCGATGATTGGCATGCTCTATTTTGTTTTATTTGTAATTTTGTTCCTTGAAAACGGCTTGCTTCCGGCGGCCTTTTTACCAGGCGACAGTTTACTGGTGTTGGTCGGCGTATTGATTGCGAAAGGCGCGATGGGCTATCCGCAAACGATTCTGCTACTGACCGTTGCCGCCAGCCTCGGCTGCTGGGTCAGCTATATTCAGGGGCGATGGCTGGGCAATACCCGCACCGTACAAAACTGGCTATCTCATTTACCCGCGCATTATCATCAACGCGCACACCATCTTTTTCATAAACACGGTTTATCGGCGCTGTTAATTGGTCGCTTTATTGCGTTTGTCAGAACACTGCTGCCGACGATTGCCGGGTTATCAGGGCTGAATAACGCGCGCTTTCAGTTCTTCAACTGGATGAGCGGTCTGCTGTGGGTATTAATCCTGACAACTCTGGGTTACATGCTCGGCAAAACGCCGGTATTTTTAAAGTACGAGGACCAGCTGATGTCATGCCTGATGCTGCTCCCGGTGGTGCTGCTGGTGTTTGGCCTGGCAGGTTCTCTGGTCGTGTTATGGAAAAAGAAATATGGAAATCGGGGGTAAGGGATGCAAATACCTCGCATGTCGCTTCGCCAGCTAACCTGGTCCGGCGCTGTTTTACTTCTGGTCGGCACGCTGTTGCTGGCCTGGTCCGCGGTTCGCCAGCAAGAGTCTACGCTGGCGATTCGTGCCGTTCATCAAGGCACAACGATGCCAGACGGTTTTTCAATCTGGCATCACCTTGACGCTCACGGCATTCCTTTCAAAAGCATCACCCCTAAAAACGACACTCTGTTAATTACGTTTGACTCCAGCGACCAGAGTGCCGCAGCAAAAGCGGTTCTCGACAGAACATTGCCCCATGGCTACATCATTGCGCAGCAGGACAATAATAGTCAGGCTATGCAGTGGCTAACCCGATTGCGGGATAACTCTCATCGCTTCGGATAACTTCCTGTTATCCGAAACAGATCACTCACTTTGGTGATTTCACCGTAACTGTCTATGATTAATGAGGCGGTGGTCAACACTACCGCTTCGTTGTCTGGACAATCGTTCCTTTGTAATAGGTCCGAATCACAATGGAAGGTTCAAGAATGAAATACCGCATCGCTTTAGCTGTTTCTCTTTTTGCTCTTAGTACCGGTAGTTATGCCACTACCCTGTGTCAGGAAAAGGAGCAAAATATCCTTAAGGAGATCAGCTATGCCGAAAAACACCAAAACCAGAATCGTATTGACGGTCTGAATAAAGCCCTGAGTGAAGTCCGGGCCAACTGTTCAGATAGCCAGCTGCGTGCCGATCATCAGAAGAAAATCGCAAAGCAGAAAGATGAGGTGGCGGAACGCCAGCAAGATTTAGCCGAGGCGAAGCAAAAAGGCGATGCCGATAAGATTGCCAAACGCGAACGGAAACTGGCAGAAGCGCAGGAAGAGCTGAAAAAGCTGGAAGCGCGCGACTACTAACTCACAATAGTCACTACTTACTCACCTGGAGAAAACTATGTCGAAAGAACACACTACGGAACATCTGCGTGCTGAGTTGAAATCCCTTTCCGATACGCTGGAAGAGGTGCTTAGCTCATCTGGCGAGAAGTCGAAAGAAGAGTTGAGTAAGATTCGTAGCAAAGCGGAGCAGGCACTGAAACAGAGCCGTTATCGCCTGGGTGAAACCGGTGATGCCATTGCCAAACAAACCCGTGTCGCGGCGGCGCGTGCCGATGAGTATGTGCGTGAAAATCCATGGACGGGCGTGGGCATTGGCGCTGCAATCGGTGTAGTGCTCGGCGTTCTGCTGTCGCGTCGTTAATTATGGCGGACACTCATCACGCGCAAGGGCCCGGTAAAAGCGTTCTGGGCATCGGGCAGCGAATTGTTTCCATCATGGTTGAAATGGTGGAGACACGTCTGCGGCTGGCGGTGGTGGAGCTGGAAGAGGAAAAAGCCAATCTCTTTCAGCTTTTACTGATGCTGGGCCTGACGATGCTTTTCGCTGCATTTGGTCTTATGAGCCTGATGGTGCTGATTATCTGGGCGGTTGATCCGCAATATCGCCTGAATGCGATGATTGCCACCACCGTGGTGTTGCTGCTACTGGCACTCATTGGCGGTATCTGGACGTTACGTAAATCGCGTAAATCCACCTTACTGCGCCATACGCGCCATGAGCTGGCAAACGATCGGCAACTGCTCGAGGAGGAGTCCCGTGAGCAGTAAAGTCGAACGTGAACGACGTAAGGCGCAACTGCTTAGCCAGATCCAGCAACAACGGCTGGATCTTTCCGCCAGTCGTCGTGAATGGCTGGAGGCGACAGGCGCTTATGATCGTCGCTGGAATATGCTGCTGAGTCTGCGCTCCTGGGCGCTGGTTGGCAGTAGTGTGATGGCTATCTGGACGATTCGTCATCCCAATATGCTGGTCCGCTGGGCCAGACGCGGTTTTGGTGTATGGAGCGCCTGGCGTCTGGTGAAAACAACCCTCAAGCAACAACAGCTTCGCGGTTAACTTCCTTTCTGGCCGGAGACATTCCGGCCTTATTCCTCAAATTTTTTGAAAATATTTGACAGTTTTCCTTGCTAACAATCACGCTTCGCCACGTTTATGATTCTCTCCATCGAAAGCAACGACGCTAATACCGCGCCCTTGCACAAAAAAACAATCAGCAGCCTGAGCGGCGCAGTGGAGAGTAAGATGAAAAAATTAGAAGATGTTGGGGTACTGGTCGCACGCATTTTAATGCCGATTCTGTTTATTACGGCAGGTTGGGGAAAAATTACTGGCTACGCGGGTACGCAACAATATATGGAAGCGATGGGTGTCCCTGGCTTTATGTTGCCACTGGTGATTCTGCTTGAGTTTGGTGGTGGTCTGGCAATCCTGTTCGGTTTCCTGACACGTACCACTGCCCTGTTTACTGCGGGCTTTACGCTGCTGACGGCATTTTTATTTCACAGCAATTTTGCAGAAGGCATGAACTCGCTGATGTTTATGAAAAATCTGACTATTTCTGGCGGATTCCTGCTGCTGGCGATTACCGGTCCGGGCGCGTATAGCATCGACCGTCTGTTGAATAAAAAGTGGTAAGTACGCGCTATACTTAACGATAAAAAACGAGGGGGAACACTCCTCGTTTCAGATTGTTGACAAAGTGCGCGTTGTTCATGCCGGATGCGGCGTGAACGCCTTATCCGGCCTACAAAAACATGCAAATTCAATACATTGCAGAAACCTCGTAGGCCTGATAAGCATAGCGCATCAGGCAGTTTTGCGTTTGCCATCAGTCTCAAACGAGGAGAAACGCTCCTCGTTTTTGCTATTGGAGGAGAGAAAAATGGGTCAACTGATTGACGGCGTCTGGCATGACACCTGGTACGACACCAAATCCACCGGCGGTAAATTTCAACGTTCAGCTTCCGCATTTCGTAACTGGCTCACTGCCGATGGCGCGCCAGGCCCCACTGGCAAAGGCGGTTTTGCCGCAGAGAAAGATCGTTATCATCTCTATGTTTCACTCGCCTGCCCGTGGGCGCACCGCACGCTGATCATGCGTAAACTCAAAGGACTGGAACCGTTTATTTCCGTTTCCGTAGTGAACCCGTTAATGCTGGAAAACGGCTGGACCTTTGATGACAGTTTTCCGGGAGCAACCGGCGATACACTCTATCAACATGAGTTTCTGTATCAGCTTTATCTCCACGCCGATCCACACTACAGCGGACGAGTTACTGTTCCCGTACTGTGGGACAAGAAGAACCACACCATTGTCAGCAACGAATCAGCGGAAATCATCCGCATGTTCAATACCGCGTTTGATGCGCTGGGTGCGAAAGCTGGAGATTACTACCCTTCAGCCCTGCAAACGAAAATTGACGAACTTAATGGCTGGATTTACGACACCGTTAACAATGGCGTGTATAAAGCCGGTTTTGCCACCAGCCAGGAAGCCTACGACGAGGCAGTGGTGAAAGTGTTTGAATCGCTGGCGCGGCTGGAACAGATTTTAGGTCAGCATCGTTACCTGACCGGCAACCAGCTAACCGAAGCCGATATTCGCCTGTGGACCACACTGGTGCGTTTTGATCCAGTGTATGTGACCCACTTTAAGTGTGATAAGCACCGCATCAGCGATTACCTGAATCTGTATGGCTTCCTGCGCGATATCTACCAGATGCCGGGAATTGCCGAAACAGTCAATTTCGATCACATCCGTAATCATTACTTCCGCAGCCATAAGACCATCAACCCTACGGGGATTATTTCAATTGGTCCGTGGCAGGATCTCGATGAACCGCATGGACGAGATGTTCGCTTCGGTTAAAAAAAGGCACCTTACGAGGTGCCTCTGATAATTAGCTAAGTGCGTGTTGTTCATGTCGGATGCGGCGTAAACGCCTTATCAAACCTACAAAACATTGTATATTCAATATATTGCAATGACCGCGCAGGCCAGATAAGCGTAGCGCATCTGGCAATTTTGCGCTTGCCCTTATCCTTCACAGCGCCTTATTAATTCATAGAGATAATATTTACTGCCATTTCATTCACGTCTATTCTTAATTTGCTGC
Organism: Escherichia sp. HH41S; assembly: GCF_009820115.1. Taxonomy (NCBI): domain Bacteria; kingdom Pseudomonadati; phylum Pseudomonadota; class Gammaproteobacteria; order Enterobacterales; family Enterobacteriaceae; genus Escherichia; species Escherichia sp. HH41S. The sequence continues at coordinate 62,502 of NZ_VNXE01000033.1, forward strand.
TTTAAAAACAAGTGATTGAGCAAAATTGAGGCAAAAATGGACTGGTATCTGAAAGTACTAAAAAATTATGTCGGTTTCAGGGGACGTGCACGGCGCAAAGAGTACTGGATGTTTATTCTGGTCAACATCATCTTTACGTTCGTGCTGGGGCTGCTGGATAAAATGCTGGGCTGGCAACGCGCCGGTGGCGAAGGCATTTTGACGACTATCTACGGCATTCTGGTGTTTTTGCCGTGGTGGGCAGTACAGTTCCGTCGCCTGCATGACACCGACCGTTCGGCGTGGTGGGTGTTACTGTTCTTAATTCCGTTTATCGGTTGGCTGATTATCATCATCTTTAACTGCCAGCCAGGGACGCCAGGCGAAAACCGTTTTGGATCTGATCCAAAACTGGAACAGGAATAATAATTAAGCACCTGTGAAAGGTGCTTCAGATTGTTGACAAAGTGCGCTTTGTTTATGCCGGATGCGGCGTAAACGCCTTATCCGGCCTACAAAATCGTCAAAATTCAATATATTGCAGTGACTGCGTAGGCCTGATAAGCGTAGCGCATCAGGCAGTTTTGCGTTTGTCAGCAGTCAGAAGCACCTTGTAAAAGGTGCTTAATCGTTTATTTTCCGGCGAACAACTTTGGAATTTCCCGCAGACACCAGGATTTCGCTTCCCCCATACTGTCACGACGCCAGGCCATAATAATATCGATCTCGCTGGTAGATTCCGGGCTGACGACACGCAACCGCCCTTCCGCAATATCTTTTTCGACCATCGGATACGGCATCGTCGCCACGCCAAGCCCCGCCAGTAACGCCTGACGTTTATCTTCAATTGTGCTCACCGTTAAGCGCGGCTGTTTGTCCAGCAGCTGTACGGTCAATACCGGGCGCTCACGAGCGGTATCCGCCACCGCAATACCACGATATTTCACACGCGTCACTTCAGAGAGCGGTTCTGGCTCTTGATGAATCGGGTGATCTGGCGCGGCAACGTAGACGTTCATTAAGGTATAGAGCTTGCGCGAGTTAATCTCCGACGAGGAACGAAAATGCATATCCGGCGCGATAACAATATCCGCGCGCCCCTGCTCCAGCCGTTCCCACGCCCCCGCCAGCACTTCGGTGATGATTGCCAGTTGGGTATTGGCTTTTGCCGCCAGTTTGTCGATTAACGGGAAAAAGGCGGGTGTCGGTACCAGCGCCTCAGTCACAATGGTGAGATGCGTTTCCCAACCGCGCGCGAGGGCTTCCGCATCGGTAGTCAGTTTATCTGCGGCTTCCAGCAAAACGCGCCCTCGCTCCAGCAACATTCGCCCGACATTGGTGAATTTGGTGCGATGGCCCGAGCGGTCAAACAACACCACATCCAGCTCTTCTTCTAGTTTTTGCATGGTGTAGCTAAGTGCGGAAGGCACGCGTCCCAGCTCATCCGCCGCCGCCGCAAAACTGCCCCGGCGATCGATCGCATCCATAACCCGTAGTGCTTCCAGCGTTAATGCCCTTTCTTTGGCCATTTCGTTCTCATTCAGGAAATTTGAACATACCGGGCAGAATATCTGGCTAACAATGTAGCGTCCAGCCCCTTACCATAAAAGGAAGTAAAGAGAGGTCAAGAATTATGATTACTACCCGAACTGCCAGGCAGTGTGGACAAGCAGACTACGGATGGTTGCAGGCCCGGTATACTTTTTCCTTTGGACACTACTTCGACCCGAAATTGTTAGGTTATGCCTCCCTGCGTGTGCTTAACCAGGAAGTTCTGGCCCCAGGTGCCGCCTTCCAGCCGCGTACCTATCCTAAAGTCGATATTTTAAATGTGATTCTGGATGGAGAAGCTGAGTATCGTGACAGCGAAGGCAATCATATTCAGGCCTACGCAGGTGAAGCGTTGCTGCTCTCTACCCAGCCGGGTATCAGCTATAGCGAACACAATCTCAGCAAAGACAAACCGTTAACACGGATGCAGCTTTGGCTGGATGCCTGCCCGCAGCGAGAGAATCCGCTGATTCAAAAACTGGCGCTTGATATGGGCAAGCAGCAATTAATCGCCTCGCCAGAGGGGGCGATGGGAAGCCTGCAGTTGCGCCAGCAAGTGTGGCTGCATCATATCGTGCTAGACAAAGGCGAAAGTGCGAATTTCCAGTTGCATGGGCCACGCGCGTATTTGCAATCGATTCACGGGCAATTTCATGCGCTTACGCATCATGAAGAGAAAGCGGCGCTGACCTGCGGTGATGGGGCGTTTATTCGTGACGAGGCTAACATTACGCTGGTTGCCGATTCCCCACTGCGCGCTTTGCTGATAGATTTGCCTGTCTAGTTGTTTTTACAGGGAGATGAAGATGAGTAAAAAATCGGCCAAAAAGCGTCAGCCGGTGAAGCCCGTGGTGGCGAAGGAACCGGCTCGCACCGCCAATAATTTTGGCTATGAAGAGATGTTGAGCGAACTGGAAGCCATTGTCGCGGATGCTGAAACGCGTTTAGCCGAGGATGAAGCTACCGCGTAAAGACAGGTTGCCGGATGCGGCGTAAACGCCTTATCCGGCCTACAAAACCAGCAACATCAACAAATTGCACAACTCGTAGGCCAAATAAGATGCACCAGCATCGCATCCGACACGATACCCAAAACCAGGTGTTTATCTGGCCTTGCTCGCCATAATCTCGATAATCTGCCGATCCGTTTGCTGCATCGAATGGCTTGCCAGCGCACACAGGTTGGCAATCGACTGCTCAACATCATGCGCCACAATACCTTCATTACCGGTCACAGCGGTATCATCCAGCGCCATTAACACTGCTTTCCACGCAGCCGAAGCACTGGTCGAAACCTTCATCGCGCAGCTGTTGGACGCACCATCGCAAATCATGCCGCTGACATCGCCGATCATACTGCTGATCGCCATCGAGATGGTTTCATAACGCCCATCCACCAGCCATGCCATCCCGGCGGCTGCCCCCATTGCTGCGGTCGTTGCGGCACAAAGCGCAGACAAACGCGGTAACTGGTTATGGATGTAAATCGCGCTCAAATGCGAAAGCATCAGCGCACGCGCCAGCCGTTCATCATCGGCCCCGAAGTGTTCTGCTACCACCACCACAGGCATTGTTGCAGTGATCCCCTGGTTACCCGAGCCGGAGTTACTCATTGCCGGAAGCGTAGCGCCGCCCATACGCGCATCGGATGCCGCGCTGGTACGAATCACAATGGATGAAGAGAGATCTTTCGCCAGCAAACCGCGTGCACACTGTTTCTCCAGCGTCGCGCCAATATGCAGCCCCCAGTTACCGCTCAAGCCTTCCTGCGATAACGCACAATTTAACTTCGCAGAATCGAGAATAAAGCGGATCGCCGCAAACGGCACTTCATTGACGAACTTCAGGATCTCGGCCAGCGTCGTTCTGGAGAGCACCGTCAGTGGCGACTCTTGCTCGCCCTCTGCCACACTGGCCTGCTGGGTAAACACCACGCCATTGTGCGTCTCAATATGCACAATGTTGGTATGCCCGCCAACGATGGTGACACACGCCCACTTCTCACCGCTCCAGACTTTGGCGCGTGAGAAGAGGATTTCATCGCAAGGTTCCTGGATTTTAACCGAGACTTTCCCCGCCGCCAGCAACGCTTTGGCATCGGCAATTGCCTGCGCCGTTGCGTCTTTCAGCACCTCCAGCCCGGCATTGGCATTCCCACCTAACGCGCCCAGCGCCGCCGCAATCGGCAGCCCCACCATTCCCGTGCCAGGAACGGTGACGCCCAGACCGTTCTTCATCAGATTTGGCGAAACCCAGGCTTCTACACGTTCAACCGGACCTTCCAGTTTTGCCGCAGCAACCGCCGCCGCCAGCGCCAGTGAAATCGGTTCAGTACATCCCAGCGCCGGTTTTACTTCCTCCTGAACGGCGAGGATGTAACGCTGCCATAACGGATTTAAAGTCGAATCAAACATATTAAAAACCTTAAAATTTCAGGTAAATCAAGAAAATGCCAGGAACGGAGAAACACAAAGCAACAAACCAGTGACGATAATCAGGTACAGAGACATCCCTTTGTATTTGTGCAATGCCGGTACTTTGTAAACCAGCCACGCCGGGATCAAGCACCCTACCATGCCGAAAATCGGGCTACAGATAGAGGTGAAGCTCAACACCGGTGCGTTCAGTACGATGGCGCTCCAGGCCAGCAAAATGGCGAAAATCATGATGCCGCGCTGAACGAGATTTTCGTTAATCTTCTCGGCGGGCATCTTACGACGCAGGATGTTCATTACGATCCCTTGCGTTGCTTCGCGAAAACCTAAATAGACACCAAAGAATGCAGTCATTACGGCAAAAATATTAAGAATGACGCTAACCACTTTCACCCACGCTGCGCCGTCACCGCTAATAAACTGTGCGGCAATTGCCAGCGCAGAAATATTCTGCTCGTAGGCTTTTACCGCTTCGTCATGTCCCATCGCCAGCGTGAACGACACGGCGTAGAAAAAGACGGTGACAAACAAAATGCCAAACGCGATATTCATTGCCCGCAATGCTTTATGCCGCGCCACTTCAATGGATTTTTCCCGTGAGCGATAAGAGATCACCATCGGGCTTAACGTCTGGATAAACAGAATCGACGTCAGGGTAAACGGCAGCGTAATAATGGCGTTTTTCACCAGCAGCCCCAGCGGCGGCAGCGAACCGACGTTGTACAGATGCCACATTCCGACCATCGACACGCCCAGCGCCGCAACCACCAGCAGCTTAGTCAGCACCATGCCAGTCGAAATTTTGAATAACAATTTCTCGCCGCGTGAGGAGATCGCCACCAGAATGCAAATCAGTACCAGACCATAAAAGGGACTGTCTGACAGCAACCCTTCCGTCACACCGAAGGTATGCAGGTAGGAAGCACTATCGTTGGTGATGGCGGTGGAATAGACGAACATCCAGATCACCAGCATCACGAAATAGAGCGCACCTAACATGATGCCCCAGTTTTTACCTAAATAACCGCTGATGACGCTGGGGTAATCTTTACACTCTGGTGATTCTGCCAGCGTATTAATAAACAACCGCTGAAACAGATACATTGCCGGGTAACCAATCACCGATGAGAGCAAAAATACCCACAATCCCATCAAACCGACCTGCACCGGGAGAAAAACAATCCCCGCGCCAATCGCCATCCCGATACTCATAATCACCCAGCCGGTGTCAGTACTGTCGAATTTGATCGCTTCTCGCCACTCGCTCTCACTCATTCCAGCACGACCTGCCGGGGTCGAAGCGTCTGCAATGACGCCTTTATTCGATGCAATTTCCATAATTTCTCGCTCAATATTTTGTAGGGCTTATTATTTTTTTCCGAGCCGCATCAAGGCGATATGCGGTCTACATTTTTGCAGGCGAGTTATTAGAATAAGGAAATGATACGCGCGAGGTCAGAGAAAATCTTCACAATCAAGACTTTGAAATAACGGAGATGGATAAGAATTTTCTACTAAATTAACCGCAAGAGAATATTCATTCTCTATTTGCGGCAGATCACAAAAAAAGGTGCACATTTGTGCACCCAAGGATGAAAGCTGACAGCAATGTCAGCCGCAGACCACTTTAATGGCCAGTCCTCCGCGTGATGTTTCGCGGTATTTATCGTTCATATCTTTGCCGGTTTCATACATCGTCTCGATCACTTTATCGAGTGAAACACGCGGTGCCGAGGTGCGGCGCATCGCCATCCGCGCAGCGTTTACTGCTTTCACGGCATTAATGGCATTACGTTCAATACATGGGATTTGCACCTGTCCGGCAACCGGATCGCAGGTCAGCCCAAGGTTATGCTCCATAGCAATTTCCGCCGCATTGCATACCTGCGCAGGACTGCCGCCCAGTAGTTCAGTTAACCCTGCCGCCGCCATTGAACAGGCCACGCCAATTTCCCCCTGACAGCCGACTTCCGCGCCAGAGATGGAAGCGTTCATTTTATACAGCGCGCCAATAGCCCCCGCTGCCAGTAGATAGCGGGCAATCGACCGCTCATTTACTGGGCGACGGAACTTATCATAATAAGCCAGCACAGCCGGAATAATGCCGCACGCCCCATTGGTCGGCGCTGTTACTACGCGCCCACCGGCTGCGTTTTCTTCACTCACTGCCAGCGCGTACATGTTGATCCAGTCGATGACGTTCATCGGATCGTTAGAGATGTTATCGCTGGAAACCAGCTGGCGACGCAACGCAACGGCACGACGAGGCACATTAAGCGGTCCTGGCAGCACGCCTTCGGTATTCATCCCGCGTTCAATGCCGTCATGCATCACTTGCCAGATACGGGCAAACCCGGCATCAATTTCCGCTTTGCTGCGCAGCGCCAGCTCGTTGTGCATCATTAGGCCAGAAATAGACAGGCCGTTGTAATCACACATTTTCAGCAGTTCACCTGCTGAGTGAAAATCGTAAGGTACGAGGGTTTCGACATCGTGCGACAGACCGAAGTGTTCTTCTTCAACGATAAATCCGCCACCGACTGAGTAGTAAGTTTTGCTTAATAGCTCTTTCTGCCCATTCCAGGCAGTAATCCGCATCCCGTTCTCATGACGAGGCAACATTTCAGGATGGAAAACAATGTTCTTTGCTACAGGAAAATCAACAACATGCGCCCCAGAAGCCACCGGCAACCGCCCGCTGCGCGTCACTAACTCAATAAATGCAGGGATCTCATCAATAACAACATCCTGCGGACTGTTTCCTGCTAGTCCCATGATGATGGCGACATCCGTGGCATGGCCTTTGCCCGTCAGTGACAACGACCCGTACAGATCGACCATAATATGGCTCGTCGCGGTTAATAAGCCGCTATTTTCCAGCCGATCAATAAAACTTTTCCCGGCATTCATCGGCCCCACGGTATGCGAACTGGAGGGTCCAATCCCAATTTTGAAAATATCGAATGCACTAATCATATCCACACCCTCGGATTGCCGTTCAGTGAAGTGGAGCGGAACGACCTTGCGACCGTCCCGCTCACGAGGCTTTACGCACTACGTACTGCGATGGCTTCAATTTCCAGCTTCACATCTTTCGGCAAACGCGCGACCTGCACACAGCTCCGGGTCGGGTAGGTCGCCTGATGCTCATCGAAGAACTGCTTATAGACTTCATTGATGGTGGCAAAATCATTCAGATCGGTGATGAACACGGTCATCTTGATGATATCACCCACGCTCAGCCCGGCAGCAACCACGATCGCTTTGACGTTTTCGAGGCTTAAACGCGCCTGATCTTGCACATCAGCCGGGATCTCACATGTCTGCGGGCAAACCGGAATTTGCCCGGAGGTGAAGACCATGCTGCCTAAATCAACACCCTGAACATAAGGGCCGATTGCGCCTGGGGCACGTTGCGTTTCGATAATCTTTTTCATACATCCTCCGGCGTCAGAGCGCCTGGGTAAAAGTACGTGAAATAACATCTTGTTGCTGTTCACGGGTCAGTGCGTTGAAGCGCACGGCGTAGCCAGAGACACGGATTGTCAGGTTAGGATATTTTTCCGGGTGCTCGATGGCATCCAGCAGCATTTCCCGATTCATTACGTTGACGTTGAGGTGTTGACCGCCTTCGACATCCGCTTCGTGGTGGAAATACCCATCCAGCAGGCCGACAAGGTTGGTTTTACGTACTGGATCTTCTTTGCCCAACGCCGCCGGGACAATTGAGAAGGTGTACGAGATACCGTCTTTGGCGTAAGTGAACGGCAGTTTCGCCACCGACGTCAGCGAGGCCACGGCACCTTTACGGTCACGACCGTGCATCGGGTTAGCGCCCGGTGCGAACGGTGTTCCGGCGCGACGACCGTCCGGCGTGTTACCGGTTTTCTGCCCGTACACCACGTTAGAAGTGATAGTCAGAATCGACTGGGTAGGGACGGCGTTGCGATAGGTTGGCAGCGCTTTAATTTTCTTCATAAAGCGTTCAACCAGGTCGCAGGCAATACTGTCTACACGCTCATCATTGTTGCCGTACTGCGGATATTCGCCATCGATTTCAAAGTCCACCGCCAGGCCGTTTTCGTCACGGATTGGTTTCACGCGGGCATATTTGATGGCAGACAGGGAGTCCGTCGCCACTGACAGGCCCGCGATGCCACACGCCATAGTGCGATAGACATCACGATCGTGTAGCGCCATCAGCGAAGCTTCGTAGCTGTACTTGTCGTGCATGTAGTGAATGATATTCAGCGCGCTGATGTACTGCACCGCCAGCCAGTCCATAAAGTGGTCGAGGCTGTCCATCACTTTGTCGTAGTCCAACACGTCGTCCATCAGCGGTGCTGTTTTTGGGCCGACCTGAATCTTCAGCTTCTCGTCCACCCCGCCGTTAATTGCGTAGAGCAGCGTTTTCGCCAGGTTAGCGCGTGCACCAAAGAACTGCATTTGCTTACCAATCACCATCGGGCTAACGCAGCAGGCAATCGCGTAATCGTCGCTGTTGAAGTCAGTACGCATCAGATCGTCGTTTTCATACTGCAAGGAAGAGGTGACGATAGACACCTGTGCGGCATATTTTTTGAAGGCGATCGGTAATTCTTCCGACCACAGAATGGTCAGGTTTGGTTCCGGTGCTGGCCCCATAGTGTGCAGGGTGTGCAGATAACGGAAAGAGTTTTTGGTCACCAGCGTACGACCGTCCAGCCCCATCCCACCGATCACTTCCGTCGCCCAGATCGGGTCGCCAGAGAACAGCGAATCAAATTCCGGCGTACGCAGGAAGCGCACCATACGGATCTTCATAATGAAGTGGTCGATCAGTTCTTGTGCCTGCTGTTCATTGAGCACGCCAGCTTTAAAGTCGCGCTCAATGTAGATATCGAGGAACGATGCCGTACGGCCAAGAGACATTGCGCCGCCGTTCTGTGATTTCACTGCCGCCAGGTAAGCGAAGTAGAGCCACTGCACCGCTTCCTGCGCATTCTGCGCCGGACGGGAGATATCAAAACCGTATTTCGCCGCCATTTCCTGAATCTGCAACAGCGCACGACGATGTTCCGCCAGCTCCTCACGCAGACGGATAGTGGCTTCGAGATCTTCGCCTTTTTCCAGACGAGACTGGAGATCGGCAAATTGCAGTTCGCGTTCACGTACCAGATAACTGATGCCGTAAAGCGCTACGCGGCGGTAGTCACCGATAATACGCCCACGACCATAACCGTCTGGCAAACCAGTCAGTACACCCGATTTACGGCAGCGCAGCATATCCGGTGAGTACGCATCAAATACGCCCTGATTATGGGTTTTACGCAGATCGGTAAAGATGTACTCAAATTCACTGTCCATTTCACGGCCATATGCGTGGAATGAACTTTTAATCATATTAATACCGCCGAACGGATGCAGCGCGCGCTTTAATGGTGCATCCGTTTGCAGGCCAACAATTTTTTCCAGCGGCTGGTCAATATATCCCGCATCATGAGCGGTAATGGTGGTGGCAATATTAGTATCGAAATCCAATGGCGCGTGAGTCGCGTTTTCGATACGGATGCCTTCCATTACTTTTTCCCACAATTCTGTGGTGGCTGGCGTCGCTTCGGCGAGAAAAGATTCATCGCCTTCATACGGTGTATAGTTATGTTGAATAAAATCGCGGACATTAATTTCGTTTTTCCAGTCCGTACCTTTAAAGCCAAGCCATGCGTCGGCGTACAGCTTATCGCTGGTATCAATATCTACCTTCATGAAAAATAATCTCTCTACAATACTTCAACTAAATTATGCAAATTCTGCGGGCGCGTTAACTTTGCCTAAATGAATGGCATCCAAAGCAATCATTTTTTCTTCGTTAGTCGGAATAACGGCGCAAATGACACGCGCATTTTCACTGGAAACAATTCGCTCACCAAAGGAGTTAGAGCGATTATTCATTTCTGTATCAATCTCTACGCCTAATACAGCCAAATGTTCCATGACCAGACGACGAATTAAACTTGAATTTTCTCCTATTCCGCCGGTGAATATAATTCCATCCAGGCGACGTAATGAGGCTGCGTGTCCGGCAATATGACGGGCAATTCGGTGAACAAAGGTTTTAATTGCCAGTTGCGCGCGTTCGTGACCTTCATGCCAGGCTTTTTCCAGAACACGTAAATCCGAAGAAAGACCGGAAATACCTAATAATCCCGACTCTTTATTCACTACGCGTTCCAGGTCACCCAGGCTCTGGTTGGTTTGGCTGGCGACCCAGGACATCGCCCCGAAGTCGACATCACCACTGCGGGTACCCATCATCAAGCCTTCCAGCGGCGTCATTCCCATTGAAGTGTCAACACTCTGACCGTTGCGAACTGCGCAGATTGACGCGCCATTGCCAAGATGCGCCACGACCAGGCCGGAGTCATCTTCCGCCAGATTCAGCAAAGAATGCGCGCGCTGGGAAACGTAGCGGTGCGACGTGCCGTGGAAACCATAACGGCGTACACCTAACTCTTCATAATATTTCCACGGCAGGCCGTATAAATAAGCTTCCGGAGCCATCGTCTGGTGGAAACTGGTATCAAATACCGCCACCTGAGTTACGCCCGGGAATAATTGCTGCGCCGATTCAATACCACTTAAATTGGCGTAATTATGCAGGGGTGCCAGTGGAGAAACGCGACGGATATTATCAATGACTTCATCGGTAATAATGGCGGACTCGGTAAAAATACTGCCGCCGTGAGCGATGCGGTGGCCAATTAAGGCCACGCAGTCATTTAAATTCCGTTTTTCCAGTTCAAATGCAATTGCCTTCAATGCACCTTCGTAGCTGTGGTGAGCCAGCGGTGCTGGCTCTCCCCCATTTACGGATAAGAATGCATTTTCCGAGTTAATACCGTCGGCAATACCTGACATTAATACTTCACAGTCGCTGGCATCGAGCACGGAAAACTTAATCGAAGACGAACCACAGTTAATAACCAAAACAACCGGAAATTCATTCATCTCTTTTCTCATCCTGAGTTACGGATTAAAACAGTTTGTATACGATGTTCAGGATGGTCAGCAGACCAATCACGGTAACAAACACGTTATCCAGACGACCACGGTATTTCGCCAGAGACGGCGCTTTACGGATGGCATACATCGGCAACAGGCACAGCAGTGATGCGATAATCGGTGCGCCCATGGCTTCAATCAGGTCGAGGATGTTCGGGTTGGCGTAGGCAACAACCCAGGTGGAGCCCATGATGAAAATCATGCTGAGAGTATTCAGTTTACCCAGCGACACTTTGGTTTTGTCACCTTTATAACCGAACTTCAGAATCAAACCATTCAGGCCTTCCAGCGTCCCCAGATAGTGACCGAAGAAAGATTTGAAAATAGCCACGAGTGCGATAATGGAAGCTGCATATTCCAGTGTAATTGCAAACGTTGTTTTGGTACCGGTCATGGACGCAAAGTGGTTAGCCAGATAAGAAAGCACTGGAATATTCTGCGCTTTCGCTTCAGCCATATTCGCCGGAGACAGCGTAAACAGGCAGCTAAAGGCAAAGAACATCACCACTGCAACCATCAGCATACTGGCGCGAGAGATGATTTGTGAACATTTACGCTCGGTGAAATCGCGACCAAAATCTTTCTCATACTCTTCACGTTTAGAAACCACGAAGGAAGAGACGATTGGCGAGAAGTTAAAGGAGAAAACCATGATGGAAATCCCCAGCCAGACAGTGATCAGGATACCGTCATGACCGGTTAACGACAGCGAACCGAGGTCAACCTGGTCGATAACTGCAGAGTTCCAGTAAGGGATCAGCGACAGAGAAATCAGCACCAGGCTGGCGATAAACGGCCATACCAGGTAGCTCATCACTTTAACCATCAAATCCTTACCAAACCAGATGACGAAAGCCATCAGCAGCAACAGGAACAGCGCCACAAAGCCGCGATTCAGCGGTGCAAAGCCGAGCTGGTTTTCCCAGAACGTCATAAAGGTATTGGTAATAGTAACGCCATAAATCCACAGCAGTGGGCAAATCGCGAAGAAGTACAGGAACGTGATAACCACGCCGCCAGTTTTACCAAAATGCTCTTCCACCGTTTCCGTAATGTTGCCGGAAGGGTTAGAGCCAGAAAGACACAGACGCGCCAGCGCCCGGTGGCAATAAAATGCAATGGGGTATGCCAATACCAACATCAGAAGAATCGGGATCAGTCCGCCAAAACCTGCGCGGATAGGGAAGAACAGCACCCCGGCGCCGATTGCCGTACCAAACAAGCCTAACGTCCATGTGGTATCTGATTTACGCCAGGACGATTGTTTTGTCTGGCTGGATACAATGCTATCTGAAGTACTCATATCCTATCCTCAACGAATTAATTAAGCGTCAACGAAACCGGTGATTTGAGAGACGCGAGAAAGATCGATATTGCCGCCGGAAATAATACTGACGGTTTTTCTGTTTTGAATATATTGGTCTAATTTACCGCTTAATAATGCAGCACATGCCAGAGCGCCTGCGCCTTCGGTGACGACTTTATTGCGCTGAATTAAGGCAATCATACTGTTTCTGATTTCGTCTTCGCTGACCAGCACGATGTCATCGACTAATTCACGAACGATTTCGTAAGTTAAATTACCCGGGCGGGCGACATCACAACCATCCGCCAGGGTGCCGGTAGTTCGGTGCGTGGTTATTTCTCCGGAGTGGAAAGAAGCCGCCATGCCGTGAACGTTTTCTGACTGTACACCAATAACACGAATAGTCGGGTTAATTGATTTAATCGCTACCGCAATACCAGCAATTAAACCGCCACCGCCAATTGGCACAATCACGTTATCGACATCATAGAGATCTTCCATAATTTCCAGACCAATCGTTCCCTGACCGGCAATCACTTTCGGATCATCATAAGGTGGGATAAAAATACGGCCTTCCATTTCGACAATTTCGCTCACTTTAGCGATAGTGTCGTTGAAGTTATCACCATGCAAAACAACTTCAGCGGAGTAGTCGCACGTTGCCGCTACTTTGGATTTCGGCGCGCCTTTTGGCATCACCACTTTACCGTCGATACCCAGCATCGCGCAGGAGAGCGAAACCCCTTGCGCATGGTTGCCCGCAGAGCAGGCCACTACACCTTTACGTTTTTCCGCATCGGTCAGTGAACTTAATTTATTAAATGCGCCACGAATTTTAAATGAACCGGTACGCTGCATGTTTTCGAATTTGAGGAATATTTCACCTTTGCAACGTTCACTAAAATAGTTGGAGCGAGGCATGCCTGTTTTATAAATTCGCCCAGCCAGTCGTTGTTTTGCTTCAATGATGTCATCAATAGCAACCGGGAGATCGTATGTAATATGCATTATAAAACCTCTTAGCCTGAATTAAATATGTAGGTAACCGTAACCGACACCTGCAAAACAGACAGGTGGATTATTTATGTTTAAATAAAAAAATAACTAACCAACTTCTATTAATTGCCTTCGTCTACACCCATTATAAGATGAATACTCTTTGGCTAATTCCACCAAAACCGATGCTGCTTTTTTAATACGATAATTTTTCGACCATACCGCGGCATATTGTGCCACAGGTAATGTTTCTTCAACCGGAATAGTAATAAATTGATTAGAACCAAAAGGTGAAGTCATATCACAAGGAATTACAGTTAAGAAATCAGCATTGAGAACAAGATTATAAATTGTCACGACTGAGTCGGTTTTAACGATGTTTTCAATACTGATGCCATTTCTTTGTAACGTGGTGAGCAGCTCGCTGTAGTACCCCATATTGGTTTGTGGCAACACCCACTGTTCGTTCTTCAACGACTCCAGCGTGGTGGTGCCGGTGCATGTTCGGGACTTACTGGCTACCAACACAAACTCGGACTCGAACAGCGGCTCAACATGTAAATCCTGAAGCTTCATTTCTGCGCTTAACGTACCAATCGCAAAATCCAGTCGACCGTCGCGGATTGCCGGTAAGAACGAAGACAGTTGCGCTTCATACATAGAAACCTGCGCTTTCGGAAACACCTCTTTGAACTTGTTGATCATCCCGGACATAAAAGTAAAACCAATCAATGAAGGAAAACCGAATGAGACTTCCACCACCGCCTCAGAAGACATACCGCTTATCTCATTAACCATATTTTTCATTTCACGGGTAATGGATTCGGAACGGGAGAGTAACAATTGACCGGCAGGTGTTAATGTTACACCGGTATTTTTCCGCACCACTAATTCCACACCAAAATAATCTTCAATATCGTTAATGATTTTACTGACGGCGGGTTGAGTTAACCCTAATTCTTTTGCAGCCGAGCCGATAGAGCCACTTCTAATGACTTCCTGAAAGACTACCAGATGCTGCGTTTTCGGAAGAAGAATAGTGCTCATAACTACCTACGTTAATAACCTCATTGACGGCATGAAGTGTATCAAAATGAAATGAACAGGATGTGTGCGACCACTCACAAATTAACTTTCAATACTTTTCTGGATATCACTGCATCAATTAAATGCTTTTATATATCAATAAGTTAAAGTATATAAATCAGCATAAACCCTGATTTTTGTCAAAAAAAATGACAGGGATAACCATATTTTATGGCGATAACATCATTCGTTATGTGGTTAATAAAAAAAAGCAGCTGCGACCATATTTCAAGCAATTAGCGGATAATTACCAGGCAAATTTTGAGTTAAATTTTATGAGCAAGTTATCAAATTTTATTATAAATAAATCATTTTCAGCGATAAATAATGCGGCACGTCACATTTTTTCTCGCTATTTGTTGGAGGGCAAACATTTATTTTATCAATGTTTTAAAATTTCGAATACAGATATTGATCATCTCGAACAATTGATTAACATCAACTTTCACCCTTCTTACAGGACGTCATTTTGTGAATGCAATCGTTTCCCCTCGTTTCTACTGTCACCATAGTTACTAAATAGCATTTTGTGTTGATGATCACAAAACGAATAATTGATGTTCATCGCTATACGATCAGAATAAGAGAACAAGGAGGATTTTCGTTGTGCTTTACATCGTTGTAGACCACAGAATTTTGCTTCGTTGACTGTAATGCCGGGTAATTGAGCGTTTTTTGATAGTTGTGAGCGAACCGTGCAAGGAAAATAAGCATTGATTATTGTTTGTCATGATGACAAGGCAGGCATCAATGAAAGGTTATTCGGTTTCACATTTTTTACCCCCTTCGATACCACCAATGTACGAAACTGTTAACACTTATAATAGAAACATTGATTATTGGAAGGTAAAAATAAAATTTGCCGAGATTATATCGACAAATGACGTTAATGAAGTTTACAGCATAAGCAATGAATTGCGGAGAATATTATCTGCGATTACTGCATTGAATGTCTATAAAGGTGATGTTTCTTCTGTAATGATCCGAATCCAACCGGAAAATAGAAGTCCATTCATCATAGATATTTCTACAGGAGTAAATGATGATTATATAATACAAACTTTAGATGTAGGCACATTTTCACCTTTTGGCGAAAAATGTACTTGTTCAGCCATCAATAGAAAAGATCTGGAGTGTATCAAGGAGACAATTTTTAAGTTTTGCGCAAAGTTCACGCAAAAAGAAGTTATCTTAACGGAATTTAATCATTTTAATAAAACTGACAATGTTTCAGATTGTTGGCAAATTCTCTTTTTTTCACCAGATCATTTTAATCATGATTCTCATTGATTATTTAAAAAGGATAAAATAATGTTCCCGGTTTCATCAATAGGTAATGACTTAGGTAATAATTTAGTATGTATAAAAATGAATGACCTTCCTGAAAACCCCATAATAAATGACCTCAAAGCACTAGCACCAGGTGTAGTAAAACTAATACAGACTTCTAAACAAATGGTCACGTTAATCAGCGCGTTGCAACCTGGTGGGACATGTATTATCGATGGTGATTTCCAACAAGAATTAGCATACTTAAAAAATGTAATACTTTATAATGACTCGTCTCTTCGCATAGACTTTTTAGGTTATAATGCCCAAATAACGCAACGATCAGACAATACTTGCGAACTTATAATTTGTGAACCGTTAAATAACAAAAAAATTTCAACAGACATCATGAACATAAATTGTTCATTAAAGGAAATTTATAATGAAATCAGAAGACTAAATGTAATCTTTAGCTCTGGAGCAGGCGACGTAATAGATTTATCCTATCTGGACTTGCATAACGTCGATTTAACTGGTTATGATTTTTCAAATAAACATATGGCTTACGCGACTTTAGATCCCTTTACATTGTTTGCAACAAAGTTTACTAAAACCAATATGTACAATATAAATTTTATGCGTTCGACACACAATGGTACTATCTCATGGAATTCTTTATTAAAAATCACCCCAGCGTTAACAAGTATCAGCGATGATTATTCCAGAGAAAAAATCGACTTTGTCGAAAGTTGTTTAAATGAGCTTGGAGATTTAACCGAAGATCAATTAAAAATCATGAGATATGCGATTATAAAATCCATACCAACAGCAAATATAACAGACAAATTAGAAAAAGAATTAACAAAAAGCATATATAAAAACTCCTCAAAAATTAATAATTATTTGAGCAAAGTTAAATTACCAGAGATGAAAAACTTCTCCTTAGAAAAAGCATATGATTACATCGACAAAATTATTGAAGAATATGATTGCGTCAAAAAAAATGATTACCAAACCGATCCAGAAATTAATTATACTGTCGATTACAACCTGGATTACACTAACTCAAACGACTTGCTTTCAGATAATAGCCTGGAGGAAGAGAGAGATTCTGTTGACAATTCCTTTTCGGACGATGAATTTAGCTTCAACGAGTGTCGTTTTATTAGCAAAGAATATACGTATGATTACGATCTTTTAAATGAAATATAAATGTAATGATTTCTTACAAAGTCTATTATTAATAGCTTAGATATTCGTTCATCTTTCCGTCTGCACCAAAAGTAAAAGCTTGCCGAAGCAGGTTCGAGACTGATGATAAACACAAAATTGCCTGAGGCGCTACGCTTATCAGGCCTACATTGCCTCTGTGCAATATATTGAATTTTCGTTGTTTTGTAGGCCAGATAAGACGTTCATCTTTCCGACCACCCTCCTCAAAAGCAAAAACCCGCCAGTTTACGCTGGCGGGTTTTCGTTAAAATAGGTGAAACTGACCGATAAGCCGGGTTCTGTCGTGGACAGTCATTCATCTAGGCCAGCAATCGCTCACTGGCTCAAGCAGCCTACCCGGGTTCAGTACGGGCCGTACCTTATGAACCCCTATTTGGCCTTGCTCCGGGTGGAGTTTACCGTGCCACGGACTGTTACCAGCCGCGCGGTGCGCTCTTACCGCACCCTTTCACCCTTACCTGATCCCGCTTGCGCGGGCCATCGGCGGTTTGCTCTCTGTTGCACTGGTCGTGGGTTTCCCCCCCAGGCGTTACCTGGCACCCTGCCCTATGGAGCCCGGACTTTCCTCCCCTCCGCCCGTCTCCCCCGAAGAGGACGACGACGAAGCGGCGACTGTCTGGTCAGCTTCGGCGCGCAGTATAGAGGGTTTGCGCGCCCTTGTCACCCCGCGTTGCGCATTCCAATCGCCAGTGTCGCGGCGATATTACGTGAAGCACGGTAAATATTGTCATAAGCCCCGCGGAATGCTTCGTCCAACGTACCAATACTGGTCAATACGCTGAAGACCGCATCAATGCCATGCTGATGTACAACGCCAACATCATTGGTCAGGCTACCCGCAATGCCAATCACCGGTTTATGGTACTTTTTCGCCACGTTTGCGACGCCAATCGGAACCTTGCCGTGTATACTCTGGCTGTCAATACGCCCTTCACCGGTGATCACCAGCGTACAATCGTGAATATGTTCCTCCAGATTCAGCGCCGTCGTGACGATTTCAATACCACTTTTCAGTTCCGCACCAAGAAACGCCATCAGCGCCGCGCCCATACCGCCCGCAGCTCCTGCGCCGGGGACATCTTTCACATCAACATGCAGCGCTTTTTTAATGACATCGGCATAGTGAGAGAGGTTATTGTCCAGCTCGACAATCATCGCTTCACTGGCTCCCTTTTGTGGGCCAAAGATGCGCGATGCGCCGTTATCGCCCACCAGCGGATTGGTGACATCACAAGCGACGCGAATAGCACAATATTTTAAGCGCGGATCGAGGCCGGAAATATCAATATCATTCAGAGTATTAAGGCTACCGCCGCCAAAACCAATTTCATTGCCGTTGGCATCGCATAATTTCGCCCCCAGCGCCTGCACCATGCCTGCGCCGCCGTCGTTGGTGGCGCTGCCGCCAATGCCGATAATAATGTTTGTCGCGCCGCTCTCCAGCGCCTGCAGGATTAATTCGCCAGTACCGCGTGAAGTGGTCACAAGTGGATCGCGTTTTTCCGCAGGTACCAGTTCCAGCCCACTGGCCGCCGCCATTTCGATAAACGCGGTTTTGCCATCGCCGGAGATCCCCCAACTGGCATTCACTTTCTCGCCCAGCGGCCCTGTAACCCAGGCGTGACGTTCAGCCCCCTGGGTGGCTGCAATCATGGCTTCCACCGTTCCTTCACCACCGTCGGCAACCGGAACGGAAACATACTGTGCATCAGGAAAAATTTCCCGAAATCCTTTTTCTATCGCCTGCGCAACCTCGCTGGCAGATAAACTTTCTTTATAAGAGTCTGGGGCGATTACGATTTTCATACCTATGCCTGTTACCACATGACGCCGGAGGGCGTTTCTCTTATTCGGCCTGGATTCCAGGCCCGGATTGCAATACGCCATCCGGGCACGACGTCATTAGCGAGTAACTTCGACTTTCGCCAGTTTTTCGTAGTAGCACGCCAGGGCGCTATGATCCGCCGTTCCTAAACCATCGGCACGCAGTGCCTGCATCATCTCCATAACCGCAGCAGTCAGCGGCAGTTGCGCGCCAACGCCATGGGAAGTATCCAGCGCATTTGCCAGATCCTTAATATGCAGATCAATACGGAAGCCCGGCTTGAAGTTGCGGTCCATCACCATCGGCGCTTTGGCATCCAGCACGGTACTGCCCGCCAGTCCACCGCGAATTGCCTGATACACCAGATCCGGGTTAACGCCCGCTTTGGTTGCCAGCGTTAACGCTTCTGACATCGCGGCAATATTCAGCGCCACAATGACCTGATTTGCCAGTTTGGTGACGTTACCTGCACCGATTTCCCCGGTATGCACCACGGAACCCGCCATCGCTTTCATCAAATCATAGTATTTGTCGAAAATAGCCTTGTCGCCGCCCACCATCACTGACAGCGTACCGTCGATGGCTTTCGGTTCACCGCCGCTCACCGGGGCGTCCAGCATATCAATGCCTTTCGCTTTCAGCGCTTCGCTTATTTCACGGCTTGCCAGCGGTGCAATAGAACTCATATCGATCAATACCGTACCAGGCTTCGCGCCTTCAATAACGCCATTCTCACCCAGCGCCACCTCTTTCACATGAGGGGAGTTTGGCAGCATGGTTATGATGACGTCGCACTGTTCAGCGATCGCTTTAGCCGTAGAAGCTGTTTCTGCACCTGCAGCAATCACGTCAGCAATAGCTTCTGGGTTACGGTCAGCAACCACCAGCGAGTAACCTGCTTTCAGAAGGTTTTTACTCATTGGTTTACCCATAATCCCCAGGCCAATAAAACCAACTTTCATAGTCATATCAATTATCTCTCTTGTTGCGGTGGTGGTTATTTTTTAAAGGTATCAGCCAGTTTCTGAGTGGCAGAGCGGAAGACGCCGAGATCGCTGCCGACAGCCACAAACGTCGCGCCCCATTCCAGATAACGACGCGCATCGGCTTCGACCGGCGCGAGGATACCGCTGGGTTTGCCGTACGCACTGGCACGGTTAAAAATATGCTGGATTGCTTTTTGTACATCCGGGTGCGAGGCATTGCCGAGATGGCCTAATGCCGCAGCCAGATCGCTGGGGCCGACGAAGATACCGTCTACACCTTCGGTAGCGGCAATGGCATCGACGTTATCTACGCCCTGCTGACTTTCTATCTGGACCAGAATGGTGATGTTCTTGTTCGACTGAGCGAAATAATCCGCCACGGTGCCAAACATATTGGCGCGGTGAGAAACGGAGACGCCGCGAATGCCTTCCGGTGGGTAACGGGTTGATGCCACCGCCTGCTCTGCTTCCTCTTTTGTTTCTACAAAAGGAATCAGGAAGTTATAGAAACCGATATCCAGAAGACGCTTTATAATTACCGGCTCGTTGGTCGGCACTCGCACTACTGGCGCGCTGGCGCTGCCTTTCAGGGCCATTAACTGCGGAATAAACGTGGAGATATCGTTTGGCGCATGTTCGCCATCCAGCACCAGCCAGTCAAACCCAGCCAAACCAAGAACTTCAGTGCTAATCGGGTTAGAGAGTGCTGACCAGCAACCAATTTGTACCTGTTTCGCAGCCAGTGCGGCTTTGAATTTATTCGGGAAAACATCGTTATTCATCGCTTATACCTTTGCTTATTTCTGCAATTCCATACGTTTAATGTCGCCAACTACGAAGAGGTAGCAGACCATCGCCATCAGCGCTGAACATCCCACGAAAACCAGTGCTGCATTGAAGGAGTGCAGTTCACTTACCAGGTAGCCAATCACCAGTGGAGTGACAATGGAGGCAACATTTCCAAAGACGTTAAAGACGCCGCCGCAGAGGCCAACAATCTCTTTCGGCGCGGTGTCAGAAATCACCGGCCAGCCCAGCGCGCCAAATCCTTTGCCAAAGAAGGCCAGCGCCATCAGCATGACCACCAGCGTGGTATTATTGGTGTAGTTACATAAGATGATGGTGGAAGCCAGCAACATTCCCAGCACAATCGGTAGCTTACGTGCCAGGGTCAGGGACAAACCGCGTTTGATCAGATAATCCGAGAAGACACCTCCCAGCACGCCGCCCGCAAAACCACACAGTGCCGGAATCGAGGCGACCAGACCCACTTTCAGAATCGACATGCCTTTTTCCTGCACCAGATAAATCGGGAACCAGGTGAGGAAGAACCAGGTGATGGTGTTGATAAAATATTGTCCGAAAAATACGCCCAACATCATGCGGTTAGAGAGCAATTGCTTGATGTAATGCAGTTTGGGACCGCTTGCTGCCGCGCTGCCCGGCTTTTTGTGGTCCATATCGACCACCGCGCCATTTTCAGATATAAACTTCAGCTCTTCCGCAGACATACGTGGGTGATCTGTCGGGTTATGAATCAACTTGATCCACAGCGCCGTCAGCACAAAACCAATCACCCCCATAACGGTAAAGACGTGCTCCCATCCCCAGGCGAAAGTCAGCCAGCCAAGCAGAGGCGAAAAGAGCGCCAGCGAGAAATATTGCGCCGAGTTAAAGATGGCGGAGGCAGTACCACGTTCTTTCGTCGGGAACCAGGCGGCGACAATACGGGCGTTCGCCGGGAATGATGGCGCTTCCGAGAAGCCGAGCATAAAGCGCATAAAGAACATGGAGATCCCTGCCCAGGCCAGCGGGAACATATCAACAAAGCCTTGCAGGAAGGTGAATAGCGACCAGAAAAAGAGGCTGTAGGTGTAAACTTTTTTCGAGCCAAACTTATCAAGCAGCCAGCCGCCGGGGATTTGCATCAGCAAGTAGGCCCAGCCAAAAGCAGAAAAGATGTAACCCATCGAAACCGCACTTAACTGCAACTCTTTTGCCACTTCGGTACCAGCAATAGACAGCGTTGCACGATCGGCGTAGTTAACGGCGGTAACAATAAAAATAATCAGTAATATTAAATAGCGGGTATGCACGCCTTTCTTTTTTACGTCAACGGTGTCCAGAATCATTTTATTTACCTCGGGTACTTATGCTGATTTTTATTATTATGGGGAAGGTGTTATTTATGAGTTTTATTTATGCCGTTACGACAATGAACTCAGGAATTAGTATAAGCAGCGAGAGAATAATAATCATTGTGCAAATGCTAATTTAATTATTACTATTTAAATATTATTTTGAGCATATGCACATAAGGTTGCGCGCTAAAGCACAGATTTGCGCTTTACCCTGCCGGGCGGCACTGCAATCCCTGAAATGATTGACATTGATCACATTTCTGCGTTTAAACTCCTGACATTCTTATTTCACCCAATGAAGTCATTTATTTTTTAAATGAGACCAGGTCCTCATTTTAATAACCCCTGGCTGGAGAATATTGCACAATGGCCAACATCGAAATCAGACAAGAAACGCCAACTGCGTTTTATATAAAAGTTCACGACACAGATAATGTGGCAATTATTGTTAATGATAATGGCCTGAAAGCAGGAACGCGTTTTCCGGATGGGCTGGAATTAATTGAACATATTCCCCAGGGGCATAAAGTCGCATTGCTGGACATTCCGGCTAATGGTGAAATTATTCGTTATGGCGAAGTGATTGGTTACGCCGTGCGCGCAATCCCACGCGGAAGCTGGATCGACGAATCAATGGTTGTACTACCGGAAGCGCCGCCGTTACACACGCTGCCACTGGCAACCAAAGTCCCGGAACCCTTACCGCCGCTGGAAGGATACACCTTTGAGGGCTATCGCAATGCTGATGGCAGCGTGGGCACCAAAAACCTGCTCGGCATCACCACCAGCGTCCACTGTGTGGCAGGCGTGGTGGACTACGTAGTAAAAATCATTGAACGCGATCTGCTACCGAAATACCCGAACGTCGATGGCGTGGTGGGGCTGAATCATTTGTACGGTTGTGGCGTGGCGATTAACGCACCGGCGGCAGTTGTGCCTATTCGTACCATTCACAATATTTCGCTGAACCCTAACTTTGGCGGCGAAGTAATGGTGATTGGTCTGGGTTGTGAAAAGTTGCAGCCTGAACGCCTGCTGACTGGAACGGATGATGTGCAAGCTATTCCAGTAGAAAGCGCCAGCATTGTCAGTTTGCAGGATGAAAAGCATGTCGGTTTTCAGTCCATGGTCGAGGATATTTTGCAGGTCGCCGAACGCCATCTACAAAAACTGAATCAACGTCAGCGAGAAACCTGTCCGGCTTCAGAACTGGTTGTCGGCATGCAGTGCGGTGGCAGCGATGCGTTTTCTGGCGTAACGGCAAATCCAGCCGTGGGTTATGCATCTGATCTACTGGTGCGCTGCGGTGCAACAGTGATGTTCTCGGAAGTCACAGAAGTGCGTGACGCGATCCATCTGCTGACGCCGCGCGCAGTGAACGAAGAGGTCGGCAAGCGTCTGCTGGAAGAGATGGAGTGGTACGATAACTATCTCAATATGGGAAAAACCGACCGCAGCGCCAACCCTTCGCCGGGCAACAAGAAAGGCGGTCTGGCAAATGTGGTGGAGAAAGCGCTCGGCTCCATTGCTAAATCGGGTAAAAGCGCAATTGTTGAAGTGCTGTCGCCCGGTCAACGCCCGACTAAACGCGGATTAATTTACGCCGCGACACCAGCCAGCGATTTTGTCTGTGGCACGCAACAGGTGGCATCAGGGATTACCGTGCAAGTGTTTACGACCGGTCGCGGCACGCCATATGGCCTGATGGCAGTACCCGTCATTAAAATGGCGACCCGCACCGAACTGGCAAACCGTTGGTTTGACTTAATGGATATCAACGCAGGCACCATCGCCACCGGCGAAGAAACCATAGAAGAAGTGGGCTGGAAGCTGTTCCACTTTATTCTCGACGTCGCCAGCGGGAAGAAGAAAACCTTCTCGGATCAATGGGGGCTGCATAACCAGCTGGCGGTGTTTAACCCGGCACCGGTGACCTGATTTCTTTTGGAACGTCCCTCGCAAAACATGGCCTTAGTGCCATGTTTTTATTGTTTAAAGTCCACACATCCATTAATAATGCATTTGCATTACCTTAGTTCAAGCTTATAATTTGAGCAGAAAACAGGCTGTAAAAGGACAGTAAATAATGCCCGCTAATGCTCGCTCTAACGCTGTACTGACCACTGAATCAAAGGTCACGATACGCGGACAAACAACTATCCCCGCGCCAGTGCGTGAGGCCTTAAAACTGAAGCCAGGCCTGGACAGCATTCATTACGAAATTCTGCCTGGTGGGCAAGTATTTATGTGCCGACTGGGAGATGAACAGGAGGATCATACTATGAATGCATTTTTGCGTTTTCTGGATGCAGATATCCAGAACAACCCGCAAAAAACTCGTCCATTCGACATTCAACAAGGAAAGAAACTTGTCGCTGGCATGGACGTCAACATTGACGATGAGATTGGCGACGACGAATAATGGATTTTCCACAAAGGGTTAATGGTTGGGCGCTATATGCTCATCCCTGTTTTCAGGAAACCTACGATGCTTTAGTTGCCGAAGTCGAGGCATTAAAGGGAAAAGATCCTGAAAATTATCAGAGAAAAGCTGCCACAAAGTTATTGGCGGTGGTCCATAAAGTGATTGAGGAGCATATCACGGTCAATCCATCATCACCGGCATTCCGTCATGGCAAGTCGTTAGGCTCTGGGAAAAATAAAGACTGGTCACGGGTAAAATTTGGTGCTGGTCGCTATCGTCTCTTCTTTCGTTACAGTGAAAAAGAGAAAGTCATCATTCTGGGATGGATGAACGATGAAAACACGCTGCGCACCTACGGTAAAAAAACAGATGCCTATACCGTATTCAGTAAAATGTTAAAAAGAGGACATCCTCCTGCCGACTGGGAAAGCCTCGCCCAAGAGACAGAAGAAAACCATTGATGGTGTTCACAATGCCCGCCGAACGCATTGGTGTTGACCAGCGGGCATCCTTTCTCATTCCCCGACCAGAATCACTTCAACCCCAGCCTTTCGCAGTCCTTCCAGACTATCCGCAGGAATGCCTTCATCAACAATGATCATGTCGATACGTTGAGTATCAATGATCTTATGTAAACTGGAACGATTGAACTTACTGGAATCGGTGACCACGATGATCCGTTCCGCAACTTCGCACATCCGACGGTTTAAACGGGCTTCATCTTCATTATGCGTGCTGACGCCGCGCTCCAGATCGATCGCATCTACGCCGAGAAAAAGCATATCAAAGTGGTAATTTTGTAGCGATTGTTCAGCCTGATCGCCGTAAAAAGATTGCGACTGACGCCGCAAATGCCCGCCGGTCATCAGCAGCTCAACGCCTTCCGCTTCCAGCAACGCATTAGCCACGTTCATACCATTGGTCATCGCAATTACGTCAGTGTGCTTGCGCATCAGACGAGCAATCTCAAAAGTGGTGGTCCCGGAATCGAGGATCACCCGATGACCTGGCTGAATCAACTCAACGGCAGCTTTCGCAACGCTGCGTTTCATCGCAGTGTTCAGCGCGCTTTTATCTTCCACTGATGGCTCGACTGACGGCGTCGTGCTATCGCAGATCAACGCGCCGCCATAGGCCCGCACAGCGATCCCCTGCTTTTCCAGAAACGCCAGATCGTTGCGGATCGTCACAGTAGATACGCCATACAATGCCGACAGATCGTTAACCTGCACACTCCCTTGCTGTCGCAGGCGCTGAATGATTTGTTCTCGTCGCTCGCTGGTGCCTGTCACTCGCTTCTCGCCTGAAGCGTCGGTATTACTCATAGTAAGTCCTTTCGTAAAACTTTCGTTTCATTTCGTTTTGCCTATTAACGCCTTTCTATTAAGCAAATGCAAGCCCACATTGCCCCCAGCCGCAAGCTACTCTCGTTTTAGAGACTTTCATTATGTTTCTTTTGTGAATCAGATCAGAAAACTATTATCTTTCGTTTTATTTTTATCTCACCATGACGCAGTATCAACTGAAACAAAACGAAAGATTAATATCGCAGCAATCTGAACTGGAGAGGAAAGTGAAACATCTGACAGAAATGGTGAGGCAGCACAAAGAGGGCAAAACAAATGGGATTTATGCCGTTTGTTCCGCACACCCGCTGGTGCTGGAAGCTGCAATCCGCTACGCCAGTGCAAACCAAACACCGTTACTGATTGAAGCGACATCCAATCAGGTGGACCAGTTCGGCGGTTATACCGGAATGACACCCGCCGATTTTCGCGGCTTTGTTTGTCAGCTCGCCGACTCATTGAATTTCCCACAAGACGCGTTGATTCTGGGTGGTGATCATCTGGGGCCAAACCGCTGGCAAAACCTGCCTGCCGCTCAGGCGATGGCCAATGCCGATGATTTGATTAAAAGCTACGTGGCGGCAGGATTCAAAAAAATTCACCTTGATTGCAGCATGTCCTGTCAGGACGATCCGGTTCCCTTAACCGATGACATCGTGGCTGAACGCGCCGCCCGACTGGCTAAAGTGGCGGAAGAAACCTGCCGTGAACACTTTGGCGAAGCCGATCTGGTGTATGTCATTGGTACCGAAGTGCCGGTACCTGGCGGCGCGCATGAAACCTTAAGCGAGCTGGCGGTCACCACGCCGGATGCCGCCCGCGCCACGCTGGAAGCCCATCGTCACGCCTTTGAAAAGCAAGGTCTGAATGCCATCTGGCCACGCATCATTGCTCTGGTGGTACAACCCGGCGTCGAATTCGATCACACCAACGTTATTGATTATCAGCCAGCTAAAGCGACCGCCTTAAGCCAGATGGTCGAAAACTACGAAACGCTGATTTTCGAAGCGCACTCTACCGATTACCAAACGCCGCAATCGCTGCGCCAGCTGGTGATTGACCACTTTGCCATTCTGAAAGTTGGTCCGGCGCTAACCTTCGCCCTGCGTGAAGCTCTGTTCTCTCTGGCGGCGATTGAAGAAGAACTGGTACCAGCAAAAGCCTGTTCCGGTCTGCGTCAGGTGCTGGAAAACGTGATGCTCGACCGCCCGGAATACTGGCAAAGCCACTACCACGGTGACGGCAACGCGCGTCGTCTGGCGCGTGGTTATAGCTACTCGGATCGCGTGCGCTATTACTGGCCGGACAGCCAGATTGATGACGCTTTCGCTCATCTGGTTCGTAACCTGGCGGATGCGCCAATTCCGCTGCCGCTCATCAGTCAGTACCTGCCGCTGCAATACGTGAAAGTTCGCTCCGGCGAGCTGCAGCCAACGCCACGGGAACTCATTATCAACCATATTCAGGACATCCTGGCGCAGTACCACACAGCCTGTGAAGGCCAATAAGCAAAACAAAGAGGAACACGCTATGCCAAATATTGTTTTAAGCCGGATTGATGAACGCTTGATTCACGGTCAGGTCGGCGTTCAGTGGGTCGGATTTGCGGGGGCAAATCTGGTGCTGGTAGCCAATGATGAGGTTGCCGAAGATCCGGTACAACAAAACCTGATGGAAATGGTACTGGCAGAAGGGATCGCCGTACGTTTCTGGACGCTGCAAAAAGTGATCGACAACATTCACCGCGCCGCCGATCGGCAGAAAATTCTGCTGGTTTGTAAAACACCTGCCGATTTCCTGACGCTGGTTAAAGGTGGGGTCCCGGTGAGTCGCATTAACGTTGGCAACATGCACTATGCCAATGGCAAGCAGCAAATCGCCAAAACGGTTTCTGTGGATGCGAGCGATATCGCGGCATTTAACGACCTGAAAGCCACTGGGGTGGAATGCTTCGTTCAGGGCGTTCCGACAGAACCTGCTGTGGACCTCTTTAAATTACTTTGAGGGATTCATTATGGAAATCAGTCTGTTGCAGGCATTTGCGTTGGGCATTATCGCCTTTATCGCTGGCCTGGATATGTTTAACGGCTTGACCCATATGCACCGCCCGGTGGTCCTCGGCCCGTTAGTTGGGTTGGTGCTTGGCGATCTGCATACCGGTATTTTAACCGGCGGTACGCTGGAACTGGTGTGGATGGGGCTGGCACCGCTGGCGGGCGCACAGCCGCCTAACGTGATTATCGGAACTATCGTCGGCACGGCGTTTGCCATTACTACTGGCGTGAAACCGGATGTCGCGGTCGGTGTCGCCGTACCTTTCGCTGTCGCAGTACAGATGGGGATTACCTTCCTGTTCTCGGTGATGTCTGGCGTAATGTCCCGCTGCGACCGGATGGCGGAGAACGCTGATACTCGCGGCATTGAACGCGTGAACTATCTGGCACTGCTGGCACTCGGCACTTTCTATTTTCTCTGCGCTTTCCTGCCTATCTACTTCGGCGCGGAACATGCAAAAACCATCATTGATGTCCTGCCGCAACGATTAATCGACGGCCTCGGCGTCGCGGGCGGCATCATGCCAGCAATCGGTTTTGCCGTGCTGCTGAAAATCATGATGAAAAACGTCTACATCCCCTACTTCATCCTGGGCTTTGTTGCCGCAGCCTGGCTCAAGTTACCGGTGCTGGCTATTGCTGCCGCTGCGCTGGCGATGGCGCTGATCGACCTGCTGCGTAAATCTCCTGAACCGACTCAACCTGCGGCACAGAAAGAGGAATTTGAAGATGGCATCTAATCAAACCACCCTGCCGAACGTCAGCGAAAATGAAGAAACACTGCTGACTGGCGTCAATGAAAACGTGTATGAAGATCAGAGCATTGGCGCAGAGCTGACGAAAAAAGATATCAACCGCGTCGCCTGGCGTTCCATGCTGTTACAAGCGTCTTTTAACTACGAACGTATGCAGGCTTCCGGCTGGTTGTACGGTCTGCTGCCTGCTCTGAAAAAGATCCACACTAATAAACGCGACCTGGCGCGCGCCATGAAGGGGCATATGGGTTTCTTCAATACCCATCCGTTTCTGGTGACGTTTGTTATCGGCATTATCCTTGCGATGGAGCGTTCTAAGCAGGACGTTAACAGTATTCAGAGCACCAAAATTGCCGTCGGTGCGCCTCTCGGCGGGATTGGCGATGCGATGTTCTGGCTAACGTTACTGCCGATTTGTGGCGGGATTGGTGCCAGTCTGGCATTGCAAGGCTCTATTCTTGGCGCAGTCGTGTTTATTGTGCTGTTTAACGTGGTACACCTGGGGCTGCGTTTTGGTCTGGCGCATTATGCTTACCGCATGGGCGTGGCGGCGATCCCACTCATTAAAGCGAATACCAAAAAAGTCGGCCATGCAGCGTCTATCGTTGGGATGACGGTGATCGGCGCGCTGGTGGCAACCTATGTTCGTTTAAGCACCACGCTGGAAATCACGGCGGGCGACGCAGTGGTTAAGCTGCAGGCTGACGTTATCGACAAACTGATGCCTGCCTTCTTACCGCTGGTCTACACCCTGACCATGTTCTGGCTGGTACGCCGCGGCTGGAGTCCGCTGCGCCTGATTGCGGTTACCGTGGTTCTTGGCATCGTCGGTAAATTCTGTCATTTCCTTTAAATACAATGAGGTATTAGATGTTAAGTATTATTTTGACAGGGCATGGCGGATTTGCCAGCGGCATGGAAAAAGCAATGAAGCAAATTCTCGGTGAGCAATCGCAGTTTATCGCCATCGATTTTCCGGAAACCTCAAGCACCGCGCTGCTTACATCGCAGCTTGAAGAGGCCATCGCCCAACTGGATTGTGAAGACGGCATTGTTTTTCTGACAGATTTGCTGGGCGGCACACCGTTTCGCGTGGCTTCAACGCTGGCGATGCAAAAACCGGGCTATGAAGTGATCACCGGCACCAATTTGCAACTGTTACTGGAAATGGTGCTGGAGCGCGAAGGGTTAAGCGGTGAAGAATTCCGTGTACAGGCGCTGGAGTGTGGACACCGTGGGCTGACCAGTCTGGTGGATGAATTAGGCCGCTGCCATGAAGAATGTCCGGTCGAGGAAGGAATATGACACACGTTCTTCGCGCCAGAAGACTGCTGACTGAGGAGGGCTGGCTTGATGATCATCAGTTGCATATTGCTGACGGTGTAATTGCAGCAATCGAACCGATTCCAGTGGGCGTGGCTGAACGCGATGCGGAACTGCTCTGCCCCGCTTATATCGATACCCATGTACACGGTGGTGCGGGCGTTGATGTTATGGATGACGCGCCGGATGTGCTCGACAAGCTGGCAATGCACAAGGCACGGGAAGGTGTCGGCAGTTGGTTGCCGACTACCGTAACCGCGCCGCTTAATACCATTCATGCGGCGCTGGAACGTATTGCTCTACGCTGCCAGCGCGGTGGACCTGGTGCGCAAGTGCTGGGGAGTTATCTCGAAGGGCCGTACTTCACGCCGCAGAATAAAGGCGCACATCCGCCGGAGCTGTTTCGCGAACTTGAAATTGCCGAGCTGGATCAATTGATTGCTGTTTCACGGCATACCTTGCGCATGGTGGCGCTGGCACCAGAGAAAACGGGCGCGTTACAAGCCATTCGTCATCTTAAACAGCAGAACGTGCGGGTAATGCTGGGACATAGCGCAGCAACCTGGCAACAAACCCGCGCCGCATTTGATGCTGGCGCAGACGGCCTGGTGCATTGCTATAACGGGATGACAGGATTACATCACCGCGAACCGGGAATGGTTGGCGCGGGTTTAACGGACAAGCGCGCCTGGCTGGAATTGATAGCCGATGGGCATCATGTTCATCCGGCGGCGATGTCACTGTGTTGTTGCTGTGCGAAAGAGAGGATAGTTCTGATCACCGACGCGATGCAGGCAGCCGGGATGCCGGATGGTCACTATACGTTATGTGGTGAAGAAGTGCAGATGCGCGGTGGCGTTGTCCGTACCGCGTCCGGTGGGCTGGCGGGCAGTACGCTGTCTGTTGATGCGGCTGTTCGCAATATGGTCGAGCTGACGGGCGTAACGCCAGCGGAAGCCATCCATATGGCGTCGCTGCATCCGGCGCGAATGCTGGGTGTTGATGGTGTTTTGGGATCACTTAAACCGGGCAAACGCGCCAGCGTCGTTGCGCTGGATAGCGGACTGCATGTGCAACAAATCTGGATTCAGGGTCAATTAGCTTCGTTTTGATGGTTTGCTCCTTTATTGGGCCTTCACTTCCCCCGTAAGGCCTTTCTTTTTCTTTCGTTTTAATCTGTGCAGTGGTGTCGAATGCGACGCTGGCGCGTCTTATCCGCTCTACGGTACGCCGCTTCCAGCAATCGGTACACATAGCGACGTCATCACGCAATCCTTTAATCTTCCCTTGTCTTTTCTTTCAACGATCACAAATTTCGTTTTATTTCTTTTTTCTCCATTGAACTTTCGATTTCTTTTCTATAGATTTTAATCAACGAAACGAATCACCAAGTGAAATGAAACGAAAGGCAAGCGAAACCTGCAATGCCGGAAGTCAAGTTCATCAGACTAAGGATTGAGTTATGCCAGAAAATTACACCCCAGCGGCCGCCACCACCGGCACATGGACTGAAGAAGAGATCCGCCATCAGCCTCGCGCATGGATCCGTTCACTCACCAACATCGACGCGTTACGTACAGCTCTCAATAACTTCCTTGAACCGTTACTGCGCAAAGAGAATCTGCGGATCATTCTGACCGGAGCCGGAACCTCGGCATTTATCGGTGACATCATCGCGCCGTGGCTCGCCAGCCATACTGGTAAAAACTTCAGCGCCGTACCAACCACCGATCTGGTCACCAATCCGATGGACTACCTGAATCCAGCTCATCCGCTGCTGTTGATCTCCTTCGGTCGATCTGGCAACAGCCCGGAAAGCGTCGCCGCCGTGGAACTGGCGAATCAGTTTGTACCGGAATGCTATCACCTGCCGATCACCTGCAACGAAGCGGGCGCTCTTTACCAAAACGCGATCAACAGCGACAACGCGTTTGCCCTGCTGATGCCCGCAGAAACGCACGATCGCGGCTTTGCAATGACAAGCAGCATTACCACTATGATGGCCAGCTGCCTCGCGGTTTTCGCACCTGAGGCAATCAATAGCCAGACCTTCCGCGACGTAGCGGATCGTTGCCAGGCGATCCTGACCTCACTGGGCGATTTCAGCGAAGGTGTGTTTGGTTACGCACCGTGGAAACGGATCGTTTATCTCGGCAGCGGTGGCTTACAGGGCGCAGCACGCGAGTCGGCGCTGAAAGTACTGGAACTGACGGCGGGTAAACTGGCGGCCTTTTATGATTCCCCGACCGGATTCCGTCATGGCCCGAAATCGCTGGTCGATAACGAAACGCTGGTGGTGGTGTTTGTCTCCAGCCACCCCTATACGCGTCAGTATGATCTTGATCTGCTGGCAGAACTCCGCCGTGACAACCAGGCAATGCGCGTAATCGCCATCGCCGCGGAAGGCAACGACGTTATTACCGCCGGTCCACATATCATCCTGCCGCCGTCACGTCACTTTATCGACGTTGAGCAGGCATTTTGCTTCCTGATGTACGCCCAGACGTTTGCACTGATGCAGTCGCTGCACATGGGCAATACGCCGGATACCCCATCAGCCAGCGGCACCGTTAACCGTGTGGTGCAAGGCGTAATCATTCATCCGTGGCAGGCATAAGAGGATCGCATTATGAGCATTATCTCCACCAAATATCTGTTACAGGACGCCCAGGCCAATGGCTACGCGGTGCCTGCTTTTAACATTCATAACGCCGAGACGATCCAGGCGATCCTCGAAGTGTGCAGTGAAATGCGATCGCCGGTGATCCTCGCCGGGACGCCGGGGACCTTTAAACATATCGCGCTGGAAGAGATCTACGCCCTGTGTAGTGCCTATTCCACAACCTACAACATGCCACTGGCGCTGCATCTCGACCACCACGAATCGCTGGATGATATTCGCCGTAAAGTCCACGCAGGCGTGCGCAGTGCGATGATCGACGGCAGCCACTTCCCGTTTGACGAGAACGTGAAGCTGGTGAAATCGGTTGTCGACTTCTGCCACTCACAGGATTGCAGCGTGGAAGCAGAACTGGGCCGCCTGGGCGGTGTTGAAGATGACATGAGCGTTGACGCCGAAAGTGCATTCCTGACCGATCCACAAGAAGCTAAACGCTTTGTCGAACTGACTGGCGTCGACAGCCTGGCGGTAGCGATTGGTACGGCGCACGGCTTATACAGCAAAACGCCGAAGATTGATTTCCAGCGGCTGGCGGAAATTCGTGAAGTGGTGGATGTTCCTCTGGTGCTGCATGGTGCCAGCGATGTTCCAGATGAATTTGTCCGCCGCACTATTGAACTTGGCGTCACAAAAGTAAACGTTGCCACAGAATTAAAAATAGCTTTCGCTGGCGCGGTTAAAGCCTGGTTTGCGGAAAATCCGCAGGGTAATGATCCTCGTTATTATATGCGCGTCGGTATGGATGCGATGAAAGAAGTTGTCAGAAATAAAATTAATGTCTGTGGTTCAGCGAATCGAATTTCAGCATAATCATTAGTTTTTTATGATTTATCCCAATGTACTTCCCGATTAATATCGGGGAGTGCCTTAATGGTAAAGGAGATAACTAAACCTTAATAAATACATCAGTAAAATATCGCAACAATAATATATTTAAAAAAATTATATTATTCAACTTTATGGTGAGGATTACACAATGAGCAGTCCAAATATTCTCTTAACCCGTATTGATAACCGTCTGGTTCACGGTCAGGTTGGTGTGACCTGGACATCTACCATCGGTGCAAATCTGCTGGTGGTCGTGGATGATGTTGTCGCTAACGATGATATTCAACAGAAATTAATGGGTATTACCGCGGAAACCTACGGCTTTGGCATTCGTTTCTTTACTATCGAAAAAACCATTAACGTCATCGGCAAAGCTGCACCGCATCAGAAGATCTTCCTGATTTGCCGTACGCCACAAACGGTACGTAAATTGATAGAAGGTGGCATTGACCTGAAAGATGTCAACGTCGGCAATATGCATTTCTCGGAAGGTAAAAAGCAAATCAGCAGTAAAGTTTATGTCGATGACCAGGATCTCACGGACTTACGCTTTATTAAACAACGCGGTGTGAATATTTTTATTCAGGACGTCCCCGGCGATCAAAAAGAACAAATCCCTGACTAAATTTAAAATCGCCTTAATACTGGTTTGAGGTAATAAAAATGCATGAAATAACCCTAATTCAGGGATTATCCCTGGCGGCGTTAGTTTTCGTTCTGGGGATTGATTTTTGGCTGGAAGCCTTATTTTTATTCCGCCCGATAATCGTTTGTACCCTTACAGGTGCTATTCTCGGTGATATTCAGATTGGCTTAATTACCGGTGGCCTAACAGAACTGGCTTTCGCCGGATTAACCCCCGCAGGTGGTGTACAGCCGCCCAACCCAATTATGGCGGGTCTGATGACTACCGTCATTGCGTGGTCTACTGGCGTCGATGCCAAAACGGCAATTGGCCTTGGTCTGCCGTTTAGTTTGTTAATGCAGTACGTCAT
Organism: Escherichia sp. HH41S; assembly: GCF_009820115.1. Lineage (NCBI taxonomy): Bacteria > Pseudomonadati > Pseudomonadota > Gammaproteobacteria > Enterobacterales > Enterobacteriaceae > Escherichia > Escherichia sp. HH41S. The sequence continues at coordinate 96,756 of NZ_VNXE01000033.1, forward strand.
TCTGTTCTTCTATTCGGCATTCTCATTATTTATGACCAAAGCCGATAAATGTGCGAAAGAGGCGGATACAGCAGCGTTTTCCCGACTTAACTGGACAACGATGCTCATCGTCGCTTCAGCGTATGCGGTGATTGCTTTCCTCTGTACTTACCTGGCACAGGGGGCGATGCAGGCGCTGGTGAAAGCGATGCCCGCCTGGCTGACCCACGGCTTTGAAGTGGCTGGCGGTATTCTGCCTGCCGTTGGTTTTGGCTTGCTGCTGCGCGTAATGTTCAAAGCGCAATATATCCCTTACCTGATCGCCGGTTTCCTGTTTGTTTGCTACATCCAGGTCAGCAACCTGTTGCCAGTTGCCGTACTGGGTGCAGGCTTTGCGGTGTATGAGTTTTTCAATGCGAAATCCCGGCAGCAAGCGCAACCGCAGCCCGTTGCCAGTAAAAATGAAGAAGAGGACTACAGCAATGGGATCTGAAATCAGTAAAAAAGATATCACCCGTCTGGGCTTTCGTTCGTCACTCCTGCAAGCGAGCTTTAACTACGAAAGGATGCAGGCGGGCGGTTTTACCTGGGCGATGTTGCCGATCCTGAAAAAGATTTATAAGGACGACAAACCGGGCCTAAGCGCGGCGATGAAAGATAACCTCGAATTTATTAATACTCACCCGAATCTGGTCGGATTCCTGATGGGGTTATTAATTTCGATGGAAGAAAAAGGAGAAAACCGCGACACCATTAAAGGCCTCAAAGTGGCGCTGTTTGGCCCAATCGCCGGGATTGGTGATGCGATTTTCTGGTTTACCTTATTGCCGATTATGGCGGGAATTTGCTCATCATTTGCCAGCCAGGGAAACTTGCTGGGGCCGATTCTATTTTTCGCCGTTTACCTGCTTATCTTCTTCCTGCGCGTCGGCTGGACCCACGTCGGTTATTCAGTCGGCGTGAAGGCGATCGATAAAGTGCGAGAGAACTCGCAGATGATTGCTCGTTCGGCAACCATCCTCGGGATCACGGTAATCGGCGGGCTGATCGCTTCGTATGTGCATATTAACGTGGTGACATCGTTTGCCATCGACAGTACCCACAGCGTCGCGCTGCAGCAGGATTTCTTCGATAAAGTCTTCCCGAACATTTTACCGATGGCCTACACCCTGTTGATGTATTACTTCCTGCGGGTGAAAAAAGCGCATCCGGTGCTGTTAATCGGCGTGACTTTTGTGCTCTCTATTGTTTGTTCCGCATTCGGCATTTTGTAAATGGAACGAGGCACTGCGTCTGGTGGTGCCTCTTTACTAAAGGAATTTCATCCTGTGCAAACCCTTCAACAAGTTGAAAACTATACGGCGTTAAGTGAACGTGCCAGCGAATATTTATTGGCCGTGATCCGTAGCAAACCGGATGCCGTGATTTGCCTGGCGACCGGAGCCACGCCATTACTGACGTATCATTATCTGGTAGAAAAAATCCACCAGCAGCAGGTTGATGTCAGCCAGCTCACCTTCGTGAAGCTCGACGAATGGGTGGATCTGCCATTAACGATGCCTGGCACCTGCGAAACTTTCCTTCAACAGCATATCGTGCAGCCGCTGGGGCTACGTGAAGACCAGCTCATCAGCTTTCGCTCCGAAGAGATAAATGAGACAGAGTGCGAACGGGTAACGAACCTGATTGCGCGCAAAGGCGGTCTGGATTTATGCGTTCTCGGATTGGGGAAAAACGGTCATCTTGGGCTGAACGAACCGGGAGAAAGCCTGCAACCGGCCTGCCATATCAGTCAACTTGATGCCAGAACACAGCAACATGAGATGTTAAAAACCGCGGGTCGCCCCGTGACTCGTGGGATCACCTTAGGCCTGAAGGATATTCTCAATACCCGCGAAGTTTTGCTACTGGTGACTGGCGAAGGAAAGCAGGATGCGACAGAACGTTTTCTCACGGCTAAAGTCTCTACCGCTATCCCAGCTTCGTTTTTATGGCTGCATAACTATTTCACATGCATGATTGATGAGATGTGTCGTCGTTAAATCGCCCGGTGTAGGCGTTGCAGCTCTATTCTTGCTGCGACGCCTGTAATCACTCCCCCTGCTGTTCCAGCGCATACTTATACAGCGCGTTTTTTTTCACGCCGTGAATCTCTGCCGCCAGCGCCGCCGCTTTCTTCAGCGGAAGCTCAGCCTGTAACAACGCCAGCGTGCGCAGGGCATCGGCGGGTAAGTCTTCTTCCTGCGCTTTATGGCCTTCAACAATCAGCACCATTTCGCCTTTGCGACGGTTTTCATCGTCTTTTACCCACGCCAGCAGCTCGCCAACGGGCGCGCCGTGAATGGTTTCCCAGGTTTTGGTGAGCTCACGCGCCAGCACCACGTAACGGGACTCACCCAGCACAGCAACGATATCTTCCAGGCTATCTAACAGACGGTGGGTGGATTCATAAAAAATCAGCGTGCGCGGCTCCGCTTCAATGGCTTTTAGCGCATCACGACGGCCTTTTGATTTGGCAGGCAGGAAACCTTCATAACAAAAACGATCGGATGGTAAACCCGCAGCACTTAATGCAGTGATAGCAGCACACGGCCCCGGTAGTGGCACCACGCGAATCCCCGCTTCTCGGCAGGTACGCACCAGATGATAGCCGGGATCGTTAATTAGTGGCGTTCCGGCATCGGACACCAGCGCAATGTTTTGCCCTTCCTGCAGCTTCGCCAGTAACGTTTCGGCTTTCTGTTGTTCGTTATGGTCGTGCAAGGCGAACAACCTGGCGTTAATTCCAAAATGTTGCAGCAGTAAACCGGTATGACGCGTATCCTCGGCGGCAATCAGATCAACGGCCTGTAAAACCTCCAACGCACGCTGGGTGATATCTGCCAGATTGCCGATTGGCGTCGGTACAATGTAAAGCTGGCCCTGAGAATTATCCGCCGATTGGTGTTGTTTCATTGTGTCGTCCGTATTGCCGATTTAATATTGAGCATTGCGTAAAAAAAATATCACTGGATACATTATGGTACCCTCAACATTTTCTCGTTTGAAAGCCGCGCGTTGTCTGCCTGTTGTTCTGGCAGCCCTGATTTTCGCCGGTTGTGGCACCCATACTCCCGATCAGTCCACTGCCTATATGCAGGGCACGGCGCAGGCTGATTCTGCCTTTTATCTTCAGCAGATGCAGCAAAGCGCTGATGATACCAGGATCAACTGGCAATTACTCGCCATTCGTGCACTGGTGAAAGAAGGTAAAACCGGGCAGGCGGTGGAGCTGTTTAACCAACTGCCGCAGGAACTGAACGATTACCAGCGTCGCGAGAAAACTCTTCTGGCAGTAGAAATTAAGCTGGCGCAGAAAGATTTTGCTGGCGCACAAACCCTGCTGGCGAAAATCACACCTGCCGATTTAGATCAAAACCAGCAGGCGCGTTACTGGCAGGCAAAAATCGATGCCAGTCAGGGGCGTCCTTCCATTGATTTACTGCGCGCCTTAATTGCTCAGGAACCCCTGCTCGGCGCGAAAGAAAAGCAACAGAATATTGATGCTACATGGCAGGCACTCTCCTCCATGACTCAGGACCAGGCGAATACGCTGGTGATCAACGCCGACGAAAATATTCTGCAAGGCTGGCTTGATCTGCAGCGCGTCTGGTTTGATAACCGTAACGATCCCGACATGATGAAAGCTGGGATCGCCGACTGGCAGAAACGTTATCCGAACAACCCGGGCGCGAAAATGCTGCCTACGCAGTTGGTAAACGTAAAAGCATTTAAACCCGCATCGACCAACAAAATCGCCCTGCTGTTGCCACTGAATGGCCAGGCAGCGGTATTTGGCCGCACTATTCAGCAAGGCTTTGAAGCGGCGAAAAATATCGGCACTCAGCCAGTGGCGGCACAGGCAACTGCCGCACCAATCGCAGACGTTGCAGAACAACCCCAGCAGCAAACTGTTGACGGCGTTGCCAGCCCGGCACAAACCTCGGTTAGCGATCTGACAGGCGAAGAAACCGCGGCTCAACCAGTGCCTGTAAGCGCCCCGGCGGCAAGCACTGCGGCGGTAAGCGCCCCCGCGAATCCATCCGCAGAGCTGAAAATTTATGATACCTCATCACAACCGCTTAGCCAGATCCTCAACCAGGTTCAGCAGGATGGCGCGAGTATTGTGGTCGGTCCGTTGCTGAAAAATAACGTTGAAGAGTTACTGAAAAGCAACACCCCGCTGAACGTGCTGGCACTGAACCAGCCGGAAAATATCGAAAACCGCGTCAATATTTGTTACTTCGCGCTTTCACCGGAAGACGAAGCGCGCGATGCAGCGCGTCATATTCGTGACCAGGGTAAACAAGCGCCACTGGTGCTGATCCCTCGCAGTTCGCTGGGCGATCGCGTAGCCAATGCGTTTGCGCAAGAGTGGCAGAAGCTGGGCGGCGGCACCGTTTTGCAACAAAAATTTGGTTCCACCAGCGAATTACGCGCGGGAGTTAACGGTGGTTCTGGTATCGCTTTAACCGGTAGCCCGATTACTCCCAGAGCGACAACCGACTCAGGCATAACGACCAACAATCCAACGCTGCAAACCACGCCAACCGATGACCAGTTCACCAATAATGGCGGTCGTGTCGATGCGGTGTACATTGTGGCAACGCCGGGTGAAATCGCTTTTATCAAACCGATGATCGCCATGCGTAACGGTAGCCAGAGCGGTGCAACGCTGTACGCAAGCTCCCGAAGCGCACAAGGCACCGCGGGTCCGGATTTCCGTCTGGAAATGGAAGGTTTGCAATATAGCGAAATCCCGATGCTGGCGGGCGGTAATCTGCCATTAATGCAGCAGGCGCTCAGTGCGGTGAATAACGATTATTCGCTGGCTCGCATGTATGCGATGGGCGTTGATGCCTGGTCGTTGGCAAATCATTTCTCACAGATGCGCCAGGTTCAGGGTTTCGAAATCAACGGTAATACCGGAAGTCTGACGGCTAACCCGGATTGCGTAATTAACAGGAAGTTATCATGGCTACAGTACCAACAAGGTCAGGTAGTCCCCGCCAGTTAACCACTAAACAGACCGGCGATGCGTGGGAAGCACAAGCGCGTCGCTGGCTGGAGAGCAAAGGACTGCGGTTTGTCGCCGCTAACGTGAACGAGCGTGGCGGCGAGATCGATCTGATAATGCGTGAAGGCAGGACCACCGTTTTTGTCGAGGTGCGTTACCGCCGCTCAGCCCTTTACGGTGGTGCGGCAGCCAGTGTGACCCGCAGCAAACAACACAAATTATTACAGACTGCCCGCTTGTGGCTCGCGCGTCATAATGGGAGTTTTGATACTGTGGATTGCCGGTTCGATGTGGTAGCCTTCACCGGGAATGAAGTTGAGTGGATTAAGGATGCCTTTAATGACCACTCATAATTAAGGTTTAAGGATTAGCGTGCAAGAACGAATTAAAGCTTGCTTCACTGAAAGCATTCAAACTCAAATTGCGGCAGCAGAGGCGCTTCCGGATGCCATCTCCCGTGCAGCCATGACGCTGGTTCAGTCTCTGCTCAATGGCAACAAAATCCTCTGTTGTGGTAATGGAACTTCCGCTGCCAATGCACAGCATTTTGCTGCCAGCATGATCAACCGATTCGAAACGGAGCGGCCCAGCTTACCTGCCATTGCACTAAATACTGATAATGTTGTCTTAACGGCGATTGCCAACGATCGCTTACATGACGAAGTGTATGCAAAACAAGTGCGGGCGCTGGGGCATGCGGGAGATGTGTTGTTAGCCATTTCCACCCGTGGCAACAGCCGCGATATCGTAAAAGCAGTAGAAGCTGCTGTTACGCGTGATATGACCATTGTGGCATTGACTGGCTATGACGGCGGTGAACTTGCAGGGTTGTTAGGGCCACAGGATGTGGAGATCCGCATTCCTTCGCATCGTAGTGCTCGCATTCAGGAAATGCATATGCTGACGGTAAATTGCTTGTGCGATCTGATCGATAACACGCTTTTCCCTCACCAGGATGTTTAAGGAGAATACATGAAGGCATTATCGCCAATCGCAGTCCTTATTTCCGCACTGCTGTTGCAAGGTTGCGTTGCTGCCGCCGTAGTGGGCACCGCGGCTGTGGGTACAAAAGCCGCAACTGACCCACGCAGTGTCGGCACCCAGGTGGATGATGGAACCCTGGAAGTGCGCGTGAACAGCGCATTGTCGAAAGACGAACAAATCAAGAAAGAAGCACGCATTAATGTCACGGCCTATCAGGGCAAAGTGCTGCTGGTTGGGCAGTCACCAAATGCTGAACTTTCGGCTCGCGCCAAACAGATTGCTATGGGCGTAGACGGTGCCAACGAAGTGTATAACGAGATTCGTCAGGGCCAGCCGATTGGTCTGGGCGAAGCGTCTAACGATACGTGGATCACCACCAAAGTGCGTTCGCAGCTCTTAACCAGCGACCTGGTGAAATCGTCCAACGTGAAAGTGACCACCGAAAACGGTGAAGTGTTCCTGATGGGACTAGTGACTGAACGTGAAGCGAAAGCGGCGGCAGATATTGCCAGCCGGGTAAGCGGCGTGAAGCGGGTAACCACGGCGTTTACGTTCATTAAATAACAACGCCTTGTAATGCCTGATGCGACGCTTGCCGCGTCTTATCAGGCCTACAACGATGCAAACCGTAGGTCGGATAAGGCGTTTACGCCGCATCCGACATGTTTTCCCTCAAATCAGAACAACAGCGCCAGCCCGCCGACAATCACACCAGACACCGCCACCATCGCACCCGTCAGCCATAAGGCTTTCGCCGGGAACGCTTTACGCAACATTATCAGCGACGGCAAACTTACAGCAGGAAGCGTCATCAACAATGCCAGCGCCGGAGCGGTTCCCATACCTGCCAGCATCATCGTTTGTACAATCGGAATTTCTGCTGCCGTGGGAATGACAAACAAGCATCCCGCTACCGCCATCGCAATCACCCACATCAGGCTGTTATCGACAGCACCATCGGCATGGGGGAATAACCAGACGCGTGCGGCACCCAACGCCAGCACCGCCAGGATATAAACCGGGATCGTACTCCAGAAAAGCGTCCATAGCGCCCTGCCCCAGCGGCTAAAAAATCCGCCCTGCACTTCCGGCATGTCAATTTCGACCGGTGCCTGTGTTTGCGGTGTTTCACGCACCCATTTTTGCACCAGGGTCGCAATCAGCAACACCATCACCAGTCCCGCCACCAGACGAATCGCCGCAAAGCCCCAGCCGAGGACAAAACCCATAAACACCAGCGTCGCCGGGTTTAACAACGGATTGCCCATCCAGAATGCCAGCGCCCCGCCCATCGACACCTGTTGGCGACGCATCCCCGCCGCGACCGGTGCCGCACAGCAAGTACACATCATGCCCGGCAGCGAAAACAGCGTTCCCAGCAGCGTGCCGCGAAAGCGCGATTGCCCAAGCGTGCGTAGCAGCCAGTCACGAGGGATCAGCACCTGAATCAACGACCCGAGGATCACTCCCAGCACCGCCGCTTTCCATACCGCGAGGAAATAGACCATCGCGTAATCCAACGCCGCCTGCCACGGATTAGCATCCGCCTGTGAGAGTATTGATTTACCGATGTTGTGAGTTTCGGCGGCGGTAAACGCTTTGCCGTAGTAAGGTTGCCATTTCACATACCAGAGACCAGCAATGACAACGAGAAAGAAAAGCGCGGGTTTCCACCACTGAATGGGCGTTGCCGCCTGAGATGAAGACTGACCAGTCATAGCATTCCCCAGGAATTAGTTATGATAATTGAGCGCGTGAATATTACGCTCACTATCAATTCTTGGGAATAATTATTCAGCTCTTTTGCGTAATTCTGAAGAGCTTAAAATAGTCACACCTTCATGCTCAGGCCGCATCGCCTCTGCCAGCATGACCCGCGCCACGTCTCGCGCATCAATGGATTTCCAGTTACCCGGTAGCAGACGAAACAACGGTGCAAAAAGCGTTTCGTTCATCCGCTGCTTGCTGCGATCGCCCAGCAACATCGACGGACGGGCAATGGTCAGTTTCGGCCAGTTCTGGGCGATTAACGCTTCTTCCATCTCCCCTTTGACACGGTTATAGAAAAACGGCGAGTGGGGATTGGCCCCCATAGCACTGACTACCAGCATATGCTGAGCACCCAGTCGCCGTCCGGTTAATGCGGTATCCACAACCAGCGTGTAATCGGCATGAATAAACGCTTCTTTGCTCCCCGCTTCCCGCCGCGTGGTGCCGAGACAACAAAACACAATGTCGATAGGATCAGTGACCTGTGCCAGCGCGTCGGTCAGTTGCGGATCATGGGGATTGAACACTCCTGGCATATCTCCCAACGGACGTCGCGTCGGTGCAGCAATAGCGTTAACTTTCGGTTCGTTAATCAACATCCGCAGCAGGTGACCGCCCACCAGCCCCGTTGCGCCTGTAATCAGTACCTGACTCATCTTCGCTCCTTTACAGAATTGTCTGCCTTGCGCTCCCCGGCTCATGCACCAGGCTTAATAGACCATGAGGTAATTATCCCCGATTGTGAGAAATTCGCCTCATCCAATGCAACAACGCGGAGGAAGCATGAGTAAGAAAATTGCCGTTTTAATCACTGATGAATTTGAGGATTCAGAATTTACTTCACCCGCAGACGAGTTCCGTAAAGCCGGACACGAAGTGATTACCATTGAAAAACAAGCGGGTAAAACGGTGAAAGGGAAAAAAGGAGAAGCCAGCGTGACCATCGATAAATCCATCGATGAAGTGACGCCAACCGAGTTTGATGCCCTGCTGCTACCGGGCGGTCATTCACCGGATTATCTGCGTGGCGACAACCGTTTTGTCACCTTTACCCGTGATTTTGTGAATAGCGGCAAACCGGTGTTTGCCATTTGCCACGGTCCGCAGCTGCTGATCAGCGCCGATGTCATTCGGGGACGCAAACTGACCGCGGTTAAACCGATTGTGATTGATGTTAAAAACGCGGGCGCGGAATTTTACGATCAGGAAGTCGTGGTCGATAAAGATCAGCTGGTTACCAGTCGGACACCGGACGATTTGCCCGCGTTTAACCGCGAGGCGTTACGCCTGCTCGGTGCCTGAGCTACGTAGCCAAATCATTTTTTTACCAAAGCCCAGCGTGTTGTCAGTGAATTTGATTTCATCAAGCCGGATTTCCCACACCGGCGCCGACAGCATTCTGGCAACCGGAAAGCGACGATTATACGCCTTGCGCGCAAGGTCGCTTTCCTCACCTTCCAGTCTGCGGATCTCACCTTTAAACTGCACGCCGCGAATTAACGCTACCGTTTTCGGCTGACCGTTTACCGTTCCAGCAACTGCCGCCTGCGGCCCACTCATCTGCGCGTGACGCGTTTTTTCCTCCGTCAAAATGTAGAAGGCAACTTTCTGTGCATCAAAAAGATAAAAGGCATTGGCGCACCACAATTCCCCTTCCTGCTGCACACACCAGGTGACAACATGTTGTTTTGCCAGCCAACGGCTGATGGCGGTGAGTGTTTCCATAGCTGTTCTCTTTTATACTGTGGGCCTGACCTTAACATGTGACGCAGACGATGACACCCTGGTTTCTTTACTTGATCCGTACCGCCGACAATAAGCTTTATACCGGGATCACCACGGATGTCGAACGCCGCTATCAGCAACATCAAAGCGGCAAAGGCGCAAAAGCACTGCGCGGGAAAGGAGAACTGACGCTGGCATTTTCCGCGCCAGTGGGCGACCGTTCGCTGGCACTACGGGCGGAATATCGCGTTAAACAACTGACCAAACGGCAAAAAGAACGTCTGGTAGCGGAAGGCTCAGGGTTTGCAGAGCTGATAAGCAGCCTGCAAACCCCAAAGATTAAAAGCGATTGAAGTGCTCGTGATACTCAACCAGACCGGTTACGCCGTTCAGCGCGTCATCCGCTAAACGATGTACCTGGAAGGCGCTTTCAGTGCCCGGCCAGCGGCAACGCAGATCGTGATGCGCCGCCAGTTCAAAGCCGAAACGGCTGTACAGCGCCGGATCGCCCAGCGTCACCACTGCGGCATAGCCGAACTCATTAAGCGAATCGAGTCCTTCATAGACCAGTTGGCGTGCCAGCCCCTGTCCACGGTATTTTTCATCTACCGCCAGCGGTGCCATGCCGACCCATTGTAGATCTTCGCCCTGCACATCAACCGGACTAAATGCCACATAGCCAATGACCTGACCTTCGTCATCTGTCGCCACCAGCCCCAGCGTCAGAAAGCCATCTTCACGCAGATCGTGAACCAGCTTCGCTTCCGCATCACTTTCGAATGAACGACGCAGCAGGGCATCAATACCCGGCGCATCAATGGGAATTTCTACTCGAATTAGCATGGTTCACCTACCGATGTCTGTTTGGTTTCAGGCGCGGTTTTCATTCCCGCCTCAACAAAATCCGCCAGTTGCAGCAGCATCATGCGTAAGGCTTTCGGCATTTGCTCCAGTTCAATGGCGTCCATCAGGTTTTTCACATACAGCCCCAGCTCCGTATCGCCTTCAATCACCAGCCGACGCTGGAAGAAGAGCGTATCCGGATCCTGTTTACGCGCCGCAATCATCAGCAGATCGCTGGCGTCGGCACTAAAACTCACATCAGCTTGCGCGTTCTGGCTAACGACCAGTTTGCCATTCACCACCGAGGTAAACCATTGCAGATCAATATCACGCACATGAATACTTAACCAGCGGCCTTCAAGAAACTCCAGCTCGCCATCATCCAGCGCCTGACGGAATTGCCAGCTTAAGACCTGCTCAAGAACCTGGCGTTTTAGCGCAAATGGCGTCAGTTTTACCGGTACACTCAACAGAGATGGCCCCAAATGCACAATACGGGAACGCAGTTTATCCAACACGAGTTTTACTCCCTGTTTCAACAATCATCCTATTTTGCCATATCAGAAAAATAACATAGCGGTATAAATCAACAATTCCATATGAAATTGCTGCTACCACCAATACAACTTTAACTGCCTTAAATCAAAAATTGTCGCTGCAAGGTTAACTAAAATCCCAGTTCGTTAACATTTTTGCGTTTTGATAGCGCACCCTTCAGGAAAAATTATGGAGCTGCTCTGCCCTGCCGGAAATCTCCCGGCGCTTAAGGCGGCCATCGAAAACGGCGCAGATGCTGTTTATATCGGGCTAAAAGATGATACCAATGCCCGTCACTTCGCCGGCCTTAACTTTACCGAGAAAAAATTGCAGGAAGCGGTGAGTTTTGTCCATCAACATCGCCGCAAACTTCACATCGCGATTAACACTTTTGCGCATCCGGACGGTTACGCCCGCTGGCAGCGCGCCGTGGATATGGCGGCGCAGCTGGGTGCCGACGCGCTGATCCTCGCCGACCTCGCCATGCTGGAGTACGCCGCCGAGCGATACCCGCATATTGAACGTCATGTGTCAGTGCAGGCTTCAGCAACCAATGAAGAGGCGATTCACTTTTATCATCGCCATTTTGACGTTGCCCGCGTGGTGCTGCCGCGCGTGTTATCGATTCATCAGGTGAAACAACTGGCGCGGGTCACGCCTGTACCGCTGGAAGTGTTCGCTTTCGGCAGTCTGTGCATTATGTCGGAAGGTCGTTGCTATCTGTCGTCGTATCTGACGGGTGAGTCGCCCAACACAGTGGGGGCATGTTCTCCGGCCCGTTTCGTGCGCTGGCAGCAAACGCCGCAGGGGCTGGAATCTCGCCTGAACGAAGTGCTGATCGACCGTTATCAGGACGGCGAAAACGCAGGTTATCCGACGCTGTGTAAAGGGCGTTATCTGGTGGACGGCGAGCGCTATCACGCGCTGGAAGAACCAACCAGTCTCAATACCCTTGAGCTACTGCCGGAGTTAATGGCGGCGAATATCGCTTCGGTGAAAATTGAAGGCCGCCAGCGTAGCCCGGCGTATGTCAGCCAGGTGGCAAAAGTCTGGCGTCAGGCTATCGACCATTGTAAGGCCGATCCGCAAAACTTCGTACCGCAAAGCGCGTGGATGGAGACGCTCGGGTCGATGTCCGAAGGCACGCAAACCACTCTTGGCGCGTATCACCGTAAATGGCAGTGAGAAGAGCAATGAAATATTCCTTAGGGCCGGTGCTGTGGTACTGGCCAAAAGAGACGCTGGAAGATTTTTATCAGCAGGCCGCCGCCAGCAGCGCAGACGTGATTTATCTCGGTGAAGCGGTCTGTAGCAAACGCCGGGCAACCAAAGTTGGCGACTGGCTGGAGATGGCAAAATCGCTCGCCGGAAGTGGCAAGCAGATTGTGCTCTCCACGCTGGCGCTGGTGCAGGCATCCTCCGAACTGGGCGAACTGAAACGCTATGTTGAGAACGGTGAGTTTCTGATTGAAGCCAGCGATCTTGGCGTGGTGAATATGTGCGCTGAGCGCAAACTGCCGTTCGTCGCCGGACACGCGCTGAACTGCTACAACGCGGTGACGCTGAAAATATTGCTCAAACAGGGCATGATGCGCTGGTGTATGCCGGTGGAACTTTCCCGCGACTGGCTGGTGAATCTGCTTAATCAGTGCGATGAGCTGGGCATTCGCAACCAGTTTGAAGTGGAAGTCTTGAGCTACGGTCATCTGCCGCTGGCCTACTCCGCCCGCTGCTTTACCGCGCGTTCGGAAGACCGCCCAAAAGATGAGTGTGAAACCTGCTGCATTAAGTATCCGAACGGGCGCAACGTGCTGTCGCAGGAAAACCAACAAGTGTTTGTGCTCAATGGCATTCAGACCATGAGCGGCTACGTGTACAACCTCGGTAACGAGCTGGCATCCATGCAGGGGCTGGTTGATGTGGTCCGCCTGTCACCGCAGGGTACTGACACTTTCGCTATGCTCGACGCCTTCCGCGCTAATGAAAATGGTGCTGCACCACTCCCGTTGACGGCAAACAGCGACTGTAACGGCTACTGGAGACGGCTGGCTGGGCTGGAACTGCAAGCCTAAGCAAATAGCTCACTTTGTTAACAACTTTAACTACTCTTTAATGCAGTATTAAAGATTAATCGGTAACAAAGTGAGCTGTTATGACTGATAAAACCATTGCGTTTTCGCTACTCGATCTGGCCCCCATTCCCGAAGGCTCTTCAGCGCGAGAAGCGTTCTCCCACTCTCTCGATCTCGCCCGTCTGGCTGAAAAGCACGGCTATCATCGCTACTGGCTGGCAGAACACCACAATATGACCGGTATTGCCAGTGCTGCAACATCAGTTTTGATTGGCTATCTGGCGGCGAATACCACTACGCTGCATCTGGGGTCTGGCGGCGTGATGTTACCAAACCACTCACCGTTGGTGATCGCCGAACAGTTCGGCACGCTCAATACGCTCTATCCGGGGCGAATCGATTTGGGGCTGGGCCGTGCTCCGGGTAGTGACCAGCGAACCATGATGGCTCTACGTCGTCATATGAGCGGCGATATTGATAATTTCCCCCGCGATGTCGCGGAGCTGGTGGACTGGTTTGACGCCCGCGATCCCAATCCGCATGTGCGCCCTGTACCGGGCTATGGCGAGAAAATCCCCGTGTGGTTATTAGGCTCCAGCCTTTACAGTGCACAACTGGCGGCGCAGCTTGGTCTGCCGTTCGCGTTTGCCTCACACTTCGCGCCGGATATGCTGTTCCAGGCGCTGCATCTTTATCGCAGCAACTTCAAACCGTCGGCACGGCTGGAGAAACCGTACGCGATGGTGTGCATCAATATTATCGCCGCCGACAGCAACCGCGACGCCGAATTCCTGTTTACCTCGATGCAGCAAGCCTTTGTGAAGCTGCGCCGCGGTGAAACCGGGCAACTGCCGCCACCGATTCAAAATATGGATCAGTTCTGGTCACCGTCTGAGCAGTATGGCGTGCAGCAGGCGCTGAGTATGTCGCTGGTGGGTGATAAAGCGAAAGTGCGTCATGGTTTGCAGTCGATCCTGCGCGAAACCGACGCGGATGAGATTATGGTTAACGGGCAGATTTTCGATCACCAGGCGCGCCTGCATTCGTTTGAGCTGGCGATGGATGTTAAGGAAGAGTTACTGGGATAGTGTGTTTTAACGTGGGAAGCCTTATCCGAGCTGGCAACGCTGTCCTACGTAGGCCTGATAAGCGAAGCACATCAGGCATTGTGTAGGCAGCAGAAATGTCGGATAAGGCACCGCTGATTACTGATACACCGGCAGCAAATTAAAGCTCGATAAAATATGCACCAGTGCGTTGCCAACACCAAACACCAGAATCAGTGCAATCATCGGCTTGCCGCCCCAGACACGGAATTTCGGGCTGCCAAAGCGTTTACGCGATGCGCGGGCCAACAGCGCCGGAACAATTGCAGCCCAGATGGTAGCCGCTAAGCCAGCATAACCAATGGCGTACAGGAATCCGTTCGGGAACAGCAGGCCACCCACGACAGGCGGTGCAAAGGTCAACAGTGCCGTTTTCAAGCGGCCCAGGGCAGAGTCGTCAAAACCAAACAGATCTGCCAGATAGTCAAACAAACCCAGCGTTACGCCGAGGAACGAACTCGCTACCGCAAAGTTTGAGAACACGACCAGTAGCAGATCCAGACTACGACTGTTCAGCACGCCGCTTAACGCCTGTACCAGCACATCAATATTACCGCCCTTCTCGGCGATGCCGATAAACTCCGGACGAGGGATGTTGCCCATCGTCGCCAGCAACCAGATGGTATACAGCGCCAGCGCCATCAGCGTACCGTAGACCAGGCATTTCACGATAGTTTTCGGATCTTTGCCGTAATACTTCATCAGGCTCGGCACGTTACCGTGATAACCAAATGAGGCCAGACAGAACGGCAGGGTCATCAACAGATACGGTGCATAAGACGCATTGCTTTCCGCGACGTTAAACAATGTCGCAGGCTGCACATGCCCCAGCAAACTGCCGAAAGTGAGGAAGAAGGTAATAACTTTCGCCCCCAGCACAATCGCCGTCATCCGGCTGACGGCTTTGGTGCTCAACCACACCACAAACGCCACCAGTAGCGCAAAACCAAAACCTGCAGCTCGTGCCGGAACATTCAGCGACATCTCCGCGAAGGTGTGATGCAGAATCGAACCGCTGGCAGAAATATAGGCATAGGTCAGGATATAGAGCACAAAGGCAATGGAAATGCCGTTGACCACGTTCCAGCCTTTGCCCAGCAAGTCTTTGGCGATGGTGTCAAAACTCGAACCGATTCGATAATTCAGGTTAGCTTCCAGAATCATCAAGCCGGAATGCAGCATACAGAACCAGGTAAAGATCAGCGCCGCCATTGACCAGAAGAACCACGCCCCGGACATGACCACTGGCAGAGAAAACATCCCTGCGCCAATAATGGTGCCGCCGATAATCACCACGCCGCCAAGTAGCGACGGTGACATTTGGGTGGTGGTTAGTGTTGCCATGAGGGCTTCTCTCCAGTGAAAAATAGTGCGACTGCGTTGTTATGCATTGCACTGTACCAGTACACGAGTACAAAAGACAGAAAAAAAGCCCCGATGGTTAAAATCGGGGCTGTATATATTATTTTACAGATTGTGTTCGCTGTTCAGCGATGATTACGCATCACCACCGAAACGACGACGACCAGTAGAGTCATCACGACGCGGCGCGCGGCCTTCACGACGTTCGCCGCTGAAACGACGACCATCACCACGACCACCTTCACGGCGCTCACCGCTGAAGTTACGACCGCCTTCACGACGTTCGCCACCGAAACCACGACCACCACCACGACGCTCACCACCAGTATGCGGCTGTGCATCGCCCAGCAACTGCATGTTCATCGGCTTGTTGAGAATGCGAGTACGCGTAAAGTGTTGCAGCACTTCACCCGGCATACCTTTCGGCAGTTCGATGGTGGAGTGAGAAGCAAACAGCTTGATGTTACCGATGTAACGGCTGCTGATGTCACCTTCGTTAGCAATCGCGCCAACGATATGACGAACTTCAACACCATCATCGCGGCCCACTTCAATACGGTACAGCTGCATATCGCCAACATCACGACGTTCACGACGCGGACGATCTTCACGGTCGCCACGTGGGCCACGGTCGTTACGATCGCGCGGACCACGGTCGTCACGGTCGCGGAATTCACGTTTCGGGCGCATCGGCGCATCTGGCGGAACAATCAGAGTACGTTCACCCTGTGCCATTTTCAGCAGTGCGGCGGCCAGAGTTTCGAGATCCAGCTCTTCACCTTCTGCCGTCGGCTGAATTTTGCTCAGCAGTGCACGGTATTGATCCAGATCGCTGCTTTCCAGCTGCTGCTGTACTTTAGCGGCGAATTTTTCCAGACGACGTTTGCCCAGCAGTTCTGCGTTCGGCAGTTCAACTTCCGGAATGGTCAGCTTCATGGTACGTTCAATGTTACGCAGCAGACGACGCTCACGGTTCTCAACGAACAGCAGCGCACGACCAGCACGCCCCGCACGGCCGGTACGACCAATACGGTGAACGTAAGACTCGGAATCCATCGGGATATCGTAGTTAACTACCAGGCTGATACGCTCAACGTCCAGGCCACGGGCCGCAACGTCGGTCGCAATCAGGATATCCAGACGACCATCTTTCAGGCGTTCCAGCGTCTGCTCACGCAGCGCCTGGTTCATGTCACCGTTCAGTGCAGCGCTGTTGTAGCCGTTACGCTCAAGAGCTTCTGCCACTTCCAAAGTCGCGTTTTTAGTACGAACGAAGATAATCGCCGCATCAAAATCTTCCGCTTCCAGGAAACGTACCAGTGCTTCGTTTTTACGCATCCCCCACACAGTCCAGTAGCTCTGGCTGATGTCAGGACGGGTAGTCACGCTGGACTGAATGCGCACTTCCTGCGGCTCTTTCATAAAGCGGCGGGTAATACGTCGAATCGCTTCCGGCATAGTTGCAGAGAACAGAGCGGTCTGATGACCTTCCGGGATCTGCGCCATAATGGTTTCAACGTCTTCGATGAAGCCCATGCGCAGCATTTCGTCAGCTTCATCCAGAACCAGACCGCTCAGTTTAGAGAGGTCCAGAGTGCCACGTTTCAGGTGGTCCAGCAGACGGCCAGGAGTACCGACAACGATCTGCGGCCCCTGACGCAGGGCGCGTAATTGCACGTCATAACGCTGGCCGCCGTACAGGGCAACCACGTTTACGCCGCGCATGTGTTTAGAGAAATCCGTCATTGCCTCAGCAACCTGTACCGCCAGTTCGCGGGTCGGTGCCAGCACCAGAATCTGTGGCGCTTTCAGCTCAGGATCAAGATTTTGCAGCAGAGGTAAAGAGAATGCTGCCGTTTTTCCGCTCCCCGTCTGGGCCATACCCAGAACGTCGCGGCCATTCAGCAGATGTGGAATACACTCTGCCTGAATTGGAGATGGTTTTTCGTAACCCAGATCGTTAAGGGCTTCAAGGATAGGAGCCTTCAGGCCCAGATCTGCAAAAGTGGTTTCGAATTCAGCCATGTAGTACGTGTGCCTCAAAATTAATGGCGGCCAGTCTACATAACTCATCATGAAATTGATCAGCAATTTTCATTGAAAAGTGTGAACCGGCTCAAAGTAGGTGTATTAACGAACAACAACGCCCTCACCCGTTAAGGTGATGGCAATCAAAAAAGATTACGGGCTGATGTGTACGTCAGCTATTGCTGGTCCGATTCTGCCAGGTCATCTTGGTCCTGGCCCAGGAGCGATAATTCCAACAATGCGTATCGGTGCTCAACAAAGTTATGAACGTTGTTGGCAACCGCCAGTTTGAACAGTGCCGTGGCGCTGTCCAAATCCCCCAGACTTAGGTAGTACTTACCTAAATAGAAGTTGGTTTCACTGAGATGCTCAGCGAGCGAGGTGTTATCCGTTGCGTCCGCCTTGAGCCTTTCCATTAACGTTTGTTCGCTAATGTTGCCCAGGTAGAACTCGACAATGTTCCATCCCCACTGCTCCTTATCCGATTTTTCGAAGTGCTGTTTTAACACTTCTTTAGCCTGCTTCTCATCGAGCTTCTGCTCGGCGAGATAAAGCCACAGACTACGGAAAGGATCATTGGGATCGTCTTGATAAAACGCCAGCAGATCATCTTGCGCTAACTTGTCACGACCGCCGTAATATAATGCGATCCCGCGATTCAAGTGCGCGTAGTTGTAAGTTGGATCAAGCTCAAGTACAGAATCAAACGCTTCATAGGCAGCATCAAAATTGCCTGCCTGCGTTAAATATATGCCTAAGTAATTGAATACTTCAGGCATATCCGGTCGGATTGCCAGCGCTTGCGAAAAATCGTTACGCGCTAATGCCCTCAGACCGAGACTATCATACAACACTCCGCGCTCATATAAAAGCTGTGCGCGTTCGTCATCGGTTAAAGCCCGACTGGCAAGGATTTGTTCCATACGTGCCAGAATCACTTCCTGCTGTAAAGTCGGTTGCAATGGTACCGCGAGGACTTCACTTTTACGCCAGGAAGTATTACTGCATCCTGCAAGCGTAAGTGCTGTCGCAACGAAACACCAGCGCAAAAAAGGCTTCATTTCCCACTCCCGAAGACCACGGTTGAATGAACGTCCTGTTCCCGGTTGCTAACAAGGCGTCCTGCCCGGTTAAAAGCCCCCCGCCGCAGCGGAGGGCAAATGGCAACCTTACTCGCCCTGTTCAGCAGCCGGAGCTTCCGGTGCTGCAGCAGGTTGAGACTGCTCAGTCGCTTCTTTAATGCTCAGACGGATACGGCCCTGGCGATCGACTTCCAGAACTTTCACCGGTACTTCCTGACCCATCTGCAGGTAGTCGGTCACTTTCTCAACACGCTTGTCGGCGATTTGAGAGATGTGGACCAGACCTTCTTTACCGCCGCCGATGGCAACAAACGCGCCAAAGTCAACGATACGGGTCACTTTACCATTGTAGACGCGACCCACTTCGATTTCTGCAGTGATCTCTTCGATACGACGAATAGCGTTTTTCGCCTTCTCGCCGTCGGTCGCTGCGATCTTCACAGTACCGTCATCTTCGATTTCGATGGTGGTGCCAGTTTCTTCGGTCAGGGCACGGATAACAGAACCGCCTTTACCGATAACGTCTTTGATCTTGTCCGGATTGATCTTGATGGTATGGATACGCGGTGCAAACTCAGAGATATCACCACGCGGCGCGTTGATCGCCTGCTCCATGACGCCCAGGATATGCAGACGCGCACCTTTAGCTTGGTTCAGCGCAACCTGCATGATCTCTTTGGTGATACCTTCAATTTTGATATCCATCTGCAGTGCAGAGATACCGTCGCGGGAACCCGCAACTTTGAAGTCCATATCGCCCAGGTGATCTTCGTCGCCCAAAATGTCAGACAGTACAACGTAGTTGTCGCCTTCTTTCACCAGACCCATTGCGATACCCGCAACAGCAGCTTTGATTGGCACACCTGCGTCCATCAGCGCCAGAGACGCACCGCACACGGAAGCCATAGAAGAAGAACCGTTGGATTCTGTAATTTCAGACACTACACGTACGGTGTACGGGAATTTGTCCATATCCGGCATTACTGCCAGCACGCCGCGCTTCGCCAGACGACCGTGACCAATTTCACGACGCTTCGGAGAACCGACCATGCCAGTTTCACCTACGGAATACGGAGGGAAGTTGTAGTGGAACAGGAAGGTGTCAGTACGTTCGCCCATCAGTTCATCAAGAACCTGTGCGTCACGTGCAGTACCCAGCGTTGCGGTAACCAGTGCCTGCGTTTCACCACGGGTGAACAACGCAGAACCGTGAGTACGCGGCAGCACGCCAGTACGCACATCCAGACCACGGATCATATCTTTTTCACGACCGTCGATACGCGGTTCGCCTGCCAGTACGCGGCTACGAACAACATTTTTCTCGATAGCGTGCAGAATTTCACCCAGTTCGTTTTCGTCCAGGGTTTCGTCTTCAGCAAGCAGCGTCGCGATGGTTTCAGATTTGATGACATCAACCTGCGCATAACGCTCTTGTTTGTCGGTGATGCGATAAGCATCGCTCAGACGAGCTTCAGCCAGCGCAGCAACGCGCGCGTTCAGCGCTTCGTTTACCGGCTCCGGCTGCCAATCCCAACGCGGTTTACCGGCTTCTTTCACCAGTTCATTGATGTTCTGAATAACAACCTGCTGTTGTTCATGACCGAACACCACTGCGCCCAGCATCTGGTCTTCGCTCAGCAGTTCAGCTTCAGATTCAACCATCAGCACGGCAGCTTCTGTACCGGCAACAACCAGGTCCAGTTTGCTCTCTTTCAGCTCGTCCTGAGTCGGGTTCAGTACGTACTGGTCATTGATGTAACCTACGCGGGCAGCACCAATCGGACCATTGAACGGAATACCAGACAGAGAAAGTGCTGCGGAAGCACCAATCATCGCAACGATATCCGGGTTAACCTGCGGGTTAACAGAAACCACGGTGGCGATAACCTGAACTTCGTTGACGAAGCCTTCCGGGAACAGCGGGCGAATCGGGCGGTCAATCAGACGCGCAATCAAGGTTTCGCCTTCGCTTGGGCGGCCTTCACGACGGAAGAAGCTACCAGGGATACGACCAGCAGCGTAGGTACGCTCCTGATAGTTAACGGTCAGCGGGAAGAAGTCCTGACCTGGTTTGGCTTTTTTCTGACCAACAACGGTAACGAATACCGCGGTGTCATCCATGCTAACCATAACAGCGGCAGTAGCCTGACGAGCCATCATGCCGGTTTCCAGAGTCACGGTGTGTTGGCCGTACTGGAATTTACGAACGATCGGATTAAGCAATGTAATATCCTTTCTCTTTCTTAGACAGCACCTTACGGCACTGGTGTTAATACCCGATCTTCTGCGCATCCTCGCGACTAATGACAACCCTAACCCAGCCCAATGTGGGTAAAGCCTCTCATTAGCCGCGCGAACCTCTGCAACGGAAGATCATTCATAGCAACAATACATTAGTTTCCAGTGAATTGCTGCCGTCAGTTTGAAAAAAGGGGCCACTCAGGCCCCTTTTCTGAAACTCGCAAGAATTAGCGACGCAGACCCAGGCGCTCGATGAGCTGGGTGTAACGTGCTACGTCTTTACGTTTCAGGTAGTCGAGCAATTTACGACGCTGAGAAACCATGCGCAGCAGACCACGACGGCTGTGGTGATCTTTTTTGTGCTCTGCAAAGTGGCCCTGCAGGTGGTTGATCTGTGCAGTCAGCAGTGCTACCTGAACTTCGGTAGAACCGGTGTCGTTTGCGTCACGGCCAAACTCAGAAACGATTTTAGCTGTTGCTTCAGTACTTAGAGACATTTTAAAACTCCAAAGTATATAGAATGAAAGGACGCCGATCTCTAATTCAGCGATCCCAGTGTACGTTACGCAAAGTGTTAAACAATTTACGCGACGTTAAGCGGCAGTATTCTACTCGTAGCGACTTGTTATCGCAAGACGGTTAACATTACGCCGGGTATTCAACCACCAGGCGACGAGGCGCAACGCGGCCTTCATCGTCAATTTCGCCCATACCGATAAACTTGCCGTTCTCACCTTCTGTAACGCGAACCAGTCCTTCCAGCGGCGCACCGGATGTACGAACCGGGTTACCATTTTTGAAGTAAACAGAAGACGTTAACGGAAGATTCACCACCGGATAGTCCGAAGCTGGACTGTCCATTGGCATCAGTAATGGATCAAGTAACTCCGCTGCCGGAATATCCTGCTGTTCGGCTTGCTCAACCCGTTCACGCAGATGTTCCAGAGTCACCATCCGTTCAACCGGATATTTACTTACAGCCAGACGACGCAGGTAAATAACATGCGCGCCACAGCCGAGTTTTTCGCCGAGATCGTCAATGATAGTGCGGATATAGGTGCCTTTTGAGCAGTGAATTTCCAGCTCCAGTTCATTGCCTTCGTGGCGAATAAACAGCAATTCATAAACGGTAATCGGGCGTGCTTCACGCGGGACTTCAATTCCCTGACGCGCATATTCGTACAGTTTTTTGCCCTGGTATTTCAGTGCTGAATACATCGAAGGGATCTGTTCGATATCACCACGGAAAGTATCCAGTGCCGCCGCCAGTTGCTCTGCACTAAAGGTTACCGGACGTTCTTCAACGATTTGTCCGTCAGCGTCAGAAGTATCAGTACGCTGTCCAAGACGCGCAATCACCCGATAGCGTTTGTCGGAGTCCAGCAGATACTGGGAAAACTTCGTCGCTTCTCCGAGGCAAATCGGCAACATGCCGGTCGCCAGCGGGTCCAGCGCACCGGTATGCCCGGCACGATTAGCGTTATAAATCCGTTTCACTTTTTGCAGTGCATCGTTGCTGGACATACCCTGTGGTTTATCCAGCAACAAAACGCCGTTAATGTCGCGACCGCGACGACGAGGACGACTCATTAGTCCTCCTTGCTGTCGTCCGGATTAACACGACGTTCTTCGTCATGTTTGACCACGCTGGTCACCAGGTTTGACATACGCATCCCTTCAACCAGCGAGTTGTCGTAGAAGAAGGTCAGTTCCGGCACGATACGCAGACGCATCGCTTTCCCCAGCAGGCTGCGGATGAAACCAGAGGCTTCTTGTAACGCTTTGATGCCCGCTTTAACCGCATCTTCATCTTTGTCGTTAAGGAACGTCACATATACTTTTGCATACGCCAGGTCACGAGACATTTCGACACCGGAAACGGTGGTCATCATGCCCAGACGAGGATCTTTAATTTCGCGTTGCAGGATGAGAGCGATCTCTTTTTGCATTTCCTGCGCTACGCGCTGCGGGCGACCAAATTCTTTCGCCATAATAAATTCTCCTGACAAAAAAGGGGCTGTTAGCCCCTTTTTAAAATTAATTTCAGGTGGAAGGGCTGTTCACGTAGCCTGATAAGACGCGCCAGCGTCGCATCAGGCAATCCATGCCGGATGCGGCGTAAACGCCTTATCCCGCATAGAACCCTAAAAACCTTAAGCGATGGTACGTTGGATCTCGATGATTTCGAATACTTCGATCACATCGCCAGTGCGGACGTCGTTGTAGTTCTTAACGCCGATACCACATTCCATACCGTTACGGACTTCGTTAACGTCATCTTTGAAGCGGCGCAGGGACTCCAGCTCGCCTTCGTAGATAACCACGTTGTCGCGCAGAACGCGGATCGGGTTGTGACGTTTAACCACACCTTCAGTAACCATACAACCTGCGATGGCACCAAATTTCGGTGATTTGAACACATCACGAACTTCCGCCAGACCGATAATCTGCTGTTTCAGTTCCGGAGACAGCATACCGCTCATCGCCGCTTTCACTTCGTCGATCAGGTTATAGATGACGGAGTAGTAACGCAGATCCAGGCTTTCCGCTTCAATCACTTTACGTGCAGAGGCATCAGCACGTACGTTGAAGCCAACCAGGATGGCGTTGGACGCCGCAGCCAGGGTAGCGTCGGTTTCGGTGATACCACCTACGCCAGAACCGATGATCTTCACTTTAACTTCGTCAGTAGACAGTTTCAGCAAGGAGTCGGAGATCGCTTCCACGGAACCCTGAACGTCTGCCTTCAGAACGATGTTCACTTCGTGAACTTCGCCTTCGGTCATGTTAGCGAACATGTTCTCGAGTTTCGATTTCTGCTGACGTGCCAGTTTAACTTCACGGAATTTGCCCTGACGATACAGTGCAACTTCACGTGCTTTCTTCTCGTCACGCACTACGGTAACTTCGTCACCCGCTGCCGGAACACCGGACAAGCCAAGGATTTCTACTGGAATGGACGGACCTGCTTCCAGCACTTCCTGACCCATTTCGTTACGCATTGCGCGAACACGACCGTATTCGAAACCACACAGAACGATGTCGCCCTTGTGCAGAGTACCTTCACGTACCAGAACAGTAGCAACCGGACCACGACCTTTATCGAGGAAGGATTCGATAACCGCACCGCTCGCCATACCTTTACGTACCGCTTTCAGTTCCAGAACTTCTGCCTGCAACAGGATAGCGTCCAGCAGTTCATCGATACCGGTACCTGCTTTCGCAGACACATGTACGAACTGGCTTTCACCGCCCCACTCTTCCGGCAGGATGCCGTACTGAGAGAGTTCGTTCTTAACGCGATCTGGATCGGCTTCTGGTTTGTCGATCTTGTTCACTGCAACCACAACCGGCACGCCTGCCGCTTTCGCGTGCTGAATTGCTTCGATGGTCTGCGGCATTACGCCGTCGTCGGCAGCAACAACCAGGACTACGATGTCCGTTGCCTGCGCACCACGTGCACGCATTGAAGTAAACGCGGCGTGCCCCGGGGTGTCCAGGAAGGTGATCATGCCGTTTTCAGTTTCAACGTGGTATGCACCAATGTGCTGGGTAATGCCGCCCGCTTCGCCAGAGGCCACTTTCGTTGAACGAATGTAGTCCAGCAAAGAGGTTTTACCGTGGTCAACGTGACCCATGATGGTCACAACCGGCGCGCGCGGTTCAGCCGCAGCACCTGTGTCACGGTCGCTCATTACCGCTTCTTCCAGCTCGTTTTCACGACGCAGGATAACCTTGTGGCCCATCTCTTCAGCAACCAGCTGTGCGGTTTCCTGATCGATAACCTGGTTGATGGTTGCCATTGCGCCCAGTTTCATCATCGCTTTGATGACCTGAGAACCTTTAACCGCCATCTTGTTCGCCAGTTCGCCAACGGTGATGGTTTCGCCAATCACAACGTCACGGTTAACGGCCTGAGCTGGCTTCTGGAAGCCTTGCTGCAGCGAAGAACCTTTACGTTTTCCGCCTTTACCGCCACGTACTGCTGCGCGTGCTTCTTCACGATCAGCTTTTGATTCAGAGTGTTTGTTGCCTTTCTTCGGACGCGCTGCTTTCGCGTTACGACCACGGCCACGGCCGCCTTCGACTTCACGATCGCTTTCGTCTTCTGCCTGGCGAGCATGTTGAGAAGTAGTAACGTGATAATCGCTGGAATCTTCAGTCGGTTCCGCGTTATCAGTCCATTTGTTTTCTTCCGCCATACGACGTGCTTCTTCAGCAACGCGACGTGCTTCTTCTTCGAGTTTACGACGCGCTTCTTCTTCAGCTTTACGCTTGAGCTCTGCAGCTTCCTGCTCACGGCGGGCTTTTTCAGCCTGGGCGTTTTTAGTCATATCGTCTTGTTGATTGCTCACTTTGTCTTTTTCCGCAGCTTCACGTTTCGCTTGTTCAGCGGCTTCACGCTTAGCTTGTTCTGCGGCCTCACGTTCAGCTTTTTGTTGCGCCTCGCGTTTGGCCGATTCTTCTGCCTCACGACGGGCTTGCTCTTCCGCTTCACGCTGCGCCTGCTCTTCCGCAGCAAGGCGTTCAGCCTCTTGCGGATCGCGTTTCACAAAGGTGCGTTTCTTGCGGACTTCGATTTGTACCGATTTGCTTTTTCCACCGGTACCAGGAATGTTAAGGGTGCTGCGGGTTTTACGTTGCAGCGTTAATTTGTCCGGGCCTGAATTTTTCTGATTCAGGTGGTCAATTAAAGTCTGTTTCTCTTGTGCGGACACAGAGTCGTCAGCAGACTTCCGGATACCTGCATCAGCAAATTGCTGTACCAGGCGTTCCACGGAGGTCTGTCGCTCTGCGGCCAGCGTTTTAATCGTTACATCTGTCATGCTGTTCCTTCCTGCTACAGTTTATTACGCTTCGTCACCGAACCAGCAAATATTACGGGCAGCCATAATCAGTGCTCCGGCTTTTTCGTCGGTCAACCCTTCGATATCAGCCAGATCATCAATGCCCTGTTCGGCGAGATCTTCCAGCGTACAAACGCCACGGGCGGCCAGTTTGAATGCCAAATCACGATCTATCCCTTCAAGGTTCAGCAGATCGTCAGCCGGTTTGTTATCACCGAGGCTTTCTTCCTGGGCCTGTGCAATGGTGGCCAGTGCATTTTTAGCACGCTCGCGCAGTGCTTCAACGGTCGGCTCATCAAGGCCTTCGATTTCCAACAGCTCTTTCATCGGCACATAGGCCAGTTCTTCCAGCGTCGAGAAGCCTTCTTCTACCAGGACAGTCGCAAAGTCTTCGTCGATGTCGAGATATTTGGTGAAGGTGTCGATCGCTGCGTGCGCTTCTGCCTGATGCTTAGCCTGCAGGTCGTAAACGGTCATCACGTTGAGTTCCCAACCGCTCAGCTGCGAAGCCAGACGCACGTTCTGACCGTTACGGCCAATCGCCTGCGCCAGATTACCGGCTTCAACGGCGATATCCATGGTGTGTTTATCTTCATCCACCACGATAGAAGCAACATCTGCCGGTGCCATTGCGTTAATCACGAACTGCGCCGGGTTATCATCCCACAGGACGATATCGATACGTTCGCCGCCCAGTTCAGTAGAAACTGCCTGAACACGCGCGCCACGCATACCTACGCAAGCACCTACCGGATCGATACGTTTATCGTTGGTTTTCACCGCGATTTTCGCACGAGAACCCGGGTCGCGAGCCGCTGCTTTAATTTCAATCACTTCTTCGCCGATTTCCGGCACTTCAATGCGGAACAGTTCGATCAGCATTTCCGGCTTGGAACGGGTGACGAACAATTGCGCGCCACGCGCTTCCGGGCGAACGGAATAGAGCACGCCACGAACGCGGTCGCCAGGGCGGAAGTTTTCACGCGGCAGCATATCTTCACGCAGGATCACGGCTTCAGCGTTGTTGCCCAGATCCAGAGAGATGTTGTCGCGGTTCACTTTTTTCACCACGCCGGTGATGATTTCACCTTCGTGTTCACGGAATTGATCAACCACCATCGCACGTTCGGCTTCACGCACTTTCTGCACAATAACCTGTTTTGCCGTCTGGGTGGTGATACGGTCAAAGGTAACAGACTCAATCTGATCTTCAACGTAATCGCCCAGATTCAGGCTTTCATCTTCAAAGCGCGCAGCTTCAAGAGTGATTTCTTTCGTTGGCTGGGTGACTTCATCAACTACCAGCCAGCGACGGAAGGTGTCAAAATCACCGCTTTTGCGATCGATCTGTACGCGAACGTCGATCTCTTGTTCGTATTTTTTCTTGGTTGCTGTAGCCAGCGCGCTTTCCAACGCTTCGAAAATTTTCTCGCGAGGCAGCGCCTTTTCATTGGAGACGGCTTCAACTACAGCCAAAATTTCTTTGTTCATCGCGGGCTTTTCACCTCATCCAGACTATTAAAAGTGGGGAACCAGGTTCGCCTTCTGGATATTACTCAGCGCGAACACTTCATCTTTACCTTCGACGGTAACTGTGATCATTTCACCGTCTACCGCTTTGATAACGCCCTGCCATTTACGACGGTTTTGTACCGCCATACGGAGAACCAGAGTCACCTCTTCTCCGACGAAACGGGCGTAGTGTTCAGCCGTGAACAGTGGGCGATCGAGACCCGGTGAGGAGACTTCCAGGTTATAAGCAACGGTGATGGGATCTTCGACATCCAGCACAGCACTTACCTGGTGGCTCACATCAGCACAATCATCAACATTGATGCCATCTTCACTATCAATATAGATGCGCAGTGTGGATGTGCGACCGCGAATAAACTCGATGCCAACCAGTTCAAAACCCAGGGCCTCAACTGGCGCAGTAATCATCTCTGTTAATTTTTGCTCTAATGTGGACAAGCCCACCCCCAAGACATAAAAAAAGGGCCTAAAGCCCAGTTATTCTGTAGTCAGATAACAAAAAACCCCGATAAATCGGGGCTTTATATAACTGAACCCTATAACCGCAACTGCGGTCTGGAGCACTTTCCAGAAGGATTTTTTCAAATCCCACTACGAAGGCCGAAGTCTTCACAGTATATTTGAAAAAGGACTCTAAGGGAAAGTGGTTGCGGGGGCCGGATTTGAACCGACGACCTTCGGGTTATGAGCCCGACGAGCTACCAGGCTGCTCCACCCCGCGCCTGAAACGTGGCAAATTCTACTCGTTTTGGGTAAAAAATGCAAATACTGCTGGGATTTGGTGTACCGAGACGGGACGTAAAATCTGCAGGCATTATAGTGATCCACGCCACATTTTGTCAACATTTATTGCTAATCGCGTGAATGAATATCCAGTTCACTTTCGTTTGTCGAATACTTTTGCCCTCTACTGCTCCTCCTTAAGCGCATTATTTTACAAAAAACACACTAAACTCTTCCTGTCACCGATAAAAGATGATTAAATGAAAACTCATTTATTTTGCATAAAAATTCAGTGAGAGCGGAAATCCAGGCTCATCATCAGTTAATTAAGCAGGGTGTTATTTTATGACGACGATTCTCAAGCATCTCCCGGTAGGTCAACGTATTGGTATCGCTTTTTCCGGCGGTCTGGACACCAGTGCCGCACTGCTGTGGATGCGACAAAAGGGAGCGGTTCCTTATGCATATACTGCAAACCTGGGCCAGCCAGACGAAGAGGATTATGATGCGATCCCTCGTCGTGCCATGGAATACGGCGCGGAGAACGCACGTCTGATCGACTGCCGCAAACAACTGGTTGCCGAAGGTATTGCCGCTATTCAGTGTGGCGCATTTCATAACACCACCGGCGGCCTGACCTATTTCAATACGACGCCGCTGGGCCGCGCCGTGACCGGCACCATGCTGGTTGCTGCCATGAAAGAAGATGGCGTGAATATCTGGGGTGACGGCAGCACCTATAAAGGAAACGATATCGAACGTTTCTATCGTTACGGTCTGCTGACCAATGCTGAACTGCAGATTTACAAACCGTGGCTTGATACTGACTTTATTGATGAACTGGGCGGTCGTCATGAAATGTCTGAATTTATGATTGCCTGCGGTTTCGACTACAAAATGTCTGTCGAAAAAGCCTACTCCACAGACTCCAACATGCTTGGTGCTACACACGAAGCGAAGGATCTGGAATACCTCAACTCCAGCGTCAAAATCGTCAACCCGATTATGGGCGTGAAGTTCTGGGATGAGAGTGTGAAGATCCCGGCAGAAGAAGTCACAGTACGCTTTGAGCAAGGTCATCCAGTGGCGCTGAACGGTAAAACCTTTAGCGACGACGTAGAAATGATGCTGGAAGCTAACCGCATCGGCGGTCGTCACGGCCTGGGCATGAGCGACCAGATTGAAAACCGTATCATCGAAGCGAAAAGCCGTGGTATTTACGAGGCTCCGGGGATGGCGCTGCTGCACATTGCGTATGAACGTCTGCTTACTGGTATTCACAACGAAGACACCATTGAGCAGTATCATGCACATGGTCGTCAGTTGGGCCGTTTGCTGTACCAGGGACGTTGGTTTGATTCCCAGGCGCTGATGCTGCGTGACTCCCTGCAACGCTGGGTTGCCAGCCAGATCACTGGTGAAGTTACCCTGGAACTGCGCCGCGGGAACGATTACTCCATCCTTAATACCGTCTCTGACAATCTGACCTACAAGCCAGAGCGTCTGACGATGGAAAAAGGCGACTCGGTGTTCTCGCCAGATGATCGTATCGGTCAACTGACCATGCGCAACCTGGATATCACCGATACCCGCGAGAAACTTTTCGGTTATGCCAAAACTGGCCTGCTCTCCTCCTCTGCCGCTTCGGGCGTGCCGCAGGTGGAGAATCTGGAAAATAAAGGCCAGTAATTCGACATCAACCCTGCCCTTCAGGGGTGGGGTTACCTTGCTTATCCTCAGTAAACTCCTTTCTTAGCATCACAAAATCGAAAACATCATGGTTTGCATCTACAACCCGTGAGTCTCCTTTATAGTGTGCAATCACTTCCTCCAGCGTTTGCGGCTGTTCCGGCTTTGTTACCCCCATCCACGCATTAATAAGGTAATTATTGTAAGCAGTGGAAAAGATATCGTTTTCCGTTGTGCGATCCACGCCATCCCCAAGAACGGGGCTATACCAGATAAACATCGGAACATGATATGCCTGCTGGCTGGCCTCCCTGCCTCCATGAAAATAAATGTTCTTCTTCGTCGGGTCGCGTTCCAGGCCATGGTCGGCAAAATACATGACCGAGGCTCGGCGATCTTTTAATAATTCAAAAACCTGACCTAGCAAACTATCTGTGTAATGAATGGAGTTGTCATAGCAGGCATCCTGATCGTCCTGTGGTTGAAACACGGCGCTGGATTGCGGATAGGCGCTACAAGCCGGTTCATGGCTTCCATTTAAATGAAGAACAATCAGTTTCTTTTGCTGCGTCTTTTGCTGTAACGCTTGCGATAAATGCGGCAACAACAATTCATCAAATCCTCTGACATAGACTGTTTCCATGGCGCGCATGGCGATACTGGTAACTGCTGTACCATTCTGCCGAAAAGCGGATTGCGAGCTTAGCCAGAAAGTCTGAAATCCTGCTTGATTAGCCATATTAATAATGTTGTCCGGGTAATTATGAATGTCATGACTCAAAACAGAATCAGCAGTTAAAGAAAGGGGAACCGACAGCGCAGTGTAAGGTGCACCGCTTATTGCTTGATTAAACAGTTTGATCTGTTTTCTTTGTGCTTCGACTTGCGGTGTCGTAGAGCGTGTATATCCATACAAAGACATATTGTCGACACGTACAGACTCCCCCACAATCAACACGTAGGTATCAATACCTGTATCCCTGACTGATAATTGAAAATACGGCACCGTGTTTGCAATTGAGAGTAATCTTTGATGCTCTTTCGCTGCTAAAGCAAAATAATTGAGATTGAAAAACGGTGTATAGGTAGCAAATCGCGACGCTAGTATATATGGACTGAACGCTTTTTTATTTTTTGCATCTTTATAAGCAAATTGACAAGCGGAAAATAAACTGCCCGAAATGACAATCAGCAATAATATTCCTGTCACTTTTTTCGTCGGCAAGGAAACATCATATTTTATTATTACTGCCAAAAAAAGAAGGGATAAAAAGGCAAAAGCACATAGATAAGGGATATACATCCCCAGCATTTTGACAACTTCATCCGGATCACTCTGCAGCACACTAATCGCAAATCCATCATTGAAAGTTGTACCAAAGGTACACCATGAATAGAGGCTAATACTCATGTCTGCCGCTGTCAGTAACACAAATGGTGCGGCAACAAGCAGGCGAAGCGGAAGGGATGATATACGTTTAACAACCAGGATGGTCAGAACGAAGAACAGCAATCGCTGAACCATATGCGCTCCGGAAGAGGCGACTAAGTTCGTAATACCAAAAACAATAACACAAAGATACAACAACCAATGAGATTTAAAACTTCTAACAAATTTGTTGAATACTGTCATCCAGAAATCCAAGTTCACAACCAATATAAACAATTATCAACAATGTTCAATTTTATATCAGACATGTTTTTCAACGCTGATCCATATCAGACCGAAACACTGTTAGTTTTTTCTTTTTAAATGATGCGGCCATTGTTCTCAGTAATTAAATAACATTATCAATGCGTCTCTAAACATTACGCAGAACGTAGCCATCAGTAGTTATACTGACAGGAGCAGGATGGTTTATCGAGAAGTAAACATATCCGTATTCGTACCGGAACTGGAGTTGACACAATAAAGTGCCAATTATGTCAGCAGTAGGGAAAAGTTTATAACTAAGGCGTACCGGCACCATCGTTTCAAAGTACCAGCTACGAGTAAAGCAACTGGACGAGATACAGATACCTGACAACCATTCCTCAGACCAGGACCAAAACGAAAAAAGACGCTTTTCAGCGTCTCTTTTCTGGAATTTGGTACCGAGGACGGGACTTGAACCCGTAAGCCCTATTGGGCACTACCACCTCAAGGTAGCGTGTCTACCAATTCCACCACCTCGGCACGGATACTACTTTTTAGTTCGGGATATCGCTGGTCGGCTTAGCCGGAGCAGCTGGCTGAGTTTGTTCGGTTTTGGCCGGTGCACTCAGATTTTCCCATTCGCTACCTTTATTGGTTTTGTTGCTATTGATGTTACCCAGCACCAGACTGATGATGAAGAATAACGTTGCCAGCAGCGCCGTCATGCGGGTCATGAAGTTACCAGAACCACTTGAACCAAACAGCGTAGCGGAAGCGCCTGCTCCGAAGGAGGCTCCCATATCAGCGCCTTTACCTTGCTGCAGCATGATCAGACCAACAAGGCCAATTGCCACAATAAGGAAAACTACTAAAAGAGCTTCGTACATAATCAACCTGTTCCTTGCGGAGTTGCCGCGTACCAATGCTTCAACCAATAAAGCGGGAGTTTCTAATCTTTCCCACTGAAGCGGGTGTGAATACTAACCAAAGCGAATGACCTTCGCAAGGGCAATTTTATCGCATTGTATCAACTGCGGAAAAAAACAGCAAAACCGATGTGTTCGCTGAGAAAAAAGGCGACAATCGCCGCCTTTTTAGCCAGTTATATAACGCGTTAAACGGCTTTTACTGCATCGGCGATGCGGTGTGCAAATTCAGTCACCTGCGCTTCGTCTTCGCCTTCCACCATCACGCGAATTAACGGTTCGGTGCCGGATTTACGCAACAGCACACGTCCACGGCTACCCAGCGCCGCTTCAACTTCTGCGGTTACAGCTTTGACTGATTCATGCTCCAGCGGATCGCCACTACCTGCGGTGTAACGCACGTTAACCAGAATCTGCGGGAACATTTTCATACCACTGCAAAGGTCGTGCAGGCTCATATGGTTACGCGCCATCGCCGCCAGCACCTGCAAACCAGCAACGATGCCGTCACCGGTTGTGGTTTTATCCAGCAGGATCACATGACCAGAGTTCTCTGCACCGATACGCCAGCCTTTCTCCTGCATTTTTTCCAGTACGTAGCGATCGCCCACTTTCGCACGAGCAAACGGAATTCCTAGCTGTTTCAGGGCGAGTTCCAGCCCCATGTTGCTCATCAATGTACCCACCGCGCCACCACGCAGTTGGCCCTGACGCAGACCTTCGCGCGCGATGATATACATAATCTGGTCGCCATCGACTTTATTGCCTTCATGGTCAACCATAATCACGCGGTCGCCGTCACCGTCAAAGGCGATACCAAGATCTGCTTTTTCAGCCAGTACGCGCGCCTGTAACGCACGAACATCAGTTGCCCCCACTTCGGCATTGATGTTTACGCCGTTCGGCTCACAACCGATAGCGATAACGTTCGCCCCCAGTTCACGCAGTACGTTCGGCGCGATGTGATAAGTCGCGCCATTTGCGCAATCCACCACAATCTTCAGTTCACTGAGGCTAAGTTCGTTCGGGAACGTGGCTTTGCAAAACTCGATATAGCGACCCGCAGCATCAACGATACGGCTGGCTTTACCCAGTTCTGCCGAATCAACACAGCTGATCTCTTTTTCCATTTCCGCTTCGATGGCTTCTTCAACTGCATCCGGCAGCTTAGTACCGTCAATAGAAAAGAATTTAATGCCGTTATCGTAGAATGGGTTATGCGATGCAGAAATTACAATCCCGGCCTCTGCGCGGAAGGTACGCGTCAGATAAGCCACGGCAGGTGTAGGCATCGGGCCTGTAAAGAGTGCGGAAAGGCCCGCAGCCGCCAGACCCGCTTCCAGTGCTGACTCCAGCATATAGCCAGAAATACGCGTGTCTTTACCAATAATGATCTTACGCGAGCCGTGGCGCGCCAGCACTTTACCGGCGGCCCAACCCAACTTAAGTACAAAATCAGGGGTGATCGGCGCATCCCCTACACGACCACGAATCCCATCGGTACCGAAATATTTACGATTACTCATAGCGTTTGTTTTCCTTTGCAGACAGAGTGGCTTCCACCACCCGCATCGCTTCTACGGTTTCTTTGACGTCATGAACACGAATGATGTGCGCACCTTGCATTGCGGCAATGACCGCACAGGCCAAACTACCGCTCAGGCGCTCGGACGGCCCCACGTTAAGCAGCTGCCCAATCATCGATTTTCGTGACATACCCACCAACAGCGGCAGGTTGAAATGGTGAAATTCAGCCAGGCGCGCCAGTAATGAATAGTTATGGGAGAGATTTTTACCGAAACCGAATCCGGGGTCGAGCAACAATTTCTCTTTTGCGATACCCGCCTGCTCACAACGAGCTATCTGCTCAATAAAGTAGCGATTCACTTCCGCAAAGACATCATCATACTTCGGGGCTTCCTGCATGGTTTTTGGATTTCCCTGCATATGCATCAGGCAAACTGGCAAACCGGTTTCTGCAGCAGCTTCCAGAGCGCCAGGTTCGGAAAGAGAGCGAATATCGTTAATAATGTGAGCACCAACTTTCGCTGACTCACGGATGACTTCTGGTTTGGAAGTATCTACCGAGATCCAGACTTCGAAGCGTTGAGCAATTGCCTCAACCACAGGAATAACACGTTGCAACTCTTCTTCAACGCTAACTTCCGCCGCCCCTGGGCGCGTGGACTCGCCACCAACGTCAATGATCGTCGCGCCAGCGTTGATCATCAGATTCGCATGTTTCACCGCATCTATCAGCGAGTTATGCGTGCCACCATCCGAAAAGGAATCAGGCGTAACGTTGAGGATCCCCATTACGTGAGGATGGCTAAGGTCCAGTGAAGTGCCCTGGGCAAAGAGTTTCATGATGTTATCCCTGGTATGAATTGATAAGAAAAAACCCCGGAGCACGCCCCGGGGTTTTCAGTACAAATACAGTCATCTAATGCGGGAACTTACTTGTCGCCTAACTGCTCTGACATGGTGTTACCCGGGTTCGGCGTACGCGGTTCATCAACCGGACGCGGAGCCTTTGGACTACCATTGTCGCCAGAATTGTTAGAAGCGCCTGGTTCTTCCCAGCCCGCTGGCGGACGTACATCGCGACGTGCCATCAGGTCATCAATCTGCGGTGCGTCGATAGTCTCATATTTCATGAGAGCATCTTTCATCGCATGCAGAATATCCATATTGTCGGTCAGAAGCTGACGCGCACGATTATAGTTACGCTCGATCAGTGCTTTCACTTCCTGGTCGATGATACGTGCCGTTTCATCGGACATATGTTTCGCTTTCGCTACGCTACGACCGAGGAACACTTCACCTTCTTCTTCCGCATACAGCAGCGGACCGAGTTTCTCAGAGAAGCCCCACTGGGTAACCATGTTACGAGCCAGGTTGGTCGCAACTTTAATATCGTTGGACGCCCCGGTAGAAACATGTTCTGGCCCGTAGATGATCTCTTCTGCCAGACGACCGCCGTACAGTGTAGAAATCTGGCTTTCCAGTTTCTGACGGCTGGCGCTGATTGCGTCGCCCTCAGGCAAAAAGAAGGTCACACCCAGCGCACGACCGCGCGGGATAATCGTTACTTTGTGCACCGGATCGTGTTCCGGCACCAGGCGACCGATAATCGCGTGACCTGCTTCGTGGTAAGCAGTCGATTCTTTCTGCGCTTCCGTCATCACCATGGAGCGACGTTCCGCACCCATCATGATTTTGTCTTTCGCTTTCTCGAACTCAACCATCGACACAACACGTTTGTTGCCACGAGCAGCGAACAGTGCCGCTTCGTTCACCAGGTTCGCCAGGTCAGCACCGGAGAAACCAGGAGTACCACGGGCAATGATTGCCGCGTCGATATCGGGTGCCAATGGTACGCGACGCATGTGAACTTTCAGAATCTGCTCACGACCGCGAACATCTGGCAAGCCAACCACAACCTGACGGTCGAAACGGCCAGGACGCAGCAGCGCCGGGTCGAGAACGTCCGGACGGTTAGTCGCAGCGATAACGATGATACCTTCGTTACCTTCGAAGCCATCCATCTCAACCAGCATCTGGTTCAGAGTCTGTTCACGTTCATCGTGACCACCGCCCAGACCTGCGCCACGCTGGCGGCCTACGGCGTCGATTTCATCGATAAAGATGATGCACGGAGCCGCTTTCTTCGCCTGTTCGAACATGTCACGAACACGGGATGCACCCACACCGACGAACATTTCTACGAAGTCAGAACCGGAGATAGTAAAGAACGGAACTTTCGCTTCGCCTGCAATCGCTTTCGCCAGCAGCGTTTTACCGGTACCCGGAGGACCGACCATCAGGACGCCTTTCGGGATCTTACCGCCGAGTTTCTGGAAGCGGCTCGGCTCGCGCAGATACTCAACCAGTTCAGCAACTTCTTCTTTTGCTTCGTCGCAGCCCGCAACGTCAGCAAAGGTCGTTTTGATCTGATCTTCCGTCAGCATGCGCGCTTTGCTCTTACCGAACGACATGGCACCTTTGCCACCGCCGCCCTGCATTTGACGCATGAAGAAGATCCAGACACCAATCAGCAACAGCATCGGGAACCAGGAGATGAAGATAGAAGCCAGCAGGCTTGGTTCTTCAGGCGGTTCACCGACAACCTTGACGTTCTTGGTCAACAGGTTATCCAGTAATTTCGGATCCTGAACCGGAATGTAAGTGGTATAACGGTTACTATCTTTCTTGGTAACGTTGATTTCACGTCCGTTGATACGCGCTTCACGAACCTGGTCGTTATTGACCTCTTGTAGGAAGGTAGAGTAATCCACCTTACGGCCATTAGACTCGCTGGGCCCAAAGCTCTGGAATACTGACATCAGCACAACGGCAATGACCAGCCAGAGAATTAGGTTTTTCGCCATGTCACTCAAGGGATTAACCTCTTATTACAACTGTGTTAAAAACAGCGTCAGGATACTCTATATCCAGCATCTTTCAAACTTTCGTCTGAAATCTCCCGGTTAGGGTTTACGCCCGGTCGCTACAATATACACTTCCCGCGAACGTGCACGAGAAGAGTCCGGCTTACGAACTTTGACCTTCGTAAACAGGGAGCGAATTTCCCTTAGATACTCATCGAAACCTTCGCCCTGGAACACCTTCACTACAAAACTGCCACCTGGCGCTAATACATCACGACACATTTCTAACGCCAGTTCCACCAGATACATGGCACGGGGGATATCCACCGCCGGTGTTCCGCTCATGTTTGGTGCCATATCGGACATGACAACCTGGACTTTGCTGTCGCCAACGCGCTCCAGCAGTGCTTTCATCACCAGTTCATCACGAAAATCGCCCTGAAGAAAGTCCACACCAACGATAGGATCCATAGGTAAAAGATCGCAAGCGATGATGCGGCCTTTGCCGCCAATTTGGGTGACCACATATTGTGACCAACCACCCGGAGCAGCACCAAGGTCGACAACCGTCATTCCCGGTTTAAAGAGTTTGTCACTTTGCTGTATTTCATCAAGTTTAAACCAGGCACGGGAACGTAACCCCTTTTTCTGTGCCTGTTGAACATATTTATCGCTAAAGTGTTCCTGAAGCCAGCGGCTGGAGCTGGCAGAACGCTTCTTACCTGTCATTTAACTTTCCCATGGGGATAACTCATCGTAACCAATTGCGTAAATTTTTACGCGCCTATTTGGTGATATATGGGAGATGGCGGTAGAATGACCCGTTTTCAATCCCAACGTAAGCAAAAAATACGATGAATCTGAGTACTAAACAAAAACAGCACCTGAAAGGTCTGGCACATCCGCTCAAGCCAGTTGTTCTGCTTGGCAGTAATGGTTTGACCGAAGGGGTACTGGCCGAGATTGAACAAGCGTTAGAGCACCATGAACTCATCAAGGTGAAAATCGCCACCGAAGATCGCGAAACTAAAACCTTGATCGTGGAAGCTATCGTGCGCGAAACCGGCGCCTGTAATGTACAGGTCATCGGTAAAACGCTGGTGCTTTATCGCCCAACTAAAGAACGTAAAATCTCGTTGCCACGCTAAGATTATCCTAAAGTTACACACATTTGCTGTGTAAAACGAGGGGTTTTCCGCAGGCAGGAGAGCAAAATGCCACGCTCTGTTCGTTGATAAAAGGCCGCATAGCGGCCTTTTTCCTTTCTTTACAATACATCAACATCTTGAGTATTGGGTAATTCTTACAGGTATTCCACCTTAATTACTTCAAATTCTACTTCGCCGCCCGGCGTTTTGATGACCACAACATCATCTTCTTCTTTGCCGATCAGGCCACGGGCAATAGGCGAGTTTACAGAAATCAGGTTCTGTTTAAAGTCAGCTTCGTCATCGCCAACGATGCGATAAGTCTGCTCTTCGTCAGAATCCAGATTCAACACCGTTACGGTAGCACCAAAAATAACGCGCCCATTGTTAGGCATTTTGGTGACATCAATCACCTGGGCGTTCGACAGTTTGGCTTCAATATCTTTGATACGACCTTCGCAGAAACCCTGCTGTTCACGAGCTGCGTGGTATTCGGCGTTTTCTTTCAGGTCGCCATGCTCGCGCGCTTCCGCGATAGCAGCAATAATTTCAGGACGGCGCACAGATTTCAGAAAATCCAGCTCTTCGCGTAATTTTTCAGCGCCGCGTAAGGTCATCGGAATAGCTTGCATTTGTTATACCTCTTGAATATTCCTGATGGGGCGAGTCTCCACCCACCCCAGCTGTTCGGCCTGCCCGGCATAACTCCTCACCGGGACCAGAAGCAAAAAAATACCGACCCGGGTACAAGTCCCAGGTCAGCTGCAATTCACATTTTGATAGTCATTTTACCCTGAAGTTCCCGCAGGGTCATCGTTTACTTTATAGGGCGTTGCGCCGTAGTATGACGGCTCGATTCCAGGTTGTTAGCGCGAGATTATGCGATTTTCCAGATTTATCATCGGATTGACCAGCTGTATAGCGTTCAGTGTTCAGGCCGCGAATGTTGATGAGTACATTACTCAACTCCCCGCTGGTGCCAACCTTGCCCTGATGGTGCAAAAAGTCGGCGCATCGGCCCCCGCTATTGATTACCACAGTCAGCAGATGGCGCTGCCCGCCAGTACGCAGAAAGTGATTACTGCGCTGGCGGCGTTGATTCAACTCGGCCCCGATTTTCGTTTTACTACTACGCTTGAAACCAAAGGCAATGTGGAAAACGGCGTACTCAAGGGTGACTTAGTGGCGCGATTTGGTGCCGATCCGACGTTAAAACGTCAGGATATTCGCAATATGGTCACGACTTTGAAAAAATCTGGCGTCAACCAAATTGATGGTAATGTGTTGATAGACACCTCCATTTTTGCCAGCCACGATAAAGCACCCGGCTGGCCGTGGAATGACATGACACAATGCTTTAGCGCTCCGCCTGCCGCCGCCATAGTTGACCGCAACTGTTTCTCCGTCTCGCTCTACAGTGCCCAAAAACCCGGTGATATGGCCTTTATACGCGTGGCATCTTATTACCCTGTTACGATGTTCAGCCAGGTACGCACCCTCCCCCGTGGTTCTGCCGAAGCGCAATATTGCGAGCTGGATGTGGTGCCAGGCGACCTGAACCGCTTTACGCTGACCGGATGCCTGCCACAACGTTCTGAGCCGCTCCCGTTGGCTTTTGCCATACAGGATGGAGCCAGCTATGCCGGTGCAATTCTGAAAGATGAGTTAAAACAGGCAGGTATCACCTGGAGCGGAACACTGCTGCGCCAGACTCAGGTTAATGAACCCGGAACGGTAGTTGCCAGTAAACAGTCGGCCCCGTTGCACGATCTGCTTAAGATTATGCTGAAAAAGTCAGACAACATGATTGCCGATACGGTTTTCCGCATGATAGGCCATGCGCGCTTCAATGTGCCCGGAACATGGCGGGCCGGATCGGATGCCGTACGTCAGATCCTGCGTCAGCAAGCTGGTATCGATATTGGTAACACGAT
Source organism: Escherichia sp. HH41S (assembly GCF_009820115.1). Taxonomy (NCBI): domain Bacteria; kingdom Pseudomonadati; phylum Pseudomonadota; class Gammaproteobacteria; order Enterobacterales; family Enterobacteriaceae; genus Escherichia; species Escherichia sp. HH41S. The sequence goes on from NZ_VNXE01000033.1 coordinate 136,368, forward strand.
TATTGCCGATGGTTCAGGGCTTTCGCGGCATAACCTGATTGCACCTGCCACCATGATGCAGGTGCTGCAATACATTGCCCAACATGACAATGAACTTAACTTTATCTCTATGCTGCCGCTGGCAGGCTATGACGGCTCTTTGCAGTACCGTGCGGGCCTGCATCAGGCTGGCGTGGACGGAAAGGTCTCAGCAAAAACCGGCTCTTTGCAGGGGGTATATAACCTGGCGGGATTCATTACCACAGCGAGCGGGCAACGAATGGCGTTTGTACAATATCTTTCTGGCTATGCGGTAGAACCCGCGGATCAGCGTAATCGCCGCATTCCGTTAGTGCGTTTTGAAAGCCGTTTGTATAAAGATATTTATCAGAATAATTAGTCTAAAGAGAAACCCCGGCACATGGCCGGGGTTTAGCTGATTAACGCTTGTAAATGAACTCAACGCCTTCTTCGTCGTCTTCGTCCCAGTCGTCATCCCAGTCTTCATCATCCTCTTCAGCAATCTCTTCAAGCTGCTGACGGTGATAATCATCCCACATGAATTCGACTTTCTCTGGCTGTTTCGCTTCTTCGGCCTGCACAACTGGGTTTTCAATGATAAAAGTCATCACATCCCAGCAGAGATCTTTCACGCCCAGTCCGCTCGCCGCAGAGATCAGATAATATTTATCTTCCCAGCCCAGCGCCTCCGCGATCGCTTTGGCTTTCTCTTCAGCTTCTGCCTTATCCAGCAGGTCGATCTTGTTGAAGACTAACCAACGTGGTTTTGCCGCCAAATCCTGGCTGTATTTTTCCAGCTCGCTGATAATAATACGCGCGTTTTCAACCGGATCGGTACCGTCAATCGGATCGATATCGATGAGGTGCAACAAGACGCGGCAACGTTCCAGGTGTTTCAGGAAGCGAATCCCCAGTCCTGCACCTTCCGCAGCGCCTTCAATTAGCCCTGGAATATCGGCAACAACGAAGCTCTTTTCGTTGTCCATTCGTACCACACCCAGGCTCGGTACCAGAGTGGTAAACGGATAATCCGCCACTTTCGGTTTAGCCGCCGAAACAGCGCGGATAAAGGTCGATTTACCCGCATTCGGCATTCCCAACATACCGACGTCAGCCAGCAACATCAGCTCCAGCAGCAGCTCGCGCTTATCGCCCGGCGTACCGTTAGTTTTCTGCCGTGGCGTACGGTTAACGGACGATTTGAAGCGGGTATTGCCCAGACCGTGCCAGCCCCCCTTGGCAACCAGCAGACGCTGACCGTGTTTGGTCATATCGCCCATGGTTTCACCGGTACCCTGATCGATAACACGCGTACCTACCGGCACTTTAATCGTGACGTCTTTACCGCGCTTACCGGTACAATCGCGGCTTGCACCGTTCTGACCGCGTTCTGCACGGAAAGATTTTTCAAAACGATAATCGATCAGTGTGTTCAGGTTCTCGTCGGCTTCCATCCATACGTCACCACCGTCACCGCCGTCGCCGCCATCCGGGCCGCCTTTCGGAATATATTTTTCGCGGCGGAAACTCACGCAACCATTACCGCCATCACCTGCAACGACCAGAATCGATGCTTCATCAACAAACTTCATTTTATTCTCCGTAAATCATTCGCCTGCGCGGGGTTGCGATACCACCGTTGTATGCTTACGTAATCCGCCCCAAATACGATGACCAATGGCGGAATACATCGCGCCCGCAACCACGACAAACGCACCGAGATAACCTAAAAGGTTTAACATCGGTCTGGCGAAGAAATCGGGCCAGGCCAGTGATAAAAGATCTGAAAAAAACAGCGTAAACAGTGGGGTGAGCGTGATGATCGCGCTCACCTGCGCTGCCTGCCAGCGAGCCATCGCTTCCGCCAGGGCGCCATATCCTACCAATGTATTCAGTCCGCAAAAAATTAAACATGCGAGCTGCCAGTGGCTAAGCTGCGCTATCACTCCAGGATTTGCCAGAGGGAAGAGCGCAATTGTACATAAAGTGTACAGCAAAAACAGGATCTGCGGTGAGGCCAGCCGACGCAATAAAACCTTCTGCGCTACGCCATAACTCACCCAAACCGTCGCCGCACCGACCCCAAAGATAACTCCCCAGGTGTAATCGGTGAGCTTTGTAAATATCTCAACCAGACTGGTGTTAAAAAACATCACCAGGCCGCTCAGGAGCATCAATGCCCCCACGACCTGGGTGCTGCGCATTTTCTCTTTCAGGATAAATACGCTGGCAACCATCATGCCAACTGGCGAGAGTTGCCCAATCACCTGCGAAGCGGTCGGACTCAGGTATTGCAAGGATGAGCTGAACAGGATGAAGTTCCCAAACAGCCCGGCGGTCGCCACTGCCAACAAAATCAACCAGCGTGGCTTACGAAACACGCGTAATGGCGGCAACCTCTTCTTCACCGCAAGAATGGCGCCAAGGCCAATACTCGCCATCAAGAAACGGTAAAACACGATTGTCGGAGGTTCCATCACCTCCAGCACCTGCTTCATTGCAATTGGCAACGCCCCCCAGCAAATTGCTGTGGTGAGCGCCAAAAGAATGCCAATGCCTGCCTGCTGCTTCATACCGTATTCCCTACAAAACGCATTTGCGAGTTAACGCCGCACGATGCGAATTTTTACCGGTTATCGAATGTAAAAAGCCCCGCAACGTGTTGCGGGGCTTTCATCCGTTACCGGGACGCGAAAAACTTATTCAGCTTCGATGCTGATAAATTTACGGTTTTTCGGGCCTTTAACTTCGAATTTCACTTTACCGTCTGCTTTAGCAAACAGAGTGTGGTCACGACCGCAACCTACGTTAGCGCCTGCGTGGAATTTGGTACCACGTTGACGAACGATGATGCTACCCGCCAGAACGGATTCGCCACCGAAACGCTTAACGCCCAGGCGTTTAGCTTCTGAATCGCGACCGTTACGTGTGGAGCCGCCAGCCTTTTTATGTGCCATTTGAAATCTCTCCTCAGGTCTTAGGCGCTGATGCCAGTAATTTTCACATCAGTGAACCACTGACGATGGCCCTGCTGCTTACGATAGTGTTTACGACGACGAAACTTAACGATTTTAACTTTCTCGCCACGACCGTGAGCAACAACTTCAGCTTTGATTACGCCGCCATCAACGAAAGGAACGCCGATTTTGACTTCTTCACCGTTTGCGATCATCAGCACTTCAGCGAACTCAACAGTTTCGCCAGTTGCGATGTCCAGCTTTTCCAGGCGAACGGTCTGACCTTCGCTTACTCGGTGTTGTTTACCACCACTTTGGAAAACCGCGTACATATAAAACTCCGCTTCCGCGCACACCTTTTCAATGATTCAGAGTGCGCTATAAATATTCACAATAGGGCGCGAATATTACGCAAAACGCACGCCTTTGACAAGTGCTACAGTCAATACACGAAGAAAAAAAACACAACTTGTACGGTAACGTTTATCTGTGCCATTTTTTCAGTACAATCACCCTATATTCCTAACCATAAACCCTAAGTTGCCTTTGTTCACAGTAAGGTAATCGGGGCGAAAAGCCCGGCTTTTGCGATGAATTTAGAAAAAATCAATGAGTTAACCGCGCAAGATATGGCGGGTGTTAATGCGGCAATCCTTGAGCAGCTTAATTCCGACGTCCAACTGATCAATCAGTTAGGTTATTACATCGTCAGCGGCGGCGGTAAACGTATTCGTCCGATGATTGCTGTACTGGCTGCACGAGCTGTTGGCTATGAGGGAAATGCGCATGTCACCATTGCTGCCCTGATCGAGTTTATCCACACGGCGACTCTGCTGCACGACGACGTTGTGGATGAATCAGATATGCGCAGGGGTAAAGCTACCGCCAACGCCGCATTTGGCAATGCCGCCAGCGTGCTGGTAGGCGATTTTATTTATACCCGCGCGTTCCAGATGATGACCAGCCTCGGTTCGCTCAAAGTGCTGGAAGTGATGTCTGAAGCCGTAAACGTCATCGCAGAAGGTGAAGTTCTGCAACTGATGAACGTTAACGACCCGGACATCACCGAAGAAAACTACATGCGCGTTATCTACAGCAAGACCGCGCGTCTGTTTGAGGCTGCCGCGCAGTGTTCCGGGATTCTGGCAGGTTGTTCGCCGGAGGAGGAGAAAGGCCTGCAAGATTATGGGCGTTATCTCGGCACCGCTTTCCAGTTGATCGACGATTTGCTCGATTACAATGCCGATGGCGAACAGTTAGGTAAAAACGTCGGCGACGATCTGAACGAAGGTAAACCGACGCTGCCGCTGCTGCATGCAATGCATCATGGCACACCAGAACAGGCACAGATGATTCGTACCGCCATCGAACAGGGTAACGGTCGTCATCTTCTGGAACCGGTTCTGGAAGCAATGAACGCTTGTGGCTCTCTTGAATGGACGCGTCAGCGTGCCGAGGAAGAAGCAGACAAAGCCATCGCAGCGTTACAGGTGCTCCCGGACACCCCGTGGCGAGAGGCACTCATCGGCCTCGCGCACATCGCTGTTCAACGCGATCGTTAATCCCCTCCCCCTCATCCCGCGCAGTGCGCGGGATGATTCCAATAAGTTCCATAAAAACACTTATTCAGCGTAATAACGCCTGAAAAACCAGTGTATGTATCTTTATATATTCTGAATATTCACACTCTTTATAGGAACTTTTTAGAGCAATAGGCCATCAGGAGTATAGTGATGCTCGACAGAAGAAGTGTTCTGAATGAAAGCGACTAACTTAAGGAGTGAGGAAAGATGGAAAGTAATTTCATTGACTGGCATCCCGCTGACATCATTGCGGGTTTACGCAAGAAAGGAACGTCAATGGCGGCGGAATCTCGTAGAAATGGTTTGAGTTCCTCAACGCTGGCGAACGCATTATCGCGCCCATGGCCGAAAGGAGAGATGATTATTGCGAAAGCCCTGGGAACTGACCCCTGGGTTATCTGGCCATCACGCTACCATGATCCGCAGACCCATGAGTTTATCGACAGAACGCAGTTGATGCGTAGCTACACTAAACCGAAAAAATGAGTGGTCTGGCGGTAGCCCCGCGAACGGGGCTGCCAGCTCTCGGACGATTACTCGCCTTTCACACGCTCAATATTTGCACCTAAAGCGCGCAGTTTGTCTTCAATACGTTCGTAGCCACGATCGATGTGATAAATACGATCAACCACCGTTGTCCCTTCCGCAATACAACCAGCCAGCACCAGGCTTGCTGAAGCACGTAGATCGGTTGCCATAACCTGTGCGCCAGAAAGTTTTTCAACACCGTGACAAATAACGGTATTACTTTCAATTTCAGCATGCGCGCCCATACGACTCAGCTCTGGTACGTGCATAAAGCGGTTTTCAAAGACCGTTTCGGTGATGAATCCGGTGCCTTCTGCCACCAGGTTCAGCAGTGTGAACTGGGCCTGCATATCGGTCGGGAATGCCGGATGCGGCGCGGTACGTACGTTAACAGCTTTCGGCCGTTTGCCATGCATATCCAGGCTAATCCAGTCTTCGCCGACTTCAATGTCCGCTCCAGCGTCACGCAATTTCGCCAGCACAGCGTCAAGAGTATCTGGCTGTGCGTTACGGCAGATAATTTTGCCGCGAGAGATCGCCGCAGCCACAAGGAAAGTACCGGTTTCGATACGATCCGGCAGCACGCGATAGACACCGCCGCCTAAACGTTCCACACCTTCGATGATGATACGATCGGTGCCCTGACCGCTAATTTTCGCACCCAGCGTAATCAGGAAGTTCGCGGTATCGACGATTTCCGGTTCACGCGCTGCGTTTTCAATAATCGTGGTGCCTTCCGCCAGGGTTGCAGCACACATGATGGTCACCGTTGCGCCAACGCTGACTTTATCCATCACGATATGTGCGCCTTTCAGACGACCGTCGACGGAAGCTTTAACGTAACCTTCTTCCAGTTTGATGGTCGCGCCTAATTGTTCGAGGCCAGAAATGTGTAGATCAACCGGACGCGCACCGATCGTACAACCGCCAGGCAGTGAAACTTGCCCCTGCCCAAAGCGCGCTACCAGCGGCCCCAGTGCCCAGATAGAAGCACGCATGGTTTTAACCAGATCGTAAGGTGCGCAGAATACATTAACCTCGCGGGCATCAATATGCACAGAACCATTACGCTCTACTTTCGCACCCAGCTGGCTTAGCAGCTTCATTGATGTATCAACGTCTTTCAGTTTCGGGACGTTCTGGATCTCTACCGGTTCTTCCGCCAGTAGTGCGGCAAAAAGAATAGGCAGAGCAGCATTTTTAGCGCCGGAAATTGTGACTTCGCCCTGGAGCTTCGTTGGCCCCTGAACACGAAATTTATCCATTTAGTTTGTTCTCAGTTAACAATTCATATCCGCTACCGGCGAATCGCCCATAGCTCAAAAGCCGTTCAGTTTGCGATCGCGTGCCCACTCCGCAGGGGTATACGCTTTGATCGACACAGCATGAATGCGGTTATCCGCAATATATTCCATCAGCGGGCCATAGACCGTCTGCTGTTTTTTAACCCGACTCATGCCGTCAAACAACTCACCCACGGCAATAACCTGAAAGTGGCTGCCATCGCCGGAAACGTGGACTTCCTGGAGGGAGAGAGCGTTCATCAACACGCTCTGAATTTCATTATTTTCCATGGGATCTTCAATCATCAGTTAATAAACCAGCGAAACATCTTAGAGCAAAGTTGCGCTGGCATAAATAAGCAAAAAGCCTCGCTGATAAATCAGACAAGGCTCGACTTGCAGGCAGGATTGCCGGACAGGCGGTTAACGCCTTATCCGGCCTGAAAAAATTTAACGAGGCAGAACATCAGCAGGCAAATTATACAATTTCGCCAGGGTATACACTTTGTCGTTTACCCCCTGAAGCGTCACATTGTTGCCCTGCTTTTTCGCCAGATCGATAAGATGGAGCAGCAGCGCCAGTCCACCTGTATCAACGCGGGATACACGGCTAAGATCGATGCAGGTAATCCCCTTCACCGCCTCCTCACGCATTTCCCAAAGCGGTAGCAGAACGTCCTGATCCAGCTCTCCGGATAACGCCAGCGTGTCACCCGTCTGCATCCAGCTCAGTGACTCGCTCATTACTTTTTCTCTTCCAGAGTGATTTTCTGTTGAGAAATCGATTTCAGTTGCGCAGTCAGGCCGTCGATACCTTTGGTACGCAGCAGCGTCCCCCACTCATTTTGTTTGGTGGTGATCATGCTGACACCCTCTGCAATCATGTCGTAAGCCTGCCAGTTGCCCGTCTGGGAGTTTTTACGCCACTGGAAGTCCAGACGCACCGGCGGGCGGCCATTCGGGTCAATAATGGTCACGCGAATAGGCACAATGGTTTTATCACCCAGAGGCTGTTCTGGCGCGATCTGATAAGTCTGACCATGATACATCGCCAATGCCTGACCGTAAGCCTGCTTCAGATACTCACGGAAAGCGGCAAAGTAAGCATCACGCTGGGCGGGAGTCGCACTCTTGTAATACTGGCCCAGAACCAGAGCCCCGGCATATTTCACCTGTACATATGGCAGCAGTTCCTGATCAACAATGGTACGCAGATAATCCGGGTTAGCCCGAATTTGCGGTTGCTCATTCTTCAGGCGATCGAACGTTTTCTGCGCCGCCTCGTCCATCAGCTTATACGGATTGGTCTGGTCTGCCGCGGTTGCCGCACTCAGCGGTGCAATCACCAGCAAAGCGACCATCATTAAACGTTTAAACATGCGTCGGTTCTCCTGAAATTATTTCGTTGTACCCACAGGTTCAGTGGTTTCATTATTACCTGGCGCAGCAGCTGGCGCATCGCCACTATTCTTATTGTCATCGCCTTTACTACCGTAAAGGAACTGACCAATGAGATCTTCCAGCACCATCGCAGACTTAGTGTCCTGGATTGTATCGCCATCCTTCAGGATAGCAGTCCCCAGTTCCGGGTCTTCAAAACCGACGTTTAATGCCAGATATTGTTCCCCCAGCAGGCCGGAAGTACGGATGCTCAGCGAACTGGTATCAGGAATGTGGTTATAACGTTGTTCAATTTCCAGCGTTACGCGTGGCAGATAGGTTTTCGGGTCCAGCGTAATATCCGCCACCCGGCCCACAACAACGCCACCAATGCTGACCGGAGAGCGCGCTTTCAGGCCGCCAATGTTATCGAACGTCGCATAAAGCGTATAGGTCGGTTCAGTACGTATGGACGTCACGTTCGCCGCCTTCAGGCAAACAAACAGCGCCGCCAGCAGTGCTGCTAATAAAAAGATACCCACCCAAATTTCATTTTTTTTCGTTTGCATGAACTCAATTCCCAAACATCAATGCGGTCAGCACAAAATCCAGCCCCAGAACAGCCAGAGACGAGTGGACAACGGTGCGAGTGGTTGCCCGGCTAATCCCGGCAGACGTCGGGATGGCGTCGTAGCCGTTAAACAACGAAATCCACGTCACCGTGATGGCGAACACCACGCTCTTAATCAGACAGTTGACCAGATCCATACGCCAGTCGACGGCATTTTGCATTGCCGACCAGAAGAACCCGCTATCAATGCCTTTCCAACTGACGCCGACCAGAGATCCGCCCCAGATCCCCACGGCGACGAAGATAACCGTCAACAGTGGTAATGAAATAACCCCAGCCCAGAAACGGGGAGAAATAACCCGACGCAACGGATCCACCGCCATCATCTCCATACTGGAGAGTTGCTCTGTAGCGCGCATCAGGCCGATTTCTGCGGTTAGCGCCGAACCAGCACGCCCGGCAAACAACAACGCGGCAACCACCGGCCCCAGTTCACGCAGTAGCGATAACGCCACCAGCATACCCAGACTGGTTTCCGCACTATAAGTGGTCAGAACCAGATAACCTTGCAGCCCCAACACCATTCCGATGAACACGCCAGAAACCACAATAATCAGCATCGACAGGACGCCGACATTATAGAGCTGGCGCACCAGCAGCGGCGCATGTTTGCGAAATTCCGGTTTGCCGACCAGCGCATTGAATAACATTAACCCGGCCCGCCCGAACGTTCTCAGGGTTTTAATCCCTTTATGTCCGAGCGACGCCAGCGCATTTAACAGCATGAGTGGCTTAACTCCCTGGTAAAAGATCAGCGTGATAATCGCCGGCAGGATAGCGGAACGGAACAGGCCCGTCAGCTATCCCGTCCAGAAACTGACGTACGCGCGGATCAGGATTCGCCTGCAACGCCTGAGCACTGCCATGAGCGACAATTTTTTTGTCCGCCAGGATCCAGGCGTGATCCGCAATACTTAACACTTCCGGCACATCGTGAGAAACCACCACACAAGTCACGCCCAGCGCGCTGTTCAGCTCAGAAATCAGCTTCACCAGTACGCCCATGGTGATGGGATCTTGCCCAACAAAGGGTTCATCAAACATGATGAGATCCGGCTCCAGCGCAATTGCTCGCGCCAGCGCTGCACGCCGCGCCATCCCTCCGGAAAGTTCAGAAGGCATCAGTTTAGCCGCTCCGCGCAGCCCCACGGCCTCCAGCTTCATCATCACTGTGCTATGCAATAAAGGTGCGGGAAGTTGGGTATGTTCGCGTAGTGGATAGGCAACGTTGTCAAATACGTTCATATCTGTGAACAACGCCCCGGACTGAAACAACATGCTCATCCGTTTGCGCACTGTATACAGGCGCGAACGAGACATCGCCGGAATATTCTCACCATCGAAAAGGATCTCACCATGATCTGGTGCGATTTGCCCGCCAATCAGACGGAGTAGCGTCGTTTTACCGATGCCCGATGGTCCCATGATCGCCGTGATCTTCCCTCGCGGCACGGTCAGGGAAATATTATCGAAGATGCAGCGATTGCCACGCGTAAAACTGACATCGCGCATATCGACTAAATTCGCCACAGACTGCTCCATAATTCACCCTTCGTCTTGCGTTGATTTTCTAAGCATGGCGCTCAATTTAACCTTGAACCCAACATATTTACAGAATATTACCCGCCGTGGTTAGCGAAAGCTGGCATTTGTTTTACTTTTTAGCCGCATAAAGTCAAAATTAAGAATCCGTTACGGCTTTCTGAAAATCTTCAGCGGACCGGCGAGTATACCTGAAGAAAGGACGTTAGATGCTTTTAGCTACGGCACTGTTAATTGTTGGTTTACTTTTGGTCGTTTACAGTGCCGACCGCCTGGTATTTGCCGCGTCCATTCTTTGCCGATCCTTTGGCATACCGCCACTGATCATCGGCATGACGGTGGTCAGTATTGGCACATCGTTACCAGAAATCATCGTTTCGCTTGCCGCATCACTGCACGAACAACGCGATTTAGCCGTTGGTGTAGCCCTCGGATCAAACATTATCAATATTTTGCTGATCCTCGGTCTGGCTGCGCTGGTACGTCCTTTTACCGTCCATTCCGATGTTCTGCGCCGCGAATTACCCTTAATGTTGTTGGTCAGTGTGGTGGCCGGTTCCGTACTCTATGACGGACAACTTAGTCGCAGCGATGGTATCTTTCTCCTCTTTCTGGCTGTGCTATGGCTGCTGTTCATTGTTAAACTTGCACGTCTGGCTGAACGTCAGGGGACTGACAGCCTGACCAGAGAGCAGCTTGCAGAGCTGCCGCGTGAAGGCGGATTGCCCGTCGCGTTTTTATGGCTCGGCATTGCGCTGATCATCATGCCAGTGGCCACGCGGATGGTGGTTGATAACGCCACGGTGCTGGCGAATTACTTTGCCATCAGCGAGTTGACGATGGGTCTGACGGCAATCGCTATCGGAACCAGTCTGCCAGAGCTGGCAACCGCAATCGCGGGGGTTCGCAAAGGTGAAAACGACATTGCTGTCGGGAATATCATTGGCGCAAACATTTTTAATATTGTCATCGTGTTGGGTTTACCCGCGCTGATAACGCCTGGAGAGATTGATCCACTGGCGTACAGCCGTGACTACAGCGTGATGTTGTTGGTGAGCATTATTTTTGCGTTGCTGTGCTGGCGGCGCTCCCCGCAACCGGGCCGTGGTGTAGGGGTATTATTAACTGGCGGATTTATCGTATGGCTGGCGATGTTGTACTGGTTATCGCCAATACTCGTTGAATAACTGGAAACGCATTATGTCGCACGTAGAGTTACAACCGGGTTTTGACTTTCAGCAAGCAGGTAAAGAAGTCCTGGCGATTGAACGTGAATGCCTGGCGGAGCTTGATCAATACATCAATCAGAATTTCACGCTTGCCTGTGAAAAGATGTTCTGGTGTAAAGGGAAAGTTGTCGTCATGGGGATGGGGAAATCGGGGCATATTGGGCGCAAAATGGCGGCAACGTTTGCCAGCACTGGTACACCTTCATTTTTCGTCCATCCAGGTGAAGCTGCTCATGGTGATTTGGGTATGGTCACCCCGCAGGACGTGGTGATTGCTATCTCTAACTCCGGTGAATCCAGCGAAATCACGGCCTTAATTCCAGTGCTTAAGCGTCTTCACGTGCCGTTAATCTGCATCACCGGTCGCCCGGAGAGCAGCATGGCGCGCGCCGCAGATGTGCATCTGTGTGTTAAAGTAGCGAAAGAAGCCTGTCCGTTAGGGCTGGCACCGACCAGCAGCACGACCGCCACGCTGGTTATGGGCGATGCGCTCGCTGTCGCGCTGTTAAAAGCACGCGGCTTTACTGCTGAAGATTTTGCGCTCTCACACCCCGGCGGCGCACTGGGTCGTAAACTTCTGCTGCGCGTAAACGATATTATGCATACGGGCGATGAGATCCCGCATGTTAAGAAAACGGCCAGCCTGCGCGACGCGTTGCTGGAAGTTACCCGCAAAAATCTTGGTATGACGGTCATTTGCGATGACAATATGATGATTGAAGGCATCTTTACCGACGGTGATTTACGCCGTGTCTTCGATATGGGTGTGGATGTTCGTCAGTTAAGTATTGCCGATGTGATGACGCCGGGGGGAATACGTGTACGCCCTGGCATTCTGGCCGTTGAGGCACTGAACTTAATGCAGTCCCGCCATATCACCTCCGTGATGGTTGCCGATGGCGACCATTTACTCGGTGTGTTACATATGCATGATTTACTGCGTGCAGGCGTAGTGTAAAGATTCAAGGATAAACAACAATGAGCAAAGCAGGTGCGTCGCTTGCGACCTGTTACGGCCCTGTCAGCGCCGACGTTATGGCAAAAGCAGAGAACATTCGTCTGCTGATCCTCGACGTTGATGGCGTACTGTCAGATGGCCTGATTTATATGGGCAATAATGGCGAAGAGCTGAAAGCGTTCAACGTTCGTGACGGTTATGGCATTCGTTGTGCGCTCACCTCTGATATTGAAGTCGCTATCATTACCGGGCGAAAGGCTAAACTGGTAGAAGATCGTTGTGCCACATTGGGGATCACTCACTTGTATCAGGGGCAGTCAAACAAACTGATCGCCTTTAGCGATCTGCTGGAAAAACTGGCAATTGCCCCGGAAAATGTGGCTTATGTCGGCGATGATCTCATTGACTGGCCGGTTATGGAAAAAGTGGGTTTAAGCATCGCCGTGGCCGATGCGCATCCACTGTTGCTCCCGCGCGCCGATTACATAACGCGCATTGCTGGCGGTCGTGGCGCAGTGCGAGAAGTTTGCGACTTATTACTCCTGGCGCAGGGCAAACTGGATGAAGCCAAAGGGCAATCGATATGAGTAAAGCCAGACGTTGGGTTATCATTGTGCTATCACTGGCGGTTCTGGTGATGATCGGCATTAATATGGCCGAAAAAGACGATACCGCCCAGGTGGTCGTCAACAGCAATGATCCCACCTATAAAAGCGAGCATACGGACACGCTCGTCTATAACCCAGAAGGGGCACTAAGCTATCGATTGATTGCTCAACACGTTGAATATTATTCCGATCAGGCCGTTTCGTGGTTTACGCAGCCGGTACTTACCACGTTTGATAAGGATAAAATCCCGACATGGTCCGTAAAAGCAGATAAAGCCAAGCTAACCAATGACCGAATGCTCTATTTATATGGACACGTTGAAGTCAACGCACTCGTGCCGGACTCTCAACTTCGCAGAATCACGACGGATAACGCGCAGATCAATCTGGTGACGCAGGATGTTACCTCTGAAGACCTTGTCACGTTATACGGAACAACATTTAACTCCAGCGGTCTGAAAATGCGCGGCAACTTACGCAGCAAGAACGCCGAGCTGATTGAAAAGGTTAGAACATCCTATGAAATTCAAAACAAACAAACTCAGCCTTAATCTTGTGCTTGCCAGCTCACTTCTGGCCGCCAGCATTCCGGCATTTGCCGTAACCGGAGACACTGATCAGCCGATCCACATTGAATCGGACCAGCAATCTCTTGATATGCAAGGCAACGTGGTTACCTTTACCGGTAATGTCATCGTCACCCAGGGCACCATCAAAATTAATGCCGACAAAGTGGTCGTTACCCGTCCGGGCGGCGAACAAGGTAAAGAAGTGATTGACGGCTACGGTAAACCGGCAACGTTCTACCAGATGCAGGACAACGGTAAACCCGTTGAAGGTCACGCTTCCCAGATGCACTACGAATTGGCAAAAGATTTTGTCGTTCTGACGGGTAATGCTTATCTGCAGCAGGTCGATAGCAACATTAAGGGTGATAAGATCACTTACCTGGTGAAAGAGCAGAAAATGCAGGCGTTCAGCGACAAAGGCAAGCGCGTAACCACCGTTCTGGTGCCGTCGCAGCTGCAGGACAAAAACAACAAAGGCCAGACCCCGGCACAGAAGAAGGGTAATTAATTCGTTATGGCAACATTAACTGCAAAGAACCTTGCAAAAGCCTATAAAGGCCGCCGCGTGGTAGAAGACGTTAGCCTGACCGTCAACTCCGGGGAAATTGTCGGTCTGCTGGGGCCAAACGGTGCCGGTAAGACCACCACTTTCTACATGGTTGTTGGCATTGTGCCGCGCGATGCGGGCAATATCATTATTGATGATGACGATATCAGTCTGCTGCCTCTGCATGCGCGCGCGCGCCGCGGTATCGGCTATCTGCCGCAGGAAGCCTCCATTTTTCGTCGCCTCAGCGTTTACGATAACCTGATGGCGGTACTGCAAATTCGTGACGACTTGTCTGCTGAACAACGTGAAGACCGCGCGAACGAGCTGATGGAAGAGTTTCACATCGAACACCTGCGTGACAGCATGGGGCAGTCACTCTCCGGGGGTGAACGTCGCCGTGTAGAAATTGCCCGTGCACTGGCTGCGAATCCGAAATTTATTCTGCTTGATGAACCGTTTGCCGGGGTTGACCCGATCTCGGTTATCGACATCAAACGCATCATTGAGCACTTGCGCGACAGCGGCCTGGGCGTGCTGATCACCGACCATAACGTGCGTGAAACGCTGGCGGTTTGTGAACGCGCTTATATCGTCAGTCAGGGGCATTTGATCGCCCACGGCACGCCTACAGAAATCTTACAAGACGAACATGTTAAGCGTGTATACCTTGGGGAAGACTTCAGACTCTGATAGGGTAGAAGTTTGCGACGTTTTATCAGGAGAGTACGATTCTGAACATGAAGCAAGGTTTGCAACTCAGGCTTAGCCAACAACTGGCGATGACGCCACAGCTCCAACAGGCTATTCGTCTGTTGCAGTTGTCGACGCTGGAACTTCAGCAGGAGCTACAGCAGGCGCTGGAGAGTAATCCGCTGCTTGAGCAAATCGACACTCATGAAGAAATCGACACCCGCGAAACGCAAGACAGTGAAACACTGGACACCGCCGACGCACTCGAACAAAAAGAGATGCCGGAAGAGCTGCCGCTCGATGCCAGTTGGGACACCATTTACACCGCTGGTACACCCTCCGGCACCAGCGGTGACTACATTGACGACGAGCTGCCGGTCTATCAGGGCGAAACAACGCAGACCTTGCAAGATTACCTGATGTGGCAAGTCGAGCTGACACCGTTTTCCGACACAGACCGCGCTATTGCTACCTCTATCGTCGATGCCGTTGATGACACCGGTTATCTGACTGTTCCGCTGGAAGATATTCTCGAAAGTATGGGCGATGAAGAAATCGACATCGATGAAGTTGAAGCCGTCCTGAAGCGGATCCAACGGTTTGATCCGGTCGGCGTAGCGGCGAAAGATCTGCGTGACTGCCTGCTGATCCAACTCTCCCAATTCGATAAAACTACGCCGTGGCTGGAAGAGGCGAGACTGATCATTAGCGATCATCTCGATCTGTTAGCCAATCACGACTTCCGCACCTTAATGCGCGTCACGCGACTGAAAGAAGATGTGCTGAAAGAAGCCGTCAATCTGATCCAGTCGCTCGATCCACGCCCCGGACAGTCGATCCAGACTGGTGAACCGGAGTATGTTATTCCAGATGTACTGGTGCGTAAGCATAACGGTCACTGGACAGTAGAACTCAACAGCGACAGCATTCCGCGTCTGCAAATTAACCAACACTACGCCTCGATGTGCAATAACGCGCGCAACGACGGTGACAGCCAGTTTATCCGCAGCAATCTGCAGGATGCCAAATGGTTGATCAAGAGTCTGGAAAGTCGTAACGATACGCTACTACGCGTGAGTCGCTGTATCGTTGAACAGCAGCAAGCCTTCTTTGAGCAAGGCGAAGAATATATGAAACCGATGGTACTGGCCGATATCGCCCAGGCTGTCGAAATGCATGAATCGACGATATCTCGCGTGACCACGCAAAAATACCTGCATAGTCCACGAGGCATTTTTGAACTGAAGTATTTCTTTTCCAGTCACGTCAATACCGAGGGCGGCGGCGAAGCTTCCTCAACGGCAATTCGTGCGCTGGTGAAGAAATTAATCGCGGCGGAAAACCCAGCGAAACCGTTGAGCGACAGCAAGTTAACCTCTTTGCTGTCGGAACAAGGTATCATGGTGGCACGCCGCACTGTTGCGAAGTACCGAGAGTCTTTATCCATTCCGCCGTCAAACCAGCGTAAACAGCTCGTTTGACCCAACCGATAAGGAAGACACTATGCAGCTCAACATTACCGGAAATAACGTCGAGATCACCGAGGCACTGCGCGAATTTGTTACTGCTAAATTTGCCAAACTTGAGCAATATTTTGACCGAATCAACCAGGTCTATGTTGTTCTGAAAGTGGAGAAAGTCACCCATACCTCAGATGCAACACTGCATGTAAACGGTGGTGAAATTCATGCCAGCGCGGAAGGTCAGGACATGTACGCTGCCATTGATGGCTTAATTGATAAGCTGGCACGCCAGTTGACCAAACATAAAGATAAACTGAAACAACACTAATTGTCCGGGCAATTAGCATGTGCATGGCGGCCTGTTGTGCGGCACAACGGGCCATTTGTACAGTTAATGCTCCGAACCTGTTCCACCGTTTGAGTGAGCAGGTTCTTAGGTGAAATTATGACAAATAATGATACAACTCTACAGCTTAGCACTGTTCTTAACAGGGAATGTACGCGAAGCCGCGTCCACTGTCAGAGCAAAAAACGCGCCCTGGAAATCATCAGCGAGCTGGCGGCGAAACAACTTAGCCTGCCGCCTCAGGTGGTTTTTGAAGCTATCCTGACGCGGGAAAAAATGGGCAGTACCGGTATCGGCAATGGTATAGCCATTCCGCATGGCAAACTGGAAGAAGATACTCTGCGCGCCGTTGGCGTTTTCGTTCAGCTCGAAACGCCCATAGCTTTCGATGCCATTGACAACCAACCGGTAGATTTACTGTTTGCGTTGCTGGTTCCGGCTGACCAAACCAAAACGCACCTGCATACTCTGTCGCTGGTGGCGAAACGTCTGGCGGATAAAACCATCTGCCGCCGTTTACGCGCAGCCCAGAGCGATGAAGAGCTGTATCAAATCATTACGGATACCGAAGGTACTCCGGATGAAGCGTAGTTATTCGGTAATGTCTCTTTTAGACGTTGTGAGGAGAAACAGTACATGGTACTGATGATCGTCAGCGGACGTTCAGGTTCAGGTAAATCTGTCGCCCTTCGTGCGCTGGAAGATATGGGTTTTTACTGCGTGGATAACCTCCCCGTAGTGTTGTTACCCGATCTGGCTCGAACTCTGGCCGATCGCGAGATTTCTGCCGCCGTCAGCATTGATGTTCGTAATATGCCGGAGTCACCAGAAATATTCGAACAGGCGATGAGTAACCTACCTGACGCTTTCTCACCGCAACTCCTGTTCCTGGATGCCGACCGTAATACCTTAATTCGTCGTTACAGTGACACGCGCCGCCTGCATCCGCTTTCCAGCAAAAACCTGTCGCTGGAAAGTGCTATCGACAAAGAAAGCGATCTACTGGAACCACTGCGTTCGCGAGCGGATCTGATTGTCGATACCTCAGAAATGTCCGTTCACGAGCTGGCAGAAATGTTGCGTACCCGTTTACTGGGTAAACGTGAACGCGAACTGACCATGGTCTTTGAGTCTTTCGGCTTCAAACACGGTATCCCTATCGATGCAGATTACGTCTTTGACGTGCGCTTCTTGCCGAACCCGCACTGGGATCCAAAACTGCGTCCGATGACAGGTCTTGATAAGCCTGTCGCCGCGTTCCTCGACCGCCACACAGAAGTACACAATTTTATTTACCAGACGCGAAGCTATCTTGAGCTATGGTTACCTATGCTGGAAACCAACAACCGTAGCTACCTGACGGTCGCCATTGGTTGTACTGGCGGGAAGCACCGTTCGGTGTATATTGCAGAGCAGTTGGCAGACTACTTCCGTTCACGCGGTAAAAACGTCCAGTCACGCCATCGTACGCTGGAAAAACGTAAACCATGACCGTCAAGCAAACTGTTGAAATCACAAACAAGCTGGGCATGCATGCCCGGCCTGCAATGAAGCTGTTTGAATTAATGCAGGGTTTTGACGCTGAAGTGCTGTTACGTAACGATGAAGGCACTGAAGCTGAAGCCAACAGCGTTATTGCGCTGCTGATGCTGGATTCTGCCAAAGGACGGCAGATTGAAGTCGAAGCGACCGGTCCACAGGAAGAGGAAGCACTGGCCGCCGTTATCGCCCTCTTTAACTCTGGTTTTGATGAAGATTAATTTTCATCACTTTGACATACAAATCCCTTCAAGCTCCCCCCGACAATAAAAAAAGCGCGTACTGAAATCGTTATTAATGACGGAAATTGTACATTTTGTGCGCTTTTCACTTTCAGAAGAACCTTAAGAAAACCTTAAGAGGCATTGTTTAGGTTTTGTTTAAGTTATTCGACCATACTGGAGATCGTCAGAAAATATTTCCAGGAGATGGTATGATTCGCTTATCTGAACAAAATCCCCTGGGCACCGGAAGACATCGGAAATGTTATGCGCATCCGGAAGATGCCCAACGCTGTATCAAGATTGTCTACCACCGCGGTGATGGTGGTGATAAAGAGATCCGCCGTGAGTTAAAGTATTACGCGCATCTTGGTCGCCGGTTAAAAGACTGGAGTGGAATACCGCGCTATCACGGTACCGTGGAGACGGATTGCGGAACGGGTTATGTCTACGATGTGATTGCCGATTTCGACGGTAAGCCCTCCGTTACGCTGACCGAATTTGCAGAACAATGCCGTTACGAAGAAGACGTTGCACAGCTGCGCCAGTTACTGAAACAGCTGAAACGTTATTTGCAGGATAACCATATCGTGACGATGTCGTTGAAGCCGCAGAATATCCTCTGTCACCGCATCAGTGAGTCAGAGGTTATCCCCGTCGTCTGCGACAACATTGGTGAAAGCACGTTGATTCCACTGGCGACCTGGTCAAAGTGGTGTTGTCAGCGAAAGCAAGAGCGGTTATGGAAACGGTTTATCGCCCAGCCGGCACTGGCTATTGCCCTACAGAAAGATCTGCAACCACGTGAGAGCAAAACGCTGGCCCTCACTTCGCGCGAAGCTTAATTCAGCTGGTGTTGTTGCATAAACGACTCACCGCCTAACTGATACATCTGCCGTAAAATCCACGCCTGACGGCTACGCACATAGCCCGATGGCGCGGAGACTTTGAAACGCAGTGGATTAGGTAATACGGCAGCCAGTAACGCAGCTTCCGACCGGGTAAGTTTGCTCGCGGGTTTGTGGAAATAACGTTGTGCCGCAGCTTCGACGCCAAACACACCGTCGCCAAATTCGGCGATATTCAGGTAAACTATCAGGATACGCTTTTTGCTCCAGACTGTTTCTATCCCCAGCGTTAATCCGGCTTCCAACCCTTTTCGTACCCAGCTACGTCCATCCCATAAAAAGAGATTTTTGGCTGTTTGCTGAGAAATCGTTGATGCGCCGCGAATACGGTTTTCATTGCGCTCGTTGTGCGCCAGGGCTTGCTCAATGGAAGCGACATCAAAGCCCCAGTGCACAGGAAACTTCTGATCTTCTGCGGCAATCACCGCCAGTCCCATCCACGGCGAGATTTGATCCATACTGACCCAGTCAGAATGTGCCACGTAACGAAAATTGCCATGCAGCCAGGCGCTGACTTGTCGCTCGGCCATTACCGCTGAGAAAGGAACAGGCGCAACGCTAAACAACGCGATGCCCCCGCCCCAGAAAACGGCGAGGACAACCATTAACCGTAGAAGAAAACGGCGAACGAAACTAAACACCGTTAAGCGGCTTTTACTCATTCAGTCAGAACCAGCACGCGGGAAACCAGCTTATCAATGCCGCTCGCCGCTTCTGCAATGTTCTGCGCCAGCATATATGCCGGGGTGGTGACAATCTTATTGTCTTCATCAACCACGATATCATCGACCGGACACGGCACATGCTCTGCGCCCATCTCCTCCAGAACTTCTGCGGTATCGATATCAGTACCGATGGTCAAACGCAGCGGGAAATCGAAAATTTTCGGCAGCATCGCCGGGGCAATACACATAAAACCAAGCGGTTTTCCGGCCTGATGCATCGCTTGTGCCAGCGCCTTTAATTCACGGTCAACGGTGCATTCGCTACCAAGACTGGCAAAATTGCTTAAATTCTTCGCCGCGCCAAACCCCCCCGGCACAATCAACGCATCCAGTTCAGCGGCATCGGCCTGAGCCAGAGGACGGATTTCACCGCGCGTTATTCGTGCCGCTTCAATCAGCACATTGCGCGTTTCCGTCATCGCTTCGCCAGTTAAATGGTTGATAACATCAACCTGCTGCTTATCCGGTGCAAAGCAGACCGCCTGCGCACCGCTGCGTGAAATAGCTAACAACGTCAACACCGCTTCATGAATTTCAGAACCGTCATAGACGCCGCATCCGCTCAGAATTACGCCAATTTTCTTCATTGTGATCATCCTTTCGCAATTGACTGAAACACATTAATTTTTTTAATAAAAATGCTACGCATCACACATTTAACTGATTCATGTAACAAATCATTTAAGTTTTGCTATCTTAACTGCGTGCGGCCTGAAAAACAGTGCTGTGCCCTTGTAACTCATCATAAAAATTTACGGCGCAGCCAAGATTTCCCTGGTGTTGGCGCAGTATTCGCGCACCCCGGTCTAGCCGGGGTCATTTTTTTGTGGCTTTTGCCACCCACGCTTTCAACACGTCTACGTCGTGACGCCACTCTTCTTTCATCTCTTCAATCCATTCACCGACGTTATCTTCCCACGCAGGAAGGTCAGGAGACTGAATTTGCTGACCCAGCTGTTGCAGATGGCGTAACCCCACTGACCCCGCCGCACCTTTAATTTTATGTCCTTCCTCAACAATGCCTTTTTTATCCTGCGCCGTCAGATTCGACTCCAGCACGCTGACATATCCCGGCATCATCTTCTCAAACACCGCTAACCCATCGGTGATCAGCTTCGGTCCTACAAGTTCGAGATACTGTTCCAGCATGGGAATATCGAGCAATGCTTCTGATTTACTGTTCTCTTCTGTCGTCACCGTACTCTCCTCATCATCCTGGGTATCCCAGAATTTCTTGATCATCGCGGTTAGCGCCGGAACAGAAAGCGGCTTACTCAGCACATCATCCATTCCAGCATTGAGGTACTCTTGTTTGTCTTTCAGCACGTTAGCGGTTAAGGCCACCAGCGGCGGTAAATCCTCGCGCGGATAACGCTTCGTCAATTCACGAGAGATATCCAGCCCGGTCATATCTGGCAACTGAATATCCAGCAACACCAGGTCGTATTCACCCGGTTTAAACATCTCCAGCGCCGCCTTGCCGGTCATTGCGACATCAACGCTGTTACCTAATTTTTCCAGCACAGAACGCGCGACAATCACGTTCAGTTCAATGTCCTCCACCAGCAGCACATTCAGCGCCGGTAAAGGCATATCGTCTTCGTCAAACGCATCATCGACCTCTTCAGCCACCGACGGTGCGTGGATCGTCAACGTAAAGGTTGAACCTTTGCCCTGTTCGCTGGTAACCGTAATATCGCCGCCCATATTTTTCGCCAGACGACGAGAAACGGCCAGACCAATACCGGTGCCAGTGGCAGGTTTACCGCCATGACTGTCTTTCACCTGGTAATACATGGCGAAGATTTTATCCAGCTCATCCTGCGGAATGCCGATACCAGAGTCTTCCACTTCAAAATGCAGCATATCGCCTTCATCGTAGCGCACGCGCACGGTAACCTGGCCTTGCTGGGTGAATTTGACGGCGTTACTGATGAGATTCCACAGGATCTGCCGTAAACGCGTCCCGTCGGTAATGACCTGATGCGGTAATGGCAGCGTCGGCTCCAGATTAAAGCGCAATCCTTTCTGTTGCGCCTGCAATGCGGAGAGATTTTCCAGATCGGCAAGGAAGCTGGTGAAATCAACTGGCTGATTATCAAGCTGGACCTTGCGCCGCTCCATCTTATCCATGTCAATAATATCGTTGAAGATATTCCCCAGCGTGACGGCCGAAACATGGATTGTTTTGAGATATTTTTCCTGCTCAGCGGTAAGTTCAGTATCCAGCAGAATGCGGCTCAGGCCGACGATACCGTTCAGCGGTGTACGCAATTCGTGACTGATGGTGGAGATAAACGTCGTTTTGTCGCGGCTGGCGCGTTCAAGCGCATCCTGATACCGCTTACGCTCGGTAATGTCGCGACCAAAGCCCATCAAACCGTGACGTTTACCCACGCGGTCGTAGTACGGCACTTTACGGATTTCAAAGCAGGCTTTGCGTCCGTCGGGATAATCCAGCCACTGCTCATAGGTCAGTGACACATTATGACGGAACACTTTTTCATCGGTTTCAATGACTTTCGCAGCGGCTTCCGGTGAGTAAACATCAGCAGGTTTCAGGTGAACCAGTTGTTTTTCGCTTTTTCCGGTCAGCAGCTCCATCGCGCGGTTACAGCCGGAAAACTCTTTATCTTCGTTACGATAAAAAACCAGGTCGGGTGAAGCATCAAGGAAGGAACGTAAGAATGAGGATTGCTGCTCGAGCTGAATTTGTGTCTCTTCGCGCTCTTTAATTTCAATTTTCAGTTGGCCGAAGGTTTCCTGCAGTTCTGCTTCCGCTTTTTCACGAACGGCGATTTCCTGATTTAGCTGGGCAATATTATCTTTTAACTGAACGTTGAGGCTCAAATCGCGCTCGCGCATCTCCTCCAGTTTTTGCACCAGCCGTGACAGACGTTGTCGTGACTCCTCCAGTTGCTCGACGACCACCGATAGAAAGTAGACCGCCCACGGCGTAATCAGCAGACCAAAGAAGATAGAACGAATAACATCAATGCTTTCGACCTGACCATGCAGCACCATGGTCACTGCCATTTGTACCACAATGGCAAGAACGACGAGGGCCAGCGCCAGCAACATTGAGAAGCGCACCAGACCTAACTTCATCATCAGGTCAACATAATACTGCGCCAGCAGACGAATTTGCTTCATTAGGGAATTCCTTCACGACAACCTGCCCCAATAATACCCAATTCTGACAGTTACGTTATAAATTGTGTGAGAAATGCGGAATTCCCCTCAATGGCCTACGCCGTTGGAGGTAGCCACGGACGTCCCAGCGCCGATCCCTGTACGCCATGTTCATTCAGATAGCGATCCAGCTCGACCATTCCCGTCCATCGATTTTCGCACCACAGCGGAGCAAGCAGCGTCGGGCGACGGGCGCTGGCGGAAATGCGGTGGTAGATCACTTCCGGTGGCGTATGGCGAATCATTTCTCCGGCAGTGAGCGTGTAATCGTCCAGTTCAATACCGTTCAAACGCCCCGCTTCCCAGGCTTTCGCCATAATGCTGCCTTTTACTATATGTAGCGGATGCAGCTTTATGCCGTCCACGCCGGTTTCAACCACTCGCTCCAGCGTTTGCAAACATTCAGCCTGCCCTTCTCCAGGCAGGCCGACAATTAAGTGAGAACACACCTTCAGCCCGCGCTCACGCGCCAGCTGCGTCGTGCGCTGATAGCAGGCAAAATCATGACCGCGATTGATGCGATGCAGCGTTTTGTCGTGGGCGGTTTGTAGCCCCAGCTCCAGCCACACTTCGTAGCCCTGGTCTTTATATTCGCAAAGCAGATCCAGCACCGCATCCGGCACGCAGTCCGGGCGGGTACCAACACACAAACCGACAATATTGGCCTGGCTCACCGCCTGCTGATACATAGAACGCAGCACCTGAACTTCGGCAAAGGTGCTGGTATACGC
The DNA here is from genome assembly GCF_009820115.1 of Escherichia sp. HH41S. Taxonomy (NCBI): domain Bacteria; kingdom Pseudomonadati; phylum Pseudomonadota; class Gammaproteobacteria; order Enterobacterales; family Enterobacteriaceae; genus Escherichia; species Escherichia sp. HH41S. The sequence goes on from NZ_VNXE01000033.1 coordinate 160,001, forward strand.
CTGAAAGTAGGCCAGATAGCGTTTAGCGCGGTTAACTAAATTCGCCTGGTGCGCCAGTTGCTCGGCAATGGAATGATGCTGCTGCGCTTCATCGGCAAACGAGGCAACATTACAGAATGTGCAGCCACCACGCCCGATGGTACCGTCACGGTTAGGGCAGCTAAAACCACCGTGCAGCGTCAGCTTATGCACCTTTTGCCCATAACGACGGGTGAGATCACCACCAAACATATTGACTAATTTCTGTAACTGCATAATCTGATAGACCGCGCCTTGAAAAGAGGCCAAAGCCTGCCATTTTTAGCTCAATTCGGCGATGACCTGGATCAATCGTCCCAGCCTGCTTTTATCAATTGCATAATCAATCAAAATTACCGAAATTTCATGCATAATCACATAAATCACTTTTGCTTATCTTGTGTCAGATTTTTTTATCTCCTTATGGATTTTAGGCAAAAACAGTAGCATGAAACGTCATTACCAATTAATGCAGTATAAAATACTGCCTTTCTCGTCAGTTCAAGGCAGGATAAGGGTTAACACGCCTTTATGACAGTCAGGAATTGACTGTTTCCCTAACGACGCCTCTTTTCAACTTAATTAACAAATCCTTTTTAATTTCAATAAATTAATAAAGAATTTTGCGCTAAAGCACATTTCTGTACCAATAAGCTTGCCATTTGACCTGTATCAGCTTTCCCGATAAGTTGGAAATCCGCTGGAAGCTTTCTGGATGAGCAGCCTGCTCATCATATTTATGCAGTAATTGAGATCCCCTCTTCACCGTATTAATCGATGCGAAAAGGACAACAAGGGGGCGAATGCGAGGCGCGCGTATGAAACGCAAACCCCGTCGCCACGCTCTTTCTGTGCCCGTGCGCAGCGGTTCGGAAGTGGGGTTCCCGCAGAGCCTGGGGGAGGTTCACGATATGTTGTACGATAAATCCCTTGAGAGGGATAACTGTGGTTTCGGCCTGATCGCCCACATAGAAGGCGAACCTAGCCACAAGGTAGTGCGTACTGCAATACACGCACTGGCCCGCATGCAGCACCGTGGCGCGATTCTCGCCGATGGTAAAACCGGTGACGGTTGCGGCTTGCTGTTACAAAAACCGGATCGCTTTTTTCGCATTGTTGCGCAGGAGCGAGGCTGGCGTTTAGCGAAAAACTACGCCGTCGGGATGCTTTTCCTGAATAAAGATCCTGAACTCGCCGCGACCGCACGCCGCATCGTTGAAGAAGAGCTGCAACGCGAAACGTTGTCGATTGTCGGCTGGCGTGATGTCCCCACTAACGAAGGCGTGCTGGGTGAAATCGCCCTCTCCTCTCTGCCACGCATTGAGCAAATTTTTGTGAACGCCCCGGCAGGTTGGCGTCCGCGCGATATGGAGCGCCGTCTGTTTATCGCCCGCCGCCGTATTGAAAAGCGTCTCGAAGCTGACAAAGACTTCTACGTCTGTAGCCTGTCGAATCTGGTGAACATCTATAAAGGTCTGTGTATGCCGGCGGATCTGCCGCGCTTCTACCTGGACCTCGCGGACCTGCGTCTGGAATCGGCCATCTGCCTGTTCCACCAGCGCTTCTCCACTAATACCGTACCGCGCTGGCCGCTGGCGCAGCCGTTCCGCTACCTGGCGCATAACGGTGAAATCAACACCATCACCGGTAACCGCCAATGGGCGCGAGCGCGTACCTATAAATTCCAGACACCGCTGATCCCTGACCTGCACGACGCCGCGCCGTTCGTCAACGAAACCGGCTCTGACTCCAGTTCCATGGATAACATGCTGGAACTGCTGCTGGCGGGCGGGATGGATATCATCCGCGCCATGCGTCTGTTAGTGCCACCCGCCTGGCAGAACAACCCGGATATGGACCCGGAACTGCGTGCCTTCTTTGACTTTAACTCCATGCATATGGAGCCGTGGGATGGCCCGGCGGGCATCGTGATGTCCGATGGTCGTTTTGCTGCCTGTAACCTCGACCGTAACGGTCTGCGTCCGGCGCGCTACGTCATCACCAAAGATAAGCTCATCACCTGCGCCTCTGAAGTCGGTATCTGGGATTATCAGCCTGACGAAGTAGTCGAAAAAGGCCGCGTGGGGCCAGGCGAACTAATGGTTATCGACACCCGCAGTGGGCGTATTCTGCACTCGGCAGAAACCGATGACGATCTGAAAAGCCGCCATCCATATAAAGAGTGGATGGAGAAAAACGTCCGCCGTCTGGTACCGTTTGAAGATCTGCCCGATGAAGAAGTGGGTAGCCGCGAACTGGACGACGACACACTTGCCAGCTACCAGAAACAGTTTAACTACAGCGCGGAAGAGCTGGACTCTGTGATCCGCGTCCTGGGGGAAAACGGCCAGGAAGCCGTCGGTTCGATGGGCGACGACACCCCATTCGCCGTGCTCTCCAGTCAGCCTCGCATTATTTACGATTACTTCCGCCAGCAATTTGCCCAGGTCACCAACCCGCCAATCGACCCACTGCGTGAAGCGCATGTTATGTCGCTCGCCACCAGCATCGGGCGTGAAATGAACGTCTTCTGTGAAGCAGAAGGCCAGGCGCACCGTTTAAGCTTTAAATCGCCGATTCTGCTCTACTCCGATTTCAAACAGCTCACGACGATGAAAGAGGAGCACTACCGCGCAAATACGCTGGATATCACCTTTGACGTCACTAAAACCACGCTCGAAGCGACGGTCAAAGAGCTGTGCGACAAAGCAGAACAGATGGTGCGTAGCGGCACCGTGCTGCTGGTGCTCTCCGACCGGAATATCGCTAAAGATCGCCTGCCGGTTCCGGCCCCAATGGCGGTTGGCGCGATCCAGACTCGTCTGGTCGATCAAAGCCTGCGTTGCGATGCCAATATCATCGTCGAAACCGCCAGCGCCCGCGACCCGCACCACTTCGCCGTGTTGCTGGGCTTCGGCGCGACGGCTATTTATCCGTACCTGGCCTATGAAACGCTGGGCCGCCTGGTAGACACCCACGCGATTGCCAAAGATTATCGTACCGTGATGCTCAACTACCGTAACGGCATCAACAAAGGCTTGTACAAAATCATGTCCAAAATGGGCATCTCCACCATCGCGTCTTACCGCTGCTCGAAACTGTTTGAAGCGGTCGGTCTGCACGATGATGTAGTGGGCCTGTGCTTCCAGGGCGCGGTTAGCCGCATTGGTGGGGCAAGCTTTGAAGACTTCCAGCAGGATCTGCTGAATCTGTCGAAACGTGCCTGGCTGGCGCGTAAGCCCATCAGCCAGGGCGGCTTGCTGAAATACGTGCACGGTGGCGAATACCACGCCTACAACCCGGACGTCGTGCGCACACTGCAACAGGCGGTACAAAGCGGCGAGTACAGCGACTATCAGGAATACGCGAGGCTGGTTAATGAGCGTCCGGCAACCACGCTGCGCGATCTGCTGGCAATTACGCCGGGTGAAAACGCAGTCAACATTGCCGATGTTGAACCGGCAAGCGAACTGTTTAAACGCTTCGATACCGCTGCGATGTCTATCGGCGCGTTAAGCCCGGAAGCCCACGAGGCGCTGGCGGAAGCGATGAATAGCATCGGCGGTAACTCGAACTCCGGTGAAGGTGGTGAAGATCCGGCGCGCTACGGCACTAACAAAGTGTCGCGCATCAAGCAGGTGGCTTCTGGTCGCTTCGGCGTTACTCCGGCGTACCTGGTCAATGCTGACGTCATTCAGATTAAAGTCGCCCAGGGCGCGAAACCGGGCGAAGGCGGTCAGTTGCCGGGCGATAAAGTCACTCCTTACATCGCCAAACTGCGCTATTCGGTGCCCGGAGTGACGCTGATCTCTCCGCCGCCGCACCATGATATCTACTCTATCGAGGACTTAGCGCAGCTCATTTTCGACCTCAAGCAGGTTAACCCGAAAGCGATGATCTCCGTGAAGCTGGTTTCTGAACCGGGCGTTGGCACCATCGCGACTGGCGTGGCGAAAGCTTATGCGGACTTGATCACCATCGCAGGCTATGACGGCGGCACCGGCGCAAGTCCGCTTTCATCGGTGAAATACGCAGGCTGCCCGTGGGAACTGGGGCTTGTTGAAACACAACAGGCGCTGGTTGCCAACGGCTTGCGTCATAAGATCCGTTTGCAGGTCGATGGCGGCCTGAAAACAGGTGTCGATATCATCAAAGCGGCGATTCTCGGCGCAGAAAGCTTCGGCTTCGGCACTGGCCCGATGGTGGCGCTCGGCTGTAAATACCTGCGAATCTGCCATCTGAACAACTGCGCCACCGGTGTAGCAACTCAGGATGACAAGCTGCGTAAGAATCACTATCACGGCCTGCCGTTCAAAGTGACCAATTACTTTGAGTTTATCGCCCGTGAAACCCGCGAGCTGATGGCGCAACTGGGCGTAACGCGCCTGGTGGATCTGATTGGCCGTACCGACCTGCTCAAAGAGCTGGACGGTTTCACCGCCAAACAGCAGAAACTGGCGCTGTCGAAGCTGCTGGAGACTGCCGAGCCGCATCCAGGTAAGGCGCTCTACTGTACCGAAAACAACCCGCCGTTTGATAACGGCCTGCTGAACGCGCAGTTGCTGCAACAGGCGAAACCGTTTGTTGATGAACGCCAGAGCAAAACCTTCTGGTTCGATATTCGCAACACCGACCGTTCTGTTGGCGCGTCGCTTTCAGGCTATATCGCCCAAACGCACGGCGATCAGGGGCTGGCAGCCGATCCGATCAAAGCGTACTTCAACGGTACCGCAGGCCAGAGCTTCGGCGTGTGGAACGCGGGCGGCGTGGAGCTGTATCTGACGGGCGATGCTAACGACTATGTTGGTAAAGGCATGGCGGGCGGCTTAATCGCCATTCGTCCTCCGGTTGGCTCAGCCTTCCGCAGCCATGAAGCAAGCATTATCGGCAACACCTGCCTGTATGGCGCGACCGGTGGTCGTCTGTATGCCGCAGGCCGCGCGGGTGAACGATTCGGCGTGCGTAACTCCGGTGCTATCACCGTGGTAGAAGGCATTGGCGATAACGGCTGTGAATATATGACGGGCGGTATTGTCTGTATTCTGGGTAAAACCGGCGTTAACTTCGGCGCGGGCATGACCGGCGGCTTCGCTTACGTTCTCGATGAAAGCGGCGATTTCCGCAAACGCGTTAACCCGGAACTGGTCGAGGTCTTAAGCGTTGACTCCCTGGCAATCCATGAAGAGCATCTGCGTGGTCTTATCACCGAGCATGTGCAGCATACTGGCTCTCAGCGCGGTGAAGAGATTCTGGCGAACTGGTCAACCTTCGCCACTAAATTTGCGCTGGTTAAACCGAAGTCCAGTGATGTAAAAGCACTGCTGGGTCACCGTAGTCGTAGCGCAGCAGAGCTGCGCGTGCAGGCGCAGTAAGGGGTAGTAACAATGAGTCAGAATGTTTATCAATTTATCGACCTGCAGCGCGTTGATCCGCCAAAGAAACCGCTGAAGATCCGCAAAATTGAGTTTGTTGAAATTTACGAGCCGTTTTCCGAAGGCCAGGCCAAAGCGCAGGCTGACCGCTGCCTGTCGTGCGGCAACCCATACTGCGAGTGGAAATGCCCGGTACACAACTACATCCCGAACTGGCTGAAGCTCGCCAACGAGGGGCGTATTTTTGAAGCGGCAGAACTGTCGCATCAGACCAATACCCTGCCGGAAGTTTGCGGACGTGTCTGCCCGCAGGACCGTCTGTGCGAAGGTTCCTGCACGCTGAACGATGAGTTTGGCGCGGTGACCATCGGCAACATTGAGCGTTATATCAATGATAAAGCGTTCGAAATGGGCTGGCGTCCGGATATGTCCGGCGTGAAGCAAACCGGTAAAAAAGTGGCGATTATCGGCGCAGGCCCGGCGGGTCTGGCGTGTGCGGATGTCCTGACGCGCAACGGCGTAAAAGCGGTCGTCTTCGACCGTCACCCGGAAATTGGCGGCCTGCTGACCTTCGGTATTCCGGCTTTCAAGCTGGAAAAAGAGGTAATGACGCGCCGCCGTGAAATCTTCACCGGCATGGGTATTGAATTCAAACTCAATACCGAAGTGGGCCGCGACGTGCAGCTGGACGATCTGCTGAGTGATTACGATGCGGTGTTCCTTGGCGTCGGGACTTATCAGTCAATGCGCGGCGGACTGGAAAACGAAGACGCCGATGGCGTGTACGCAGCGCTGCCGTTCCTTATCGCCAACACCAAACAGTTAATGGGCTTTGGTGAAACTCGCGAAGAACCGTTCGTCAGCATGGAAGGCAAACGCGTGGTGGTACTTGGCGGTGGCGATACCGCGATGGACTGCGTGCGTACTTCCGTGCGCCAGGGGGCAAAGCACGTTACCTGTGCCTATCGTCGTGATGAAGAGAACATGCCGGGTTCCCGCCGCGAAGTGAAAAACGCGCGGGAAGAAGGTGTTGAGTTCAAATTCAACGTCCAGCCACTGGGTATTGAAGTGAACGGCAACGGCAAAGTCAGCGGCGTAAAAATGGTGCGCACAGAAATGGGCGAACCGGATGCCAAAGGCCGTCGCCGCGCGGAGATCGTTGCAGGTTCCGAACATATCGTTCCGGCAGATGCGGTGATCATGGCGTTTGGTTTCCGTCCACACAGCATGGAATGGCTGGCAAAACACAGCGTCGAGCTGGATTCGCAAGGCCGCATCATCGCCCCGGAAGGCAGCGACAACGCTTTCCAGACCAGCAATCCGAAAATCTTTGCTGGCGGCGATATCGTCCGTGGTTCTGATCTGGTGGTAACCGCCATCGCCGAAGGCCGTAAAGCGGCAGACGGTATTATGAACTGGCTGGAAGTTTAAGCTCTGTCCCAGCGCCGCCTCCTCAGAAAAGAGTCGGCGCTGAAATTCTCCTTTCTTTCTGGAAAGCGCCTCGCATAATCTTAAGAAAACCAATGTAATACGCACATCTGGATTGTTACCGGCAGATGCCCGGCGTATAGCTGATTCCATTATTCAACACTGCGCCATATAAAGGGAAAGATAATAGAATCGCTCTCAGAAGGAACCACAGCAGGCTACCAGCAAATCCACGACGGCATTATTCATCTGGTCGATAGCGCCCGAACGGAAACGGTACGTAGCGTTAACGCGCTGATGACCGCGACATACTGGGAAATTGGCCGACGAATTGTCGAATTTGAACAAGGTGGCGAGGCCAGAGCTGCGTATGGTGCGCAGCTAATCAAGCGACTATCAAAGGATTTAAGTCTAAGGTATAAGCGTGGGTTCTCTGCAAAAAACTTACGCCAAATGAGGCTTTTTTACCTCTTTTTTCAACATGTTGAAATTCGCCAGACAGTGTCTGGCGAATTAACACCATTGGGAATTCCGCAGACACCGTCTGCAGAATTCCCATCGGCAAAGATTTGGCAGACGCTGTCTGCCAAATCGTTCCCCCTGCCCTGGTCCACCTACGTCCGTCTACTTTCCGTTAAAAACGCTGACGCCCGCAGCTTTTATGAAAAAGAGGCGCTCCGCTGTGGTTGGTCTGTCCGCCAGCTAGAGCGGCAAATTGCGACCCAATTTTATGAGCGGACACTACTGTCATATGACAAATCAGCCATGCTGCAACAACACGCCCCTGCCGAGACGCATATTCTTCCGCAACAGGCGATACGCGATCCCTTTGTGCTCGAATTTTTGGAATTGAAATATGAATACTCAGAATCCGATTTTGAGGAGGCGCTGATCAACCACCTGATGGATTTCATGCTGGAACTTGGGGATGATTTTGCCTTTGTTGGTCGGCAGCGAAGGTTACGCATTGATGACAACTGGTTTCGTGTCGATCTGCTGTTTTTCCACCGCCGTTTACGCTGCCTGCTAATCGTCGATCTAAAAGTGGGCAAATTCAGCTATAGCGATGCCGGACAGATGAATATGTATCTCAACTACGCCAAAGAGCACTGGACGCTACCGGATGAAAATCCGCCCATCGGTCTGGTTCTCTGTGCAGAAAAAGGAGTCGGAGAAGCGCATTATGCACTGGCTGGTTTGCCTAACACCGTTCTGGCAAGCGAATATAAGATGCAGCTACCTGATGAAAAAAGACTCGCGGATGAACTCGTTCGAACACAGGCGGTGTTAGAGGAAGGCTATAGACACCGTTAATTTCAGCGGTTTCGAATTCTCCAGACTGGGTCTGGAGAATCTTTAAAACGAACTAAGTTTTAAGACATTAAATCAGCCTTAACCTTCACCACAACCTTTTTAATCTCACCAGGCTCGCTAACAACGCATCCCGGCTTATGCGGTTCTCCAGGCATAAACACGGCGAACATTCCCGGTTTCAGGATGATGGTTTGCTCATTCTCAATGGCGCTGCAAAGCTGGTAATCATCTTCATGGTGGAACTCTTCACACTGACGCGCAGTGCCTGCCATGCCAAACAGGATCCGTTCCTCACCGTTTAATAACAGCTGGATATCAATGTACTGCTCGTGCAATTCCGCTTTTTTCTCGACGGGCGATTGAGTGTTAAACGTCATGACATTTATAAAGATATTATCGCCCTGTAATTCGTAACGACCCGGCGCTTTTTCTTGCGGTCTGGCAGCTAATGCCAGCGTTAACGCGTCCTGTAACGCAGGATGTAATCCGGCAGACGGTAATGACTGTACTTCACCCATCATCATAATTTTTCTCCCTGGGCCAACAGCGCAGCCCCAAGTAAACCTGCATCATGGCGGTAGTGCGCCGCCAGTAAATCAACATGAAATGCCGCTGGCTCCTGCGCCAGATACGTTTCCACCAACGCCAGATACCCTTCTGCCAGACCAACGCTGCCACCGACCACTACGCACTGACAATCAGTTGTGGCTTTAATATCAGCGATCAGCCTTGCCAGCACATGTGCGGAGCGGTGAATCAGTTGCTGCGCCTGCTCATCGCCCTGCCCGGCGTGCGTGAAAATAGTTTTCGCATTCGCACCAGCCAACTCCCCTTGCGCTGCCGCCGCAATGCCGCGACCAGAAGCAATCGCCTCCACGCAACCTGTGCGTCCACAGCCGCAGACTGGACCATGCGGATCGGCAAGCGTATGCCCGATGTGCCCCGCCAGACCTCCAGGGCCGGTAAGCAGTTTGCCGCCGCTCACTACACCGCCACCGACGCCAGTGGAAACAGTGATAAACACCATCTCGGTTATATCGCCTTCCAGCGCCTGATACTCTGCCCATGCTGCGGCCTGCGCGTCGTTAATGGCAATGGTCGGCAAATCGGTAAGCTGCTCCAGTGTTTTGACTAACGGAAAGTGTAGTAATCCACCAAGATTATGCGGATTTAGCGCCAATAAGCTGCCGTCGCGAATAATTCCGGTTGAAGCGATAGCAACTCTCTGCGCATGAGCTTGCAACGGAGAGACTAATGCGGATAAGGCATCACGCAAGGCTTCTGGTGTCTGGCTGGCTGGCGTAGGAAGTTCACGACGATCGCGGATCTGCCCGTCAGCGCCAATCAGCGCGGCGGCAAGTTTAGTACCGCCGATATCAATCGCCAGTGTGGTCATAGCACCGCCTTTTTCATCGCTGTGTTGTACCACTGGCAAATGTGTTCAAGACGTGTGATAGCAGAACCGACCGTCACCGCCCATGCGCCGTGGCGCATCGCATCCGCCGCCTGAGCAGGCGTGTTGTAACGCCCTTCGGCAATCACCCGACATCCGGCGTCGCTCAACGTTTTCACCAGCGCCAGATCCGGCTCTTCTGGCGTTTCAGGTGTGGTATAGCCAGAAAGCGTAGTGCCAATAATTTCGGCTCCCAGCTTTTGGCATGCCAGGCCGTCTTCCGGCGTTGAGCAGTCGGTCATCGCCAGTAAACCGTGATGGTGGATACGTGCCAGTAGCGTTTCAACAGGCACCGGACGCGGTCGGTCGGTGCCGTCAATCGCGATGATATCCGCGCCTGCCTGCGCCAGCGCATCGACATCTTCAATATATGCCGTGATGCGTACCGGAGAATCCTCCAGATCGCGTTTCACAATCCCGATAATCGGCACACTCACCACCGCACGCGTGGCTTGCAGATTTGCCACACCTTCAATACGAATGGCAACCGCTCCCGCCTGCTCTGCCGCTAATGCCATGGCGGCGACGATTTCAGGTTTATCGAGTGGGCTGTCCGGAACCGGCTGGCAGGAGACAATCAGGCCACCGTTAGCAGCGATTTTTTGATCCAGTTGTGCAAGTAACGACATACATCTTCCCTTAGCGAAAGGCCCGGTAGAAGACCGGGCAACAGGATTAACTTTTGGTTTTGACTAAATCGTTTTTAGCGCTGCCAAACGGCACGGCACCGCTAAATGGTTTGCCGTCGATAGCGTCATGAGTACGCAACGCTTCCGGGCGCAACCAACGCTGAACGCGAGAAGGCATATCCAGCCCAATCAGCAGGATCACCACGAACGTCAGGCTAAACGAAAGCGATGCCAGCGCAGTACCCAGATCCAGACGTTGAGCGATCAACGCGCCGATGATTGGGGCCAGTGCGCCGCCCAATGCGCCAACGTTGTAGGTAAAGCCCAGGCCCGCTGCACGCTGGTCGGTATCGAAATAACCGCCAATCAGTTTCGGTAAGATCCCGGCGATCCCTTGTCCAAGCATTTGCTGGAAGAACAGTAACAAACCGAGCACCCAGACGTTTGCGCCACCAATCGCAAATACCGGAATAATCAGCAGTTGCGAGGCCAGCAGGCTACAAACGTACGCTTTGCGGGTTCCCAGCCAGTCACCGAGGAAGCCGCCGACACAGCAACCCACAGCCGCCCCAAAGCCACTAAAGAACAGCACATTGGCGACAGTATGCGGGTCATAAGCAAGATCGGTTTTCAGATACGTTGGCAGCAGTGCCTGAATCGGCCATGAGTAGAGGAAAGCAAATAACACAACCACCATCAGCATTACGCCCGTTGGCCAGCGTTTGCCCGTACTCTGAACCATAAAGCTGATAAAGATTGCGGCACATAACAGCCCGAGAACAGCGACGATTGCGGCATTTTGCAGGTTACCAGCGAAGCAGAACCACAGCGCAGTAGCCGCCGCCAGCGTCATTACGATATTGGCAATGCGATGTTCACCACGGTAAAGAATGTCTACCATCGTGCGTACTGGTGCTTTACCTGCGTGTTTCTCTTTCCAGTCTTCCGCTTCCGGAATGTTTTTACGCAGCCAGAGAGCAAAGATGATTGGCAAAATGCCGATAAAGAACAGCGCTCGCCAGCCCCAGACCGGAACCACCAGGCTGTAGACCTGAGCGGCAACGACGGCACCCACCGAGAAGCCGGAAATCAGAAAGCCACTGGCTTTGTTACGCAGATGTTTTGGCCAGCTTTCAATGACATAGGTGGCGCTGGAGCCGTATTCTCCCGCCATCCCCATGCCGATGACCAGACGAGCAATAAACATGGTGATGTAGCCTGGCGCAAAGCCGCAGGCCAGCGTCCCGGCCGAGAAGAGAACGATACTGGTAACCATTGCCAGACGACGCCCGTAGCGGTCGCCCATAGCGCCAAGCATCAGGCCGCCGAACCAGCGAGAGATAAAGGCTGCGGAGATCAGACTTGCCGCCTGTACCGTCGTCAGCCCGAATTCACCTTGTACTTCGGTGAGTACCAGGGCGATTAAAACGAAATCAAAACCGTCAAGCAGATATCCCAACCAGGCAGCGGAAAATGCGCGCCATTGTGCGCGGTTGAGATGGCGATACCACGGGATATTCTGGGTTGTAGTACTCATTGTGAGTCTCCCGCGGTGGGCGATGCCCACACGCTTTGGTATAAAAATTGTAGGGTACAGATGCGTTTATTTCCCCTCACCCGGTAGGGGCGAGCGAGGGGAAACAACTCACCCGCGCTCTTGCATCAACTGCTGGGCTAGCGCCTTCAGTTCTGGCAGATATTTTTCATCGACCGGACCAAACGGTTTGCGGCACAGCGGCACAGAAACGACATCCATATAGTGCAGGACCGTTTTCAGGCCGCGGAATACGCCCGTTTTGATCAGTAAATCAATGACTTTATTACATTCGGTTTGCAGCTTCTGCGCGGTCTGGATATCGCCTTCTTTCAGCGCCTTCACGATACCCTGATAACGCCAGCCCATAATGTTGTAAGTACTACCGATACCACCATCAGCGCCCGCCAACAAACCAGAAGCAAAGATTTCGTCGTAACCGTTATAGAGCACCAGATCCGGATGTTCACGACGGATCTGCTCCATCTGATAGAGATCGCCAGAGGTCTGTTTCAGCGCGCCGACACCAGGCAACGTAACCAGAGTGTTAATCTGATCCAAGGTCAGTTTAACGCCGCTTAACGCCGGAATGTTGTACACCACCATCGGCAACCCATCCGCCGAATCAATAATTGCCCGATAGTGATCGCAGTGTTCTTCAAAACTGAAAGGATAGTAGAACGGCGTGACAGCGGAGACGGCATCGAAGCCATAACGTTTAGCCGATGCCGCAAGTTGTTGGCTTTCAGCAGTGCTGACGCAACCTACATGAGCGATGAGTTTAATCTTGCCTTTCGCCTCTTCGGCGACGATTTCCAGTACCTGTTCACGCTCGGAAAGGCTTTGTACAAAGGCTTCGCCGGTAGAACCACCCACGTATAAACCGTCGATGCCCTGCTGAATATTGAACTGAACCAGGCGACGCAGACTCGCTTTATCCAGTGCTTGTTGTTGATCAAAAGGAGTCAGGAGTGCGGCCATTACGCCACGTAAATTCGTTGCCATAAATACCTCTGAAGTGATGCTTGTCTGATAAACGATATACCTTTATACCTGTTATACCAGATCAATTAAGCAACACCCCATACAGAAAGCTTATAATGCGATCTGCTTCACTAAAGTGGCATTATTTCTTTTTGTTGGTGGTCTGACCGAAGGCGTGCCAGGTAGCAGAGACGCTGTTGAGATGCGATTGTAACGCGCGATCGGCTTCGTCAGGATCATGACGACGGATCGCGTCAACGATCGCAATATGCTGTTGATAGCTAACGTTGTTATGCTCGTGCAGAGCCTGATCAGCTACGGTTGGGCGCGCGGCGATCAGCCAATCGAGCAGGGCAACATGGATCGCCATGAAGATTGGGTTACCGGGGATCTCCGCCAGCACGCGGTGGAAATCAACGTCTGAACGAATGAATGCCGCGTTGTTATCCAGCGACTGACTGTTGATTTCCAGTGCTTTTGCCAGCAAATCGATTTGCTCATCGGTGGCGTGTTCAGCCGCATAGCGCACCAGGCTGGATTCAAAGAACAGACGTAATTGTTCGAAATGGGCAATTCCGCCAGGATGAGAAAGGAAATCTTTCGCCATGCCGGAAAGCTCGCCGATGATGGTGTCCGCTGAAGGACGCGAGACGCGGGCACGTTCGCCGTTGTTTATTTGCACCAGACCTTTGCGTTTTAACGCTGCCAGCGCTTCGCGCACAGAAGGACGCCCGACGTTAAAGAACGCCATCAGTTCGCGTTCAGACGGTAATTGTTCACCTTCGCCAAATTCACGGCGGCGGATCATCTGTTCCAGCTCTTCTTCCACCATTTCGGAGAGTTTCTTACGCGCCAGCGGGCGGCTACGCAAGTTGCGACCAATTGCAGGTGAAGAATCTTCGGTTTGCGAATCAAATGCGTTCATAAGGCCCATTCTGTAAGGTCAGTGTGATTAACATCATCAGTGACATCCTATCACAGGATTGAAAGTAGGGGGAAATGGCGGTTTTTTCTCTTTGTGTCTCATTATTATCATAATTAACGTAATAATTAACTATTGCGAAAATTAGTGTAACGCCGATAAAAACATCCTGAATGAATTATTCATAAGACTATTCACAAGCATTATGAATATTACGAATATGTTCTTACAAAATAATCATAAATGCATATTTTATAATGAAAAATTGCCTCATCCAGAATTAAAAAATACGACACCAACACCATAAATAGCCTTGCAAAAAATATAACATCACTGTTTTCAATCTGCCGTTTATGGGATTGACCGTTTTCTTTTGACACGGAGTTCAACAATGTTCGGCATAATTATATCTGTCATCGTATTAATGACGATGGGCTATTTGATCCTGAAAAACTACAAACCTCAAGTGGTGCTGGCTGCCGCAGGTATCTTCCTGATGATGTGCGGTGTCTGGTTAGGGTTCGGTGGAGTACTCGATCCCGCCAAAAGCAGCGGCTACTTGATCGTCGATATTTATAATGAAATCCTGCGCATGCTGTCCAACCGCATTGCCGGGTTAGGGTTGTCGATTATGGCGGTGGGCGGGTATGCCCGCTACATGGAGCGCATAGGAGCCAGTCGGGCGATGGTGAGCTTGTTAAGCCGCCCGTTAAAACTCATTCGCTCGCCGTATCTTATTCTGTCGGCAACTTACGTTATCGGCCAAATCATGGCGCAGTTTATTACCAGCGCCTCCGGTCTGGGTATGTTGCTGATGGTCACCTTATTTCCAACACTAGTGAGTCTGGGAGTAAGTCGACTCTCTGCGGTGGCAGTTATCGCAACCACGATGTCCATTGAGTGGGGGATTCTGGAAACGAACTCTATTTTTGCGGCCCAGGTGGCAGGAATGAAAATTGCCACTTACTTCTTCCACTACCAGCTTCCGGTCGCCTCTTGCGTCATTATCTCGGTAGCGATCTCTCACTTTTTCGTGCAACGCGCTTTTGACAAAAAAGATAAAAATATCAATCACGAGCAGGCGGAGCAAAAAGCTCTCGATAATGTCCCACCGCTCTATTACGCCATTTTACCGGTGATGCCGTTAATCCTGATGCTCGGCTCGCTGTTCCTCGCCCACGCTGGACTGATGCAGTCAGAACTGCATCTGGTGGTGGTGATGTTACTGAGTTTGACGGTGACGATGTTTGTTGAGTTTTTCCGCAAGCATAATTTGCGCGAAACAATGGACGATGTGCAGGCGTTTTTTGACGGCATGGGTACGCAGTTTGCCAACGTGGTAACGCTGGTGGTCGCGGGTGAAATATTTGCGAAGGGCTTAACGACAATTGGCACTGTCGATGCGGTTATCAGGGGTGCGGAGCATTCTGGTCTGGGCGGTATTGGCGTGATGATTATTATGGCGCTGGTCATTGCCATTTGTGCCATTGTGATGGGCTCAGGCAATGCGCCATTTATGTCATTTGCCAGTCTTATTCCGAATATCGCAGCCGGACTACATGTACCAGCGGTTGTAATGATTATGCCGATGCATTTTGCCACGACGCTAGCGCGCGCTGTTTCGCCGATTACTGCGGTGGTGGTCGTTACATCAGGAATTGCAGGTGTTTCGCCTTTTGCAGTGGTGAAGCGGACAGCGATCCCCATGGCAGTCGGTTTCGTGGTGAATATGATTGCCACAATCACGCTATTTTATTAAGCGATAAAGAAGACAAAACAGGCCGCCAGGGCCTGTTTTCATTTTACTTCACAACGCGTAATGCCGGTCGACCACCGCGTGGTGGCTGCGGTGGTTCATCGTCAGGATGAGTGTCATCATCGTGATCTGGCTTGTCGCCATCAATAACCGACATAACGGTTTCGTTGTCTGCCGATGCCTCTTCATCATTCATGATGCTGGCATCTTCATCGTAGGCAGCTTCAGGTTCAAACATCGTGCCTGCGCCATTTTCACGGGCGTAGATAGCCAGCACGGCAGCCAGCGGCACAGAAACCTGACGCGGAATGCCACCAAAGCGCGCGTTAAAGCGCACCTCATCATTCGCCAGTTCCAGATTGCCGACAGCACGCGGCGCAATGTTGAGTACGATTTGCCCGTCACGCGCATATTCCATAGGAACCTGCACGCCAGGGAGCGTCACATCCACCACCAGGTGCGGCGTGAGCTGGTTATCCAGCAACCACTCATAGAATGCACGCAGCAGATAGGGACGACGTGGTGTTAGCTGTGACAAATCCATACAGATTAACTCCGGCCCAGACGCATTTCACGTTCTGCTTCAGTTAAAGAAGCAAGGAAAGAGTCACGTTCAAAGACGCGGGTCATATAGCCTTTCAGCTCTTTCGCACCCGGACCGCTGAACTCGATGCCCAGTTGCGGCAGACGCCACAGCAGCGGAGCAAGGTAGCAATCGACCAGGCTGAACTCATCGCTCAGGAAGTACGGCTTCTGACCGAAGACCGGCGCAATCGCCAGCAGTTCTTCGCGCAGTTGCTTACGTGCGGCATCTGCTTCAGAAGCTGAACCGTTGATGATGGTGTTCATCAGCGTGTACCAGTCTTTTTCGATGCGATGCATGTACAGACGGCTTTCACCGCGAGCTACCGGGTAAACAGGCATCAGTGGCGGATGCGGGAAACGCTCATCCAGATATTCCATAATGATGCGAGATTCCCACAGGGTCAGCTCACGATCCACCAGGGTCGGAACGCTCTGATTCGGGTTGAGGTCAATCAGATCCTGAGGCGGATTGTCCTTTTCCACGTGTTCGATCTCGAAACTTACACCTTTCTCAGCCAGCACAATGCGGACCTGATGGCTATAGATGTCAGTAGGACCGGAAAACAGCGTCATTACCGAACGTTTGTTGGCAGCGACAGCCATGAAAACCTCCAGGTATAGTCAGAATTTTTACTGCTACCAGCCACCAGGTGGCCAGTCAGAAGTTGTGTTACCCAGTAAGGAACGACTCTCTTTGTTCGAAAATCAAACAAAAAATGAGCAATACCCGACATTTGGGCAGAAAATTGGATGATAGTTTACCAGATTTTGTGACCTTTGTGGTGAGTCGATGCCGGAAATGGGGAAAAAGAGATGCGCTTTAGTCTGAAATGGTTGACTTAGTCCCTTATCGGCGATGTGGTTTTTGTTTTCCTGTCTGTCAGGCGATAGCAAAAATCAACATTCCTTTTTTTACGCTGATTCAGATTTTAGCCATAAAAAAACCCGCCGAAGCGGGTTTTTTTCGCAAATTGTTTTCTGCCGGAGCAGAAGCCAATTAACGTTTGGAGAACTGCGGACGACGACGTGCTTTACGCAGACCGACTTTCTTACGTTCAACCTGACGAGCGTCACGAGTAACGAAGCCAGCTTTACGCAGTTCAGAACGCAGGGACTCGTCGTATTCCATCAGAGCGCGGGTGATACCGTGACGGATCGCACCAGCCTGACCAGAGATACCACCACCTTTAACGGTGATGTACAGGTCCAGTTTCTCAACCATGTCGACCAGTTCCAGCGGCTGACGAACTACCATGCGGGCAGTTTCACGACCGAAGTACTGTTCCAGAGAACGTTGGTTGATTACGATTTTACCGTTGCCCGGTTTGATGAAAACGCGAGCTGCGGAACTTTTGCGGCGACCAGTGCCGTAGTATTGATTTTCAGCCATTGCCTATAATCCCGATTAGATGTCAAGAACTTGCGGTTGCTGTGCCGCGTGGTTGTGCTCGTTACCCGCGTAAACTTTCAGTTTACGGAACATAGCACGACCCAGCGGGCCTTTTGGCAACATGCCTTTAACCGCGATTTCAATCACACGCTCAGGACGGCGAGCAATCATCTCTTCAAAGGTCGCTTGTTTGATACCACCGATGTGGCCGGTGTGGTGATAGTACACTTTGTCAGTACGCTTGTTGCCGGTTACAGCAACTTTATCAGCGTTCAGAACGATGATGTAATCACCGGTATCTACGTGCGGAGTGTATTCCGCTTTGTGCTTACCGCGCAGGCGACGAGCCAGTTCAGTAGCCAGACGGCCCAGAGTTTTACCGGTCGCGTCAACAACATACCAGTCGCGTTTTACGGTTTCTGGTTTAGCTGTAAAAGTTTTCATTAAAAGCTTACCCAATAAATAGTTACACGTTGGTGAACACCCAAACGTCTTCAATTGTTGAGGTTCACACGACAAAGTCCGGCAAACCTACCCCTTCGAATAGCCTATGCCAGCACACAAAAAGTTTTGGGAAAAAAACTTTCTTGTAACGTGGGGTCGCAGGATTATAGAGAAGTCGGGGTCAAAGATCGACCCCTTTTTGTGATTTGTGGCAGGTTTTAACCCGCCAAATGCTCGCGCTTCAGATACTCTTCGCTTTGCATCTCTTGCAGACGTGACAGGCAACGCTGGAACTCAAACTTCAGCCGATCGCCCTGATAAATTTCATACAGCGGCACTTCTGCACTCACCACTAATTTGACATGGCGCTCGTAAAACTCATCCACCAGCGCAATAAAGCGCCGCGCTTCGCTCTCCATCAACCGCGTCATAACTGGTACATCAAACAACATGACCGTGTGAAAGAGGCGCGAGAGCGCAATATAGTCATGCTGACTGCGGGCGTCGACGCACAGCGTAGTAAAAGAGACCGCCAGCGTCTGGTTCTCGACGCCCATTGTCGCCAATGGCCGATGGTTGATTTCTAACGTCGGTGAATTTTCTCGTTTCGCCCCCGCCAGCGCCAACCATAGTTTGTCCATTTGCGTCCGGGTTTCATCGTTGAGTGGCGAAAGCCACAGGTGCGCCTGAGTGAGCGTACGCAGTCGATAATCAACACCGGCGTCCACGTTCATTACATCACAATGCTGTTTAATGGCATCGATTGCAGGCAAAAAACGCGCACGTTGCAGGCCATTTCGATAAAGTTCGTCCGGCGGAATATTTGACGTCGCTACCAGGGTAATACCGCGGGCGAACAGGGCTTTCATCAGGCCGCCAAGTAGCATGGCATCGGTAATATCAGAAACAAAAAATTCGTCAAAACAGAGCACGTCAGTTTCTGCTTTAAAGCGATCGGCAATAATTTCCAGCGGATCGGTCTGCCCCTGCAAAGCAGTTAGCTCTTCATGTACCCGCAGCATAAAACGGTGAAAGTGCAGACGCTGTTTCCGCTCTCCCGGCAGGCTTTGATAGAAAAGGTCCATCAGCCAGGTTTTCCCGCGTCCTACCCCGCCCCACATATATAAGCCACGCACTGGCGTATGCTGTGTGTCTTCGCGTTTACCCCACAGCTTACCGACCCGCGCCATTAGCCCACTCGTCCTGGGGGCTGGAGGCGTGCTATTGATGAGTTCCTGATAAATAATTTCCAGGCGGCTGACGGCCTCTTTTTGAACGTCGTCGGGTTGATGGCTGCCTTCATTGAGCGCCTTCAGGTATTGCGATGTTGGGGTAACGCTTTGCATGATCTTATTGTTATTCCTTGAATAATCGGTGCGCCGTTGTTCACGGTTGACGAAAAAAAGGCCGTTCTACACTACGCGATATGCAGTCGGGATTCCACTTCTGTGGAATTAACGGTTATAGTGGCATAATCAGCCGCAGGCATGGAGCCTGAAGCCAACACCCTACGGAAACAAAAGACAACGGGAGATGTTCATGACCTGGGAATATGCGCTAATTGGGTTAGTCGTCGGCATCATTATTGGTGCTGTGGCCATGCGTTTTGGTAATCGTAAACTACGCCAGCAACAGGCGTTGCAGTACGAACTGGAAAAGAATAAAGCTGAACTGGACGAGTATCGCGAAGAGCTGGTTAGCCACTTTGCCCGCAGCGCGGAATTACTGGATACCATGGCGCACGACTATCGCCAGCTGTATCAACACATGGCGAAAAGCTCCAGCAGCCTGCTGCCGGAACTGTCTGCTGAAGCAAACCCGTTCCGTAATCGTCTGGCTGAGTCTGAAGCCAGCAACGATCAGGCACCGGTGCAAATGCCACGCGACTATTCTGAAGGCGCATCCGGCCTGCTGCGTACTGGCGCGAAGCGCGACTAATTTATTTTTCGGGCGCAGTCATTGCGCCCTCCTCTTCCCTACCTCCCCGACTATCATTTAATCTGGTGTCTCATTGTTAGCCGTCTGAAAATTCAATAACATCAAACTGTTTTGAATCTCTTTTCTTATCATTCAGGTACGAGAGCAGGAATAATGAAAAAACAAACCCAGCTGTTGAGTGCATTAGCGTTAAGTGTCGGGTTAACTCTCTCGGCGTCATTTCAGGCCGTCGCGTCGATTCCAGGCCAGGTTGCCGATCAGGCCCCCCTCCCCAGTCTGGCTCCAATGCTGGAAAAAGTGCTTCCGGCAGTGGTGAGCGTACGGGTGGAGGGAACGGCCAGTCAGGGACAGAAAATCCCGGAAGAATTCAAAAAGTTTTTTGGTGATGATTTACCGGATCAACCTGCACAACCCTTCGAAGGTTTAGGCTCCGGTGTCATCATCAACGCCAGTAAAGGCTATGTGCTGACTAACAACCATGTGATTAATCAGGCACAGAAAATCAGTATTCAGCTCAATGATGGGCGCGAGTTTGATGCAAAACTGATTGGTAGCGATGACCAGAGCGATATCGCCCTGTTGCAAATTCAAAACCCGAGCAAATTAACGCAAATCGCTATTGCCGACTCCGATAAATTGCGCGTCGGTGATTTTGCCGTGGCGGTCGGTAACCCATTTGGCCTTGGGCAAACCGCCACCTCTGGCATTGTTTCCGCATTAGGCCGCAGCGGGTTGAATCTTGAAGGTCTTGAAAACTTTATCCAGACAGATGCTTCCATTAACCGCGGTAACTCCGGCGGTGCACTGTTAAACCTTAACGGTGAGTTAATTGGCATCAACACTGCAATCCTTGCGCCTGGCGGTGGGAGCGTCGGGATTGGATTTGCCATCCCCAGTAATATGGCGCGAACACTGGCGCAGCAGCTTATCGACTTTGGTGAAATCAAACGCGGTCTGTTAGGCATCAAAGGCACCGAGATGAGTGCCGATATCGCCAAAGCCTTCAACCTTGACGTGCAGCGTGGCGCGTTTGTCAGCGAAGTGTTGCCAGGTTCTGGCTCGGCAAAAGCGGGCATCAAAGCGGGCGATATTATTACCAGC
Source organism: Escherichia sp. HH41S (assembly GCF_009820115.1). Lineage (NCBI taxonomy): Bacteria > Pseudomonadati > Pseudomonadota > Gammaproteobacteria > Enterobacterales > Enterobacteriaceae > Escherichia > Escherichia sp. HH41S. The sequence continues at coordinate 180,869 of NZ_VNXE01000033.1, forward strand.
CTCAACGGCAAACCGCTGAATAGCTTTGCTGAGTTGCGCTCTCGTATCGCAACCACCGAGCCGGGCACGAAAGTGAAGCTTGGCCTGCTGCGTAACGGCAAACCACTGGAAGTAGAAGTGACGCTCGATACCAGCACCTCTTCGTCGGCCAGCGCTGAAATGATTACGCCAGCGCTTGAAGGTGCAACGTTGAGCGATGGTCAGCTAAAAGATGGCGGCAAAGGTATTAAGATCGATGAGGTTGTCAAAGGAAGCCCAGCTGCTCAGGCAGGCTTGCAAAAAGACGATGTGATCATTGGCGTCAACCGCGATCGGGTGAACTCGATTGCTGAAATGCGTAAAGTGCTGGCGGCAAAACCGGCCATCATCGCCCTGCAAATTGTACGCGGCAATGAAAGCATCTATTTGCTGATGCGTTAATGTCGTAAACCGGGCATCAGGCTGACGTGTGATGTCCGGTTAACTCGTGGTATGCTGCTGCCGTTCCCTTTTTTAATGACGCCTCCATCATGTTTGTGAAGCTCTTACGTTCCGTTGCGATTGGATTAATTGTCGGCGCTATTCTGCTGGTTGCCATGCCTTCGCTGCGCAGCCTTAACCCGCTTTCCACTCCGCAATTTGACAGTACCGATGAGACGCCTGCCAGCTATAATCTGGCGGTTCGCCGCGCCGCGCCAGCGGTGGTTAACGTTTACAACCGTGGTTTGAACACCAACTCTCACAACCAGCTTGAGATCCGCACCCTGGGATCCGGTGTAATCATGGATCAACGCGGTTATATCATCACCAATAAACACGTCATCAACGACGCCGATCAGATCATCGTCGCCTTACAAGATGGACGTGTATTTGAAGCATTGCTGGTGGGATCTGACTCTCTAACCGATCTGGCGGTACTTAAAATTAATGCCACTGGCGGTTTACCTACCATTCCAATCAATGCACGTCGCGTACCGCACATCGGCGATGTGGTACTGGCGATCGGTAACCCGTACAACCTCGGGCAGACCATTACCCAGGGGATTATTAGTGCCACGGGTCGAATCGGTCTGAACCCGACCGGGCGGCAAAACTTCCTGCAAACCGATGCTTCCATTAACCACGGTAACTCTGGCGGCGCACTGGTGAACTCGCTGGGCGAACTGATGGGCATTAACACGCTGTCGTTTGATAAGAGTAACGATGGCGAAACGCCGGAAGGTATCGGCTTTGCGATTCCTTTCCAGTTAGCAACCAAAATTATGGATAAGCTGATCCGCGATGGTCGCGTGATCCGCGGCTACATTGGTATCGGCGGACGTGAGATCGCACCACTGCATGCGCAGGGCGGTGGTATAGATCAACTGCAAGGGATCGTGGTTAATGAAGTGTCACCTGACGGCCCGGCGGCGAATGCGGGTATTCAGGTCAATGATTTGATTATTTCGGTGGATAACAAACCGGCCATCTCTGCTCTGGAGACGATGGATCAGGTGGCGGAAATTCGCCCTGGCTCGGTGATCCCGGTTGTAGTGATGCGTGATGATAAGCAGTTAACGCTGCAGGTCACCATTCAGGAATATCCGGCAACCAATTAAGTCGTGCGCTCAAAACAAAAAACCGGAGTCTGTGCTCCGGTTTTTTATTATCCGCTAATCAATTACTTATTAACGAACTCTTCGCCCAGGGCGATATCTTTCTTCAGCGTATCCAGCATACCTTCCAGCGCGTTCTGTTCAAATGCGCTCAGGGTGCCGATAGATTTACGCTCTTCCACGCCGTTTTTACCCAGCAGCAGCGGTTGAGAGAAGAAACGTGCGTACTGACCGTCGCCTTCAACGTAGGCACATTCGACAACGCCTTGTTCGCCCTGTAGTGCGCGAACCAGAGACAGACCAAAACGTGCAGCTGCCTGGCCCATAGACAGGGTTGCAGACCCGCCACCGGCTTTCGCTTCAACCACCTCAGTACCCGCGTTCTGGATACGTTTGGTCAGTTCAGCCACTTCCTGCTCGGTAAAGCTAACGCCAGGAACCTGTGACAGCAGCGGCAGAATGGTAACACCAGAGTGACCGCCAATTACCGGCACTTCAACTTCGCCCGGCTGTTTGCCTTTCAGTTCCGCAACAAAGGTGTTGGAACGAATGATATCCAGCGTAGTAACGCCGAACAGTTTGTTTTTGTCATAAACTCCGGCTTTTTTCAGCACTTCAGCAGCAATCGCAACTGTGGTGTTAACCGGGTTAGTGATAATACCAATGCACGCTTTTGGGCAGGTTTTCGCAACTTGCTGTACCAGATTTTTCACGATGCCGGCGTTAACGTTAAACAGGTCGGAACGATCCATACCCGGTTTACGCGCTACACCTGCAGAGATAAGAACGACATCTGCGCCTTCCAGCGCCGGAGTCGCATCTTCACCAGAAAAACCTTTGATTTTCACAGCAGTAGGGATATGGCTCAAATCGACAGCCACACCGGGAGTCACTGGAGCGATATCATACAGAGAGAGTTCTGAACCTGAAGGCAGTTGGGTTTTTAACAGTAGTGCAAGCGCCTGGCCAATACCGCCAGCAGCGCCGAGGACTGCGACTTTCATCCTAAACTCCTTATTATATTGATAAACTAAGATATGTTGCTCCGCTGCCGCGACCTTAATCCACAAAAATGCCGTTTACAATGACCACATCTCAAGAATGTGTAGTCACGCAAGTTTAGCGTTTATGCATTTAATTGCCGTAATCAGGAACCTAACTTACGTAATTAACAGTCGCTTATGCATTAGCGCAACATTCCAACAGGTGGTGACAATATACCCTACCGTTCAGCCAAAACAACATCAATTTGATAACAATTAATTTACTTTTAAGCAGAATTTGCATGCCGTGACGCAGGCATGTTTCTCAATAACGAAATTTGATAAAATCCCGCTCTTTCATAACATTATTTCAGCCTTCTTCAGGGCTGACTGTTTGCATAAAAATTCATCTGTATGCACAATAATGTTGTATCAACCACCATATCGGGTGACTTATGCGAAGCTCGGCTAAGCAAGAAGAACTAGTTAAAGCATTTAAAGCATTACTTAAAGAAGAGAAATTTAGCTCCCAGGGCGAAATCGTCGCCGCGTTGCAGGAGCAAGGCTTTGACAATATTAATCAGTCTAAAGTCTCGCGGATGTTGACCAAGTTTGGTGCTGTACGTACACGCAATGCCAAAATGGAAATGGTTTACTGCCTGCCAGCTGAACTGGGTGTACCAACTACCTCCAGTCCATTGAAGAATCTGGTGCTGGATATAGACTACAACGATGCAGTTGTCGTGATTCATACCAGCCCTGGCGCGGCGCAGTTAATTGCTCGCCTGCTGGACTCACTGGGCAAAGCAGAAGGTATTCTGGGCACCATCGCTGGCGATGACACCATCTTTACTACCCCTGCTAACGGTTTCACCGTCAAAGACCTGTACGAAGCGATTTTAGAGCTGTTCGACCAGGAGCTTTAATCTCTGCCCCGTCGCTTCTGGCGGCGGGGAAAATGTTGCTTTTCCCTCTTATCCCCCTGCTTTCTCCTACGATTCATTTAACGAATAGTGCGTTTTAGCGCGACACATCATTCACATAATGAATACATGAGTTAAAAAAAGCACATTATGCAAAATTCATTATCTAATTGAAAATAATAGAATTAATAATAAATAACCGTGTTTTTAATTCTTTTTTGTTATTAAAACTCACACTTTTAACACTTAGTATCAACTGAAACAGTTAGCGTGGTATTAATTAGTTCAATAATTAGTGTATACTTGATTTTGTGATATGGGTCACGAAACAAAGGCCCAGCTAAAAGATTATGTCGAGGTAAAAATCATGAAAATCAAAACCACTGTTGCTGCATTAAGCGTACTTTCTGTTCTCTCTTTCGGTGCATTCGCTGCCGACTCCATTGATGCTGCACAAGCACAAAATCGTGAAGCAATCGGGACCGTATCCGTAAGTGGTGTGGCGTCTTCGCCAATGGATATGCGTGAAATGCTGAACAAAAAAGCGGAAGAGAAAGGCGCAACGGCCTACCAGATTACTGAAGCTCGTAGCGGTGACACCTGGCACGCTACGGCTGAACTGTACAAATAAACCCTCATCGTCTTGTCCGACGATATTGCCCCCGGTTCGGGGGCTTTTTTTTGCGCTAATGACGAACATTAAAACGCAAATGCCCTTCCAGCTCTTCCTCTGCCTCATCAAACAGCAATATTAATGCGCCAAAACGGCGACGCGTTTTCTCTCCCAGATGAACAAATTCAATCTCAAGTGGTAGCGGCAGGACATCGTTCATTAACACATCCCATAGAGAGTCGAGATCGCGTACTTTATCTTTTGCCAGACCAAAGGTTTGGCTAAAGTCGCGATAAAAATCCTCCTGACTCTCAATCTCATCAAAATCAAAGGTATAAATATTCATCTGTTGCCACCGTCACGTTTCGCGGCGAGTTCTGCCGTTCATTGCTAAGTATAGCCATGAAAAAACCGACGCTTTTGGCGTCGGTTTTGACTTAACTATCGGTCAATGCATGTTGATACTTATGGAGCATACCCGTAAGCCGATGTACTGGTTCCGTCACCTGCGGTGGTGCTTGCCAGATGCGTAGCTTTTCCTGGTAGATTTCCAGTTCTTCCAGCAACTGGCCAAAGTACCGACGACGTTTATCATCGCTACGGGCAGATATCACATGGTCTGCTGTGCGGCGCATTTGCCGGTGAAACGCCGATAAATCCTCGTTAACCGGGATCGGCGCATCACGCAGGCGCTGGTGCGCGATAATCATCGTCAGTGCCAGGCGAAATTTCGGCAAATCCCCTGGGAACTTATTCATCAGCAAAAACAGCTGCTGATAAAGTGCCGGGAGGTGATTCTCTTTACGACGTGCCACATTGGTAGTCATCGCGGAAACAGCGGCAGAAACAAACTGATTAAGCAGTACACGTCCAGTCCTGTCGCGCGATTTATCCCGCACCAGCAAAATAACGGTGAACGCGAGCACACAGCCGACGATTTGCCCTAATGCGCTGTCGAGAAACTGACTGAAATGGAAAGTCATCGGGTTATCCAGCACGATAATGTTTATGGTGCTGGCCAGCGCCCCCATCGAGCCCAATCGCCGTTTCTGTACTTCAATGCCAAGGAAGAATCCCAGCACTGCCAGGCTAATACACAGCAATAACATGCTTTGTTGGGTATTAGGGATAATCACCAAAAAGTAGAGTAGCCCTAACGGCAGCGCCGCCAGCGTCCCATAAATAAAGTCGATCGCCACCATGCGTGGATTCGGCAAACGCATTGCCAGTGACGTCACTACCGCAATCATCACCATTGCACCACTGCCGGAAGTCCAGCCCGTCCACAGCCAGAAAAGCGTCCCCAGAATGCAGGAAAGTGTGGTTCGCCAGAAGTTAACCATCGCATGATGACGTTCGGCTGACTCTACTTTGACTTCCGGTTCGCCTTGCAGGATCTCTTCTTCAGTAGCGTTGATTTTTGTGTTACTGATAACGCCGCGCTTGAGAAGCTGATAACGCGTTGCCGCCGCGACCCAGCTATAAATGGTGACAGGCGTTTCCCGTTCCCCGGTCCAGGCGATAACTCTCCGCAGGCGTTTGAGCTGCTTGTGGACGTCCTGCGCGGTTTCTACCGGCGTGTCAAAAAATTCGCGGAAAGTATCAGTGATCAATTCCGGGCGCGTATTCTGAATAAGATAAGTTTCGCAGGATTGGGTAATCAGCGTCAGCGATAGCGTGTTGATCGCTTTTAAACGTCGATTGGCCCGCGCCCAGCGGGAAGATTCCATATTCAGGTTGCTGCGCATACCTTGTAACGCCGTGGTGCGTCGCACCAGATCGCCCCAGGCTTTATCGACAACTTCACCATCGCCATGCTTGATACAGAGTTGCATTAATTGATATTGCGCGACCAGCAAACTTTCCAGCTCTCGATCCACTTCTTGTTTGATCGATCGCGGAGAAAAGAGCAAATCCGCCATAATTGCACACACAATACCGATAACGATCTCGCTACAACGTTCGACGGCAAACTGCGGCGTAAGCAATGGTTCCGGCTGAATGGTGATCACAATGATCAGCGCGGTATAACCGGCCAGCCCCCACGCATAGGAGTTTTCTATTCGTACCAGCGAGGATATCCAGGTACAAAAACCGGCCCAGATACAGCACACCAGAATCATCAATAATGGTGCGCGGATCATCGCAATGATGATCACCAGTCCGGCAATACAGCCAATAAATGTGCCGATGATGCGCAAAAAGCCACGATAGCGAATAGCGCCAGAATACGGTTCACCTCCCGCAGCAAAGGCCGGACCGGCGGCAACAATCGCCGCTGTCAGTACCGCCCAGCGTGGCGTTTCCAGCTGGAAGTGAAAGCCAACAAACAGCGCCAGTACAATGGCGGTCGCCAGTTTTACCGCAAAGCGAATATGTTGGTTAGCAATGGAGAAAATACCCATCGTGATTAACCAAACTCACGCAGGCGATGGGCCATTTTACGGAAGAACGAATCCTGGCTTTCGTCGCGATCTTGTTTGCCAGTGACCACCACTGTAGCAGTGGTGCCCGCAGGCCAGATGTTCTCTTGCTGGTTGTCGAGACGAATACGAACCGGAACACGTTGCGCCAAACGCACCCATTCAAGGTTAGAGTCGATGGTCGCCATCCCTTTGTCGTCACGCGTGCTGCTGGCGTTGGTGACCCCAGCGGCAACACTATCAACAGTCCCTTTCAGCACTTTGTTACTGCCAAGCGGCGTGATCTCTGCACGATACCCAGGGCGCACCCCTTCCAGCTTAGTTTCTTCCATATAGGCCAGTACATAGAAGGAGTTCTGTTTCACCAGCGCAACTGCCGTTGATCCACGGGTAATAAACTCACCGGTATAGACGTTGAGGTTGGTCACCCAGCCATCTGCTGGCGCGCGGATCACCGTGCGTTCAAGATCCAGTTTTGCCAGATCGCGGGTCGCCTGCGCTTTCGCTAACTGATGCAGAACCGTTTGTAGTACGTTGTTGGCCTGATCGATCTCTTCGCGAGACATCGCCTGCACACCGAGACGGTTACGACGTCCGGCCTCCTGGCGTTTCTCCTGTGCCAGTACCTGATAATAAGCAACATCGGCTTGCGCTTCCTCAAGCGCCTTTTGATAACGCGGCTGGTCGATGGTGAACAGTACCTGTCCTTTTTTCACCAGCTGGTTATCATGAACATTCACCTGGGTAATGAGTCCAGAAACGTCCGGCGCGATCGCAACGACGTCAGCGCTAAAGCGCGCGTCACGCGTCCACGGGGATTCGGTGTAATAGACCCAGGCATTAAAAATTGCGATGAAGGCCAGAATGACTAATACGACCGTGATGGCCGTACGGGAGAATTTTCTTATTAGTGTTTTCACTTCAACCTCAAACGAACAGTCGCGATATCAAATAAAACAAGCAGCAATAGAGCGCGGTGTTGAACAACGCCGGATGCCAGACAAAGTCGTAGATACCTGTTGGCACAAGTACCCGGCGCACCAGCCAGAAAATCGCCAGTGATAAAAGCAATTCGAAAAATATCGGTGGGAAGGACAGCCCAAACACCACGATAACGGGAAACAGACTCATGTTGACCTTGGTTGTATAGAGAGAGCAGGCGTTATTATTTTCAGCATCTGTCGCCGCAGAGAAGGGCATGGAAAGCCGGGCGAGAGCAACATTGCTGTAGATTGATATTTAATATATTAACGTAACTGTTATGCTGTTATCTATATTATGTGATCTAAATCACTTTTAAGTCAGAGTGAATAATGGAACGACTAAAACGCATGTCGGTGTTTGCCAAAGTAGTTGAATTTGGCTCTTTTACCGCCGCCGCCAGACAGCTACAGATGAGCGTTTCATCCATCAGTCAGACGGTGTCAAAATTGGAAGATGAGTTGCAGGTAAAGCTGTTAAACCGTAGCACACGCAGCATTGGCCTGACCGAAGCCGGTAGAATTTACTACCAGGGCTGCCGTCGGATGCTTCATGAAGTGCAGGATGTTCATGAGCAACTGTATGCCTTCAATAACACCCCCATCGGGACGCTGCGCATTGGCTGTTCTTCAACTATGGCACAAAATGTTCTCGCCGGGCTAACAGCCAAAATGCTGAAAGAATACCCAGGTTTGAGCGTTAATCTGGTTACCGGAATTCCTGCCCCCGACCTGATTGCCGACGGTCTGGATGTGGTGATCCGCGTCGGCGCGTTGCAAGATTCCAGCCTGTTTTCCCGCCGTCTGGGCGCGATGCCAATGGTGGTGTGCGCCGCAAAAAGCTATCTCACACAATACGGCATACCGGAAAAACCCGCCGATTTAAGTAGCCATTCATGGCTTGAATACAGCGTGCGGCCCGACAATGAATTTGAACTGATCGCACCGGAAGGGATCTCGACTCGCCTGATCCCGCAAGGGAGATTTGTGACTAATGATCCGATGACGCTGGTGCGCTGGCTGACGGCAGGTGCCGGGATTGCCTACGTGCCACTGATGTGGGTGATCAACGAGATCAATCGAGGTGAGCTTGAGATCCTGCTGCCGCGTTACCAGTCAGATCCACGCCCGGTTTATGCGTTGTATACTGAAAAAGATAAACTGCCGCTGAAGGTGCAGGTCGTGATCAACTCCCTGACGGATTATTTTGTTGAGGTTGGTAAGCTGTTTCAGGAGATGCACGGTCGCGGGAAAGAGAAGTAATTCATATTGTACTGTTACGTTGTACAAACCTGTGCCAACGGGTTCCCCTAACCTTCTCCACAGAGGGGCAAGGGGACCGTTCGTACACGGAGAAGGATTAATTATCCTTCTGAAAATACTGAAATTATTACGCGGTACCGCCAACAGTCAGGTTATCAACTTTCAGCGTTGGCTGGCCCACGCCAACCGGCAAACTTTGCCCTTCTTTACCGCAGACACCCACGCCGTTATCCAGTTTCAGGTCGTTGCCCACCATCGAAATCTGCTGCATGGTTTCGATACCGGAACCAATCAACGTCGCGCCTTTCACCGGCTTCGTTACTTTACCGTTTTCAATCAGATACGCTTCTGAAGTGGAGAAAACGAATTTGCCGGATGTAATATCCACCTGACCGCCACCAAAGTTCGGTGCATAGATACCGTACTCAACAGATTCAATAATTTCTTGCGGGGTCGATTTACCCGGCAGCATATAGGTGTTGGTCATACGCGGCATCGGCAGATGAGCGTAAGATTCACGGCGACCGTTGCCAGTCGGCGTCATTCCCATCAAACGCGCGTTGAGTTTATCCTGCATGTAGCCTTTCAGGATGCCATTCTCAATCAGCACGTTGTACTGGCCTGGCGTACCTTCGTCATCAATCGCCACCGAACCACGGCGATCGACCATCGTGCCGTCATCAACCACGGTACACAGTTCTGAAGCCACCAACTCCCCGACCTGTCCACTAAATACTGAAGTGCCACGGCGGTTGAAGTCGCCTTCCAGACCGTGACCCACCGCTTCATGCAACAGCACGCCCGGCCAACCTGCGCCAAGTACTACCGGCATGGTGCCTGCTGGTGCAGCAACGGCAGAAAGATTGACCAACGCCATACGCACTGCTTCTTTTGCCCACGCATCCGCACGGACTTCACCGTCGAGATCGGCAAGGAAGAACTCATAACCAAAACGACCGCCGCCGCCACTGGCACCGCGTTCGCGTTTGCCATCTTCTTCGACCAGAACGCTCACGGAAAGACGCACCAGCGGACGAACATCCGCCGCCAGCGTGCCGTCGGTGGCCGCAACCAGAATTAATTCATAAACGCCGCTGAGGCTGGCAGTCACTTCCTGTACGCGCTTGTCCGCTTCGCGGGCAACCTTATCGACGCGACGCAGGATATCCAGCTTCTCTTCACGGCTCATGCTTTGCAGCGGATCTACCGAGGTATACAACGGGCTATGCTCTACCGCGCCCAGCGTCTGTACTTTGCCATCACCACTATCACGGACGATGGTGCGCGCCGCTTGCGCACTCTGTTCCAGCGCCAGCAGGCTGATTTGGTCTGCGTAAGCAAATCCGGTTTTTTCACCGCTGATTGCACGCACACCAACACCCTGATCGATGTTGTAAGAACCATCTTTAATAATGCGGTCTTCTAAAACCCAGGATTCGTGATAGCTCGACTGAAAATAGAGATCGCCATAATCAAGGCGACGTTCGGCCAGTTGACCGAGGATCGCGAACAAGTCCTGATGTTTCAGGCCGTTCGCCGCTAGCAATTGTTCACTTACCAGGTTCAGACTCATCGTTTTTGCTACTCGTTAGTTACTGCAGTAGAGGATTTTTTACGGCTGCCGGATGCGGCGTGAACGCCCTATCCGGCCTACGGTTATGTTCCGGCTCGTTGGCCTTTGGCAACGATTATCATATGAGATTGGGGCAATTACGCGCCCTCGTCAAATCATTGCGCTTTTTCTTTACGCGGTTGGCGCAACACTTCGTTGATTTGCGGATCGTCCAGCGGACCCGAAATGTGATAGCGCAAAATGGAGACTTTGCTCCACAGCGGCCCCAGCACTTTACTGGCTGCAAATACTGCCGCTCCAACAATGGGGTTAACCGCAAAAGCCGCAGCCACGCCCACCGTCGCAGAAATCTCTGGTGCGACAACCGCTTCCATATTCAGGTCGCGACGTACCAGATTTACCGACCCTTTCATGGCGATATCCGCCTCCAGGCCATCCACCAGCGTGTCGTCGGTGTGCATAACGCCGTCTTTAATCCACGCGGTGCTGCGAATGGAGTCAAAATAGAACCCTTCGCCAAAAGTGTCTCTGAAATCAAAACGCAGCTTACGCATCAGGGCATCTACGCTCAATAAGCGCAGCAATTGCCCGGCATGTCCGGTATTGATTTCGGTAATTTCGCCTTTACCCAGTTGAGTATGAATGATGCCATTCAACGTCGCCTCATCTGGCTGCCACGGTGCTTTACGCCAGTGTAAATCGTAATCCACATTAAATGACGACTGGCGTATGGGCGTCGTGACACCAAAAAATTCTGCGGCGGCATCAATTTTCTGCCCGCGCAGTTTTCCTTTCAGCGAGGTACGTTCATTCCCCGGATTATTAACCCATTCACCATCGGCAGTGAGCCGCGAGAAACCGGTATCAATCAGTCCATTGGTCAGCGTTAATGTATCGCCAGAAATGGTGAGATCACTGTCAATACGACCGAATTTTTGCCCCCAGAACCAGCACTCTGCGCATCGTATTTGTGCGTCCGGCCAGCCACGGAAGTTAATGCGCTCCGTTGTCGGGAAAGGTGATGACGGCGTTGAATCACCACGAGTTTTCGCCTCGCTCGGGTTGTAATAAAGATATTTGATATTCGCCAGCCACGGCGCGTTATTACGCATCGCCAGCGTGGCGTTGATTTCACGCCCTTGCGCCTCAACCTGGGTGCCATTTGCCGTCGGTTGCGAAACAATACTCAGGTTATTCCATTGCTGATTTCCCAGCGACAACATAGGCGTACGTAACGTTATGTGTTGTGGGAAACTCGCTGCACCACCGACACTCTCCGCCGCACCTTTCTGGAACAGGGCCAGCCACTCGGCACCATTCATCGGCGGCATATTGAGTTCAACGCCACTTTGTTCCGGCAACGGCGGGAGCGTTTTACTGTCTGCCGCCCAAATAGCACGATCGAGCGTCAGCTTTTGACCAAGCAACCAGCGGCTATTGAAATGGTTATCCGCACCAGCCTGTCCGGTTAAATCAAAACTGTTGAGATTGCCATCAACCTTAACGTTTACCGGCAGTGGTTCACCCGCAGGTTTGGCTAACGGTGAAGGTAAGTGACTGCTCACATTCTTCAAATCGCCGTTTAGCTCTACGTTATACGTCGCGCCAGCTTGATAAGGCAGCTCAATGCCCACTTTACCATCCCACGCCACGCTGCCACTTAATGCTTCGTTCACCGCTGCAGGCAGAACGCCGGTTTTCGCTGGTTGCCAGTTACCGTTGAGATTCAACGCGACCTGGTAGGCTTTTGCCCCTTCTTTGGTGGAGAAATCCACGTTCAACGGCTGATTAAACCAGCTTGCTGTCAGTGGTTCACTTTGCAGATCGCCATTGATAAAGCTGAATTTACCGCTCAAATTTTTCAGGGTGCTGTCGAGTGGTTTGATAAACAGACTGTTATTACGCAGCGTCACTTCCCCTTTCGCGGTTACCAACTCGCCGTTCAGCGGGATATCAAGATGTAAGCGAGCATTCACATCGCCGTCGAGCTGGAGTTCTTGCAGGGTCGCACCCAGGGAATCTTTCAGCGGTGTCTCATCAAAGTAAGGGCCAACGGCTTTACCCGGACCTTTAATGTCAGCGTCAATCAGCAGTTTTTCTTTTGAGTAGTCAGGGATCACTGCGGTGAGATTACTCGCGCGCACGCCGCCCAGATTAACGCCATCGGTTTTCATCCATAAGCCGTCGTTAATAAAATCCAGTTCAATATCAAGGTTAGTTAATGCAGGCCAGTCCGGCTGGAAGGCAAACTTCGCGTTGCGTAGCGGCACCAGCACTTCAAACTGACCTTCGTTGTGTTTATAGGGGAAGAGTTGCGGATTGCCACCATAAACCAGCGTCGCGTTATCCGCTTCACCGCCCTGAATCGCGCCACTTAAGTAATCAACCAGGTCTTTACCCATCAGGTTTTCCGGGAAATAGCGCCAGGCTTGTGAACCATCATCGGTACTGATGCCAGCCAGAATACCCAGCCAGGGTTCATCGTTAGCAGGTTGCAGGTAACGAAAACCGCCGCGCGCATGGACGGCTTTAGCTTTAACGTCAATATTACGCCCATCCAGCTGGAAACCTTTGTCATTGTTCAGCCAGCTTATCGTAGCCTGGCCGTCGGCGATTTCCAGTGGCGCACGGAATACCGTTTCGTAAGGCATCTTTGCCTGCTTCATCGACGCGGTAAGCAAACCATTTTCTACGCTGCCGGAAAGCGTCCCGGAGAAGTGTTCCGCACCCGGTAATAATTTCCATTGCTTCCAGGCCAGATCGCTCCACGATGCCTGAAAACGGGTCTTGTCTGCCGCCTGAAGCGGGATATCCAGCGCCAGCGTGTTTATCTTGCCGCTCGGTTGTGTGGAGCGCCAAACATCACCAAGTGCAGGTGAAAGTTTCGCGGCCAGCGGGCGTACGCCCTCCAGGCCTGCCAGCTCCAGATTACTGGCGCGAATCCGGAGTTCGTCACTGCGTTTATTGTCTTTGCCGCCAACGTTCTGTTCCGGTATCCAGGCCAGCGTCAATGCTCCGCTCGGCCAGGGTTTGCCGTCCATCGTGATCCGTGTGTCGGGAATAGAGAACTGCCAGCCCGGGTTTTCACGCGTAATATGCGCGGTCAGATTATCCACCGACAGCGTATGCGTTTGCTTCTCGCCCAACCAGCTGGCACCGCCCTGTTTCAGCCAGACGTCACCGCCGGTTACATCGCCTTTGTCGATCGTCATCCAGCCTTCAAGGGAGAACTGTGCCGTTTCCAGCGCAATATTGTCCTGCATCCATTTACCGAGCCACGGCTTCAGGTCGATGTCATCCGCCTGGAGCCAGACGCGACCATTGCTTAACAACCCCTCATCATCGCGCAAATCCATGCGCACCTGCATCACGCCGTGCTGTCCGGTAAGGCTGGAGAGGCTTACCAGGCCTTCCGCACGGTGTCGACGTGGATCGTTCAGCCAGGTGAGTTGTGGGATCGCCAGCTCGGCGCGCTGACCGGATGGCGTCAGGAAACTGACTTCACTGTCGCGGAGATCGAAATGGTCGAATTGACGAAGAAACAGATCGCTGATGTGACTGGCTTCCAGGCTATCATTACCACCACCGCTGGTGATAGGAGTGTTGGTGCGAAAGCGCAGCTGCCAGAAAGTGAGATCACGAAACTGCCAGCGCATATGTAACAGGCTTTGCCAGACATCCAGCGCCAGAGTAACGCGTTTAACCGAAAATTCGCCGCCATCTTTTAGTTCTGCACGGATGTCGTGCGCTTCAAGCGTCGGGCCAAAATTCTGCCAGCTGGCTGAGAGCTGACTGGCTTCAACCAGCATGCCAGTCGCGGATTCTATTTTGTTGAGGATTTCCGGACGCCAGGCGTCAAGATGCGGTAAAGCAATACGCAGGCCGCTAACCAGCAGGGCAGCGATCACAACGAGCGCGGCTCCAGTAAGCAGTAAAATCCCCGGCAATCGCCTCACCCGTCACTCCTTGTCTGCTAAAAATGTGACTCAAAAACCCTTTGCCGGATGGCGGCCCAGCATCTGTTTACATCATTACGACGTCAAACTGCTCCTGGTTATAGAGCGGTTCAATTTGTACTTTAACCTGTTTGCCAACGAAAATTTCCACTTCCGCCAGCGAGTGTGACTCTTCGCCTTTCAAGGCTTCGGCTACTGCCGGAGAAGCATAGACCAGGAAACGGTCGGAATCGTAAGCATGGTGTACACGAACAATCTCGCGCATGATTTCATAGCATACCGTTTCCACGGTTTTCACCGTTCCGCGACCGTGACAGGTTGGGCATTCGTTACATAGTACGTGCTCAATGCTTTCGCGAGTGCGTTTACGCGTCATCTCCACCAGCCCCAGCGCCGAAAAACCATTAACGCTGGTTTTCACCCGGTCTTTGCTCAACGCCTGCTCCAGCGAATGCAACACGCGGCGACGGTGATCTTCATTATTCATGTCGATGAAATCAATAATGATGATCCCGCCCAGGTTACGCAACCGTAACTGGCGAGCAATAGCCTGCGTCGCTTCAATATTGGTATTGAAGATGGTGTCGTCCAGATTGCGATGACCGACAAACGCCCCGGTATTGATGTCCACGGTGGTCATCGCTTCGGTCTGGTCGATAATCAGATAGCCACCGGATTTTAGTTCAACTTTGCGTTCCAGCGCCCGCTGGATTTCGTTTTCAACATCAAAGAGATCGAAAATCGGCTGGCGGCCTGTGTAATGCTCCAGCTTGCTGGTCATCTCGGGAATGTACTCCGAGGTAAACTCCAGCAATGCTTCGTAAGTCAGGCGCGAGTCAACGCGAATGCGGTCCAGCTCGGCGTCGGCGAAATCACGCAGAACACGCTGCGCCAACGCCAGTTCGCCGTATAGCTGATAACGGGTCTGCGGGCGCTTTTTACGCTCCATGACTTTGGTCCAGACACGTTTCAGATAAGCGGCATCGGAGGCCAGTTCAGCCTCACCAACACCTTCCGCTGCAGTACGGATGATAAACCCGCCCTGCTCGTCGCAATACTCCGCGACCACTTTTTTCAGGCGCTCACGTTCGGATTCGCTTTCGATACGTTGGGAAACCCCAACATGAGAAGCACCTGGCATAAAAACCAGATAGCGAGATGGCAGAGTGATATCGGTGGTCAGGCGCGCACCTTTAGTACCAAGCGGATCTTTCACCACCTGCACCATCAGATCTTGCCCCTGACGGACCAGTTCCGAGATGTCGCGCACCGTGAATTGCTTTTGCTCTTCACCCGCCACACACTCAGTATGCGGCATGATGTCGGATGCATGAAGAAACGCGGCTTTATCCAGCCCAATATCTACAAAAGCCGCCTGCATACCCGGAAGTACACGACTTACACGACCCTTGTAGATATTGCCTACTATTCCGCGTCGCGCCTCACGTTCAATATGAATTTCCTGCAGAATACCGCCATCAATATACGCCACTCGCGTTTCCGAAGGCGTTACGTTTACCAACAATTCAGCCGTCATGTTTATCCCTTTTCTCACGCAGTGCGTTAAAATTACTTAATAATTCATACGTTTCAACCAGCGGTAAGCCGACTACGGCGTGATAGCTGCCATTTATCTTCCTGACAAAACAGCCACCCAACCCCTGAATACCGTATGCACCTGCTTTATCTAACGGTTCTCCGCTGGCGACATAGCCCGCGATGTCTTCGTCTGTTAACGTTCTGAACGTCACATCGGTGACCACCAGGCAATCGAGAATGTGCTGACTGTCGGCCAACGCCACTGCCGTCATCACCTGATGGGTCTGACCCGATAGTTTGCGCAACATCTGCGCCGCATGATCTGCGTCGCGCGGTTTCTCCAGCACTTCTCCATTCAGGATAACGATAGTATCCGCACCCAGCACCGGGAGATCCTGCGCCGTGTGCGTGACACCCGCCTGTGCTTTCTCGCGCGCCAGACGCACAACATACTGTTGCGCGCTCTCCTGCGGCTGACGCTGCTCCTCAATGCCCGTAACAATACGTTCAAAGGTCACGCCAAGTTGCGCAAGTAACTCCTGACGACGCGGAGAACCGGAAGCTAAATACAGAGAAGTCATAGAAACCTTTATTGCACTGCAAACTGCTGACGGACTTTACGCATCAGCAAGAAAATCCACGGCCAGAGCACTCCATTGACTACACTACTCCAGAACACTTCCGGTCTGAAAGAGACGTTAATCACTAAAAACTCTGCCCAGAAAACAATAATATCCACCACCAGCGAAAGCAACATGACGACCAGCGCCTGCTGCCATAATGCGAGGTTGCGGAAAAGCTGGTATTTCAGCGCCACCAGGTAAGCAATGATGCTCATCGCCAATACGCGTACGCCAAGCGTCGAGCCGCTGATCAGATCCAGTATGGCACCCATCACAAAACCTGTGCCCACATTTACGCGATGAGGCAAGGCCAGGATCCAATACAACAAGATGAGTAACACCCAGTTTGGCCGGAAAACAATCAGGTTATCCGGCCAGGGCATGATTTGCAGCAACAGCGCAATGAGGAAAGAGAGCCAGATTACCCAGCGTCCCTGGCTACGATAGCTCGCCACTATTGCCCTCCCGGCGCACGCGCAGGCGGTTGAGCACCACTTTGCGGCGGCGTAGCCCTTTGTGGAGAGCGATTAGCAGCAGGCTGTGTCGGCGCAGCAGGCGCAGTAGCTGCATTTCCTGTCGCCGGTTGCTGCGGAGTCGGCTGAGCGATCCCCGTTGCCGGTTCGGGTAACTTTGGCCCCATCGCGTCTGGCGAAGGCAATACCTGCGGCATCATCTGCATCAGACGTTCATTAGCAACACGATGCACCTCTTCCGGCGTCATCGGGTTAGCGCCGTTACGATCCGCGCCCCACAGCAGCAGCAGATAACGCAAACGTTGCAGTCCCGCAGTCGGACGCGCCTGAATCACAGTATAAGCGCGCTGGGTATCAAGTTTTACGGAAGAGACAACCGCGACCGGATAGCCTTCCGGGAAACGACCTCCCAGACCGGAAGTCACCAGCACATCACCAACACGAATATCCGTATTCGCTGGCAGATGCTCAAGCTGCAAATCATCCGTACAACCGTTACCGGCTGCAATTACACGGATATCGTTGCGCAGTACCTGGATTGGCAGCGCGTGGGTCGCATCACAAATCAGCAGCACGCGACTGGTCAATTTAGCGACGGCCACCACCTGACCAACAACACCTTTGTCGCTGATGACCGGCTGGCCTTCATAAACGCCATTAACGCTACCTTTATCGATAACAACTTGATCGCTATAAGGATCGTTAACCGTAGAGATAACCTGAGTCACCATTTTCTGCTCATCCTGACGCAGCGGGGAACCCAGCAGCTCGCGCAGACGCGCGTTCTCCTGTTTGTATTGTCCAAGCATCAGCAGTTCACTGTTTTTCAGCAACAGTTCCTGACGTAACGCCCGGTTTTCAAGTTCTAGTTGGTCACGCGAGGCCAGCGTCTGCGATACGCCATCCAGCAATTCACGAGGAGCATTGGAAACAAAGTAGAAAGGACTGACGGCGGTATCCATATAAGTACGGATTTGACTGAACGTCCCCAGGCGGCTGTCGGCAATAATAATGCCGAGCGCCACCAGCACCGCCAGAATAAGGCGAATCTGTAGCGACGGGCCACGGCTAAAAATTGGCTTCATAAGTTATGCGTATTCTCGTATCAGACCAGGCAGGGTAAACAGACGCTTCCCCTGCCTGTATCCGATTACTCTTCGCTGAACAGGTCGCCGCCGTGCATGTCGATCATTTCCAGTGCTTTGCCGCCACCGCGCGCCACACAGGTCAGCGGGTCTTCAGCAACAACGACTGGAATGCCGGTTTCTTCCATTAACAAACGGTCAAGGTTACGCAGCAGTGCGCCACCACCGGTGAGCACCATGCCGCGCTCGGAGATGTCGGAAGCCAGTTCCGGCGGACACTGTTCCAGTGCAACCATTACTGCGCTCACAATACCGGTCAGCGGTTCCTGCAGTGCTTCGAGGATTTCGTTGGAGTTCAGGGTAAAACCGCGTGGAACACCTTCTGCCAGGTTACGGCCACGAACTTCGATTTCACGGACTTCATCGCCCGGGTAAGCCGAACCGATTTCATGCTTGATACGTTCTGCGGTGGCTTCACCGATCAGAGAACCGTAATTACGACGCACATAGTTGATGATAGCTTCATCAAAACGGTCACCACCAATGCGCACGGAAGAGGAGTAAACCACGCCGTTCAAGGAGATAACAGCAACTTCAGTGGTACCACCACCGATATCAACCACCATAGAACCGGTCGCTTCAGAAACCGGGAGGCCAGCACCAATTGCGGCAGCCATCGGTTCTTCAATGAGGAAGACTTCACGGGCACCAGCGCCCTGCGCGGATTCACGAATTGCGCGGCGTTCAACCTGGGTTGCGCCAACCGGCACACAAACCAGAACGCGTGGGCTTGGACGCATAAAGCTGTTGCTGTGCACTTGTTTGATGAAGTGCTGGAGCATTTTTTCAGTCACGAAGAAGTCGGCGATAACGCCGTCTTTCATTGGGCGAATGGCAGCAATATTGCCCGGCGTACGGCCCAGCATCTGCTTCGCGTCATGACCTACTGCAGCTACGCTTTTCGGTGAACCGGCACGATCCTGACGAATGGCCACCACGGAAGGCTCATTCAATACGATGCCTTGTCCTTTTACATAAATGAGGGTATTCGCAGTACCCAGGTCAATGGACAAGTCATTGGAAAACATGCCACGAAATTTTTTCAACATACTAAGGGATAATCCTGAAAGCTGGGGCGGAAAAGAAAATCCGCTTACTTTACCAACCACACGCAGCAGCGACAAGGCGCAAAAATCATCTGCTACGGTGAAAATTAGTGCAGTTCGTTTCCTTTGTTACAAATCTCTGCCTGAGTCCAGAAAGGCTTAATGCATCAGCAGCATTCCTCGCCTGTTTGCAACCGCGTAAGGTCATTCATCTGCATATGTGCTGCAACAATCTGGCGAGCAGACAAGCACACTCCCATGAGACGCAGCGCGCGTTATTCTACGTGAAAACGGATTAAACGGCAGGTTAAACCGAGTATCTTTGTGAATATTTTTTCACGTTAGTATCAAGTGGCTGTGAGGACGCGAAAAAATCCCCTTGCCCACCTGTAACACCGCGCTGAATCAGGGTCTGCCACTCGCTTCGCGAACGCACGCCGGTGGCGTAAACCTGGGTGCTGGTCCCGGAGCAGGCTTCCACCAGGCTTTGAACCAGCAGCTGATTCTCCGTTCGCTTCTCAATGTTTCTGACCAGCCCCGGATGGAGCTTGAGTAACTCAACATTAAGTTCTTTGATCCAACTGGTGCTTACCAGCGTCAAACCAGCCTGGTTGACGGCTACCCGTACCCCTAAAGCATTCACTAAACGAATAACAGGTTGTAAACGACTGATATGTTGACCTACATCGGCCTCTGCAAGTTCAATAATTATGCGTTTTCGTTGCGATCTTTCACATTGCATTAACGTATCGCGCAGCCAACGCTGAAAACGCGGGCGAATCAGCGACTCAACGGTAACCTGAATCGCCAGATTTTCCTCCGGCCAGTAACGCAATAGTGGAATAAGACGGCTGATTTGCAGGCGGTCATACTCTTCCGATAAGCCAAATTGTAAGACCATCGGCATATACTCCGCCGAGCTAACCTCTTCATTACCATCGAAGATGCGGCACATGAGTTCTCGATGATGAACCTGACCTTCGCGAGTAACCGCCGGTTTTTGATAAAGGCGCGGGCCGCCGCGACTCAGCATTTGCTCGATAAGCGTACGCCAGCGAACATTACCACGTCCTTTTTCAGGCAACGAGTCATCGTAAATAGCCCAGCTATTGCCGCCCTGCAATCCCGCATTACGCGTGGCAGACTCTGCATGTTCCATTACCTGCTCGGTATCCTGACCACTACGCCAGGCACAGATACCAATGTGGATCATATCGTCGCGATCGAGCATTTTATTGTTCGGCAAGGTATCGACGGCTTTGATTAACTGACTGGCTATGCTCTCAGCCTCTTTTAACGTCCGGTGCGGCAACAGCGCAGCAAAATCACTGCGGTGGTAACGCGCCAGCAGTGCGCCAGGGTAGCGCATCATAAATGTCGACAGCAGATTCGTCAGAGTGAAGAACTGTTCTTCAACCTGGCTGTGCCCCCAGGTATCGCTCAACATATTGAAATCCGGTAGACGAATCATCATCACGATCCCGTGGGTACCTACTTTCTCCTGATCTTCCAGTAACGTTGCTAACTGATTATCGAAGAAGAGTCGGTTATTGAGGCCGGTTTTCATGTCCTGGGCGGCATAAGAGCGGATCAGCGTATCAAGACGGCTGTGTTGTTCGCGTGCGTTCTGAATTTCACGAAGCAGCGTATCCAGCGCACTGCTGGTTCTGGGCGGCCATTCATAGATGGTTCCCAACACATTAGAGCCACGCTCACCGTTTAAGATACGAGTAGCCCGGGTTTCCAGCAATTCTTGCCCGGCAAGTTGCCGTTGTAACCAGCGTACCGCCAGGAAGAGCATAAGAATGATAAAGCCAATCGCCCCCGTGAGCGGCGCGGTGGTCATCAACGAATGGAAATAGTTGCCCATCGGATCCTGATAAACCAGACGCAGCGACATCCCCGGATGCTTTATCAACGGAACGCTCAGTTCGCGAAACAGATCGCTGGTGCCAACCGGACGATAACTACCATTTCTGGCGAGGGTATAAACCTGTTTATCACCATGTAGCAGGTCTACACGAACGATATCTGCTGACATCATTAATTCGGTAATTTGTGGCCTTAATGCGCTGAAGTCATTCGACACAAGGTGGGTATCAATCGCCGTCGCCACCGCCTGAACGCGATGACTAAACTTATACTGAATGGCGTTGTAGAAACTTAGCGAACAGCCCAACAAAGTCACAAAAATTGTTAACCCGGTGAGCAGCGTAACAAAGGCCGAAAATTTCGTCGTTAATCTCATCCTTGTGTTAACTCCGATAGTGAGGAAGCGGGCATACTAGCAAATCAGATTTATCTCGCAATTTATTGCGCTTCATCGGCTTTGCTTTTCCATTAGCGAGTATAGTCTTCAGAAATTATTTTCCAATCCATCATGCACATGAGGACCACTTATGCAGGCGTTACTTTTAGAACAGCAGGACGGCAAAACTCTCGCATCGGTACAGACTCTGGACGAAAGTCGCCTGCCGGAGGGCGATGTCACGGTTGATGTTCACTGGTCGAGCCTGAACTACAAAGATGCGCTGGCAATTACCGGTAAGGGAAAAATCATCCGTAATTTTCCGATGATTCCTGGGATCGATTTTGCCGGAACTGTACGCACCAGCGAAGATCCG
This sequence comes from Escherichia sp. HH41S, assembly GCF_009820115.1. Lineage (NCBI taxonomy): Bacteria > Pseudomonadati > Pseudomonadota > Gammaproteobacteria > Enterobacterales > Enterobacteriaceae > Escherichia > Escherichia sp. HH41S. Next base: position 202,607 of record NZ_VNXE01000033.1, read on the forward strand.
CGTTTTCATGCCGGTCAGGACGTATTACTCACTGGCTGGGGCGTTGGTGAAAACCACTGGGGTGGGCTGGCGGAGCAGGCGCGAGTGAAAGGTGACTGGCTGGTTGCCATGCCGCAAGGGCTGGACGCGCGTAAAGCAATGATTATCGGTACTGCCGGTTTTACCGCCATGCTGTGTGTGATGGCGCTGGAAGATGCCGGTGTTCGCCCGCAGGACGGCGAGATTGTCGTGACGGGTGCCAGTGGTGGCGTCGGTAGTACCGCTGTGGCGCTGCTGCATAAATTGGGTTATCAGGTCGTTGCCGTTTCTGGTCGCGAAAGTACCCATGAATATCTGAAAAGTTTAGGAGCCAGCCGTATTCTTCCTCGCGATGAGTTTGCCGAATCCCGTCCTCTGGAAAAACAAGTCTGGGCTGGAGCAATTGACACCGTCGGCGACAAAGTGCTGGCGAAAGTGCTGGCGCAAATGAATTACGGCGGCTGCGTGGCGGCTTGTGGTCTGGCGGGTGGTTTTACTCTGCCAACAACGGTCATGCCATTTATTCTGCGTAATGTCCGTTTACAAGGGGTGGATTCAGTGATGACGCCACCAGCACGCCGCGCACAAGCCTGGCAGCGACTGGTCGCCGATTTACCGGAATCATTCTATACCCAGGCGGCAAAAGAGATATCTCTGGCAGAAGCACCGAAATTTGCCGAGGCCATCATTAATAACCAGATCCAGGGTCGCACGCTGGTGAAGGTTAACTAACCATTTAGCAGGGAATAATAAGAGAGGGAACTCATTTTGAAATCATTATTCAATCGATTAACGGGAAAGGCGGTTAGCCGGACAGCTTTCGTCGAACACCTTGGTCAGGAAGTTGTACAACATAATCCAAACTGGAAAGTCATGATTTCGACTGACCATAAATTGATGCGCACTGTTACTCCACTAAACAGCCATTATTGATACGCCTCCGTCGCCTGTTAGGTTTATGGTGCTTTGCCTGGGCGACGCTACGCTTAACCTGTTACTGATTTCTGGTACCATGGGGTGAATAATCTGATTTTATTTGCCTACAAATTAACCACTCGAACGTATTTGATGCTGAGCATTGTCAGTTTGTTGATTTTGCGTGCTTTAGCATTGACGTCTATCCGGACGATGCCGTGAAAATTGAGTAATCACCAGCAACCGCTGCGTAATGTCGTCTATCTTGTCGCGATCCTGGCATCCCTACATTATTTGTGGTCTGTGAGGATCATCTCATTGCAGCCCCTCATCTTCGCAGGGCTGGCTTTACAGCTTTTAGCCTTACGTTATAAGAAGTTCCGTCGACGATAGCGCTAATTTCGTGAATTGTGCGGCTTGTTGCAAATTACACGGTGTTGAAGGTTATTTACATGTTAGCTGTTGATTATCTTCCCTGATAAGACCAGTATTTAGCTGCCAATTGCTACGAAATCGTTATAATGTGCGACCTCGTCCTCCCTGACGCAGTTTTTGCGCTGCGGAAAAGGTGACATTGGCGCAACGAAGGTATATTTTGTTTTTTGCCGGAGGATAGCAGCAGATCGCTGCACAATGTCCGTCAAGTCTAAACATTGACACTCTGGGGCAAAATAGACCGGCGTCCCGGCCTGCTGGAATTTATCGCTATGCATACAGCTGTCGGGGCATACGCTTTACAGACGGCGGTGAAACGCCTGTCACAATCACACTAAACAAAGAGTACGGAACCCACTCATGGATATTCGTAAGATTAAAAAACTGATCGAGCTGGTTGAAGAATCAGGCATCTCCGAACTGGAAATCTCCGAAGGCGAAGAGTCAGTACGCATCAGCCGTGCAGCTCCTGCCGCAAGTTTCCCTGTGATGCAACAAGCTTACGCTGCACCAATGATGCAGCAGCCAGCTCAATCTAACGCAGCCGCTCCGGCGACCGTTCCTTCCATGGAAGCGCCAGCAGCAGCGGAAATCAGTGGTCACATCGTACGTTCCCCGATGGTTGGTACTTTCTACCGCACCCCAAGCCCGGACGCAAAAGCGTTCATCGAAGTGGGTCAGAAAGTCAACGTGGGCGATACCCTGTGCATCGTTGAAGCCATGAAAATGATGAACCAGATCGAAGCGGACAAATCCGGTACCGTGAAAGCAATTCTGGTCGAAAGTGGACAACCGGTAGAATTTGACGAGCCGCTGGTCGTCATCGAGTAACGAGGCGAACATGCTGGATAAAATTGTTATTGCCAACCGCGGCGAGATTGCATTGCGTATTCTTCGTGCCTGTAAAGAACTGGGCATCAAGACTGTCGCTGTGCACTCCAGCGCGGATCGCGATCTAAAACACGTATTATTGGCAGATGAAACGGTCTGTATCGGCCCTGCTCCGTCAGTAAAAAGTTATCTGAACATCCCGGCAATCATCAGCGCCGCTGAAATCACCGGCGCAGTAGCAATCCATCCGGGTTACGGCTTCCTCTCCGAGAACGCCAATTTTGCCGAGCAGGTTGAACGCTCCGGCTTTATCTTCATCGGCCCGAAAGCAGACACCATTCGCCTGATGGGTGACAAAGTATCCGCAATCGCCGCGATGAAAAAAGCTGGCGTTCCTTGCGTACCGGGTTCTGACGGCCCGCTGGGCGACGATATGGATAAAAACCGCGCCATTGCAAAACGCATTGGTTACCCGGTGATTATCAAAGCCTCCGGCGGCGGCGGCGGTCGTGGTATGCGTGTAGTACGCGGCGACGCTGAACTGGCGCAATCCATCTCCATGACCCGTGCGGAAGCGAAAGCCGCTTTCAATAACGACATGGTTTACATGGAGAAATACCTGGAAAATCCTCGCCACGTCGAGATCCAGGTACTGGCGGACGGTCAGGGCAACGCTATCTATCTGGCGGAACGTGACTGCTCTATGCAGCGTCGTCACCAGAAAGTGGTCGAAGAAGCGCCAGCACCGGGCATTACCCCGGAACTGCGTCGCTACATCGGTGAACGTTGTGCTAAAGCGTGTGTTGATATCGGCTATCGCGGTGCAGGTACTTTCGAGTTTCTGTTCGAAAACGGCGAGTTCTATTTCATCGAAATGAACACCCGTATTCAGGTAGAACACCCGGTTACTGAAATGATCACCGGTGTTGACCTGATCAAAGAACAACTGCGTATTGCTGCTGGTCAGCCACTGTCGATCAAGCAAGAAGAAGTTCACGTTCGCGGCCATGCGGTGGAATGCCGTATTAACGCCGAAGATCCGAACACCTTCCTGCCAAGTCCGGGCAAAATCACCCGTTTCCATGCACCTGGCGGTTTTGGCGTGCGTTGGGAGTCTCATATCTACGCGGGCTACACCGTACCGCCGTACTATGACTCAATGATCGGTAAGCTGATTTGCTACGGTGAAAACCGTGACGTAGCGATTGCCCGCATGAAGAATGCGCTGCAGGAGCTGATCATCGATGGTATCAAAACCAACGTTGATCTGCAGATTCGCATCATGAATGACGAGAACTTCCAGCATGGTGGCACTAACATCCACTATCTGGAGAAAAAACTCGGTCTTCAGGAAAAATAATTTGTGTCGCGCGGTGTTTTCATCGCGCTTAGCAAAGAACGTAATTAACGCCGGGCCTGTTAAGGCTGCCCGGCGTTTTTATTACCGTTAACTAACGGTAGCCTGCAATTTCCGCTTTCAACGCGCTAATTTCAGCATCGCCTTCAACAATTCCCAGCTCAAAACAGTATGTCTTTGTTTCACCCGGCTGAATAAAGGGCAGACGTCCCTGCGCTCGTTCTTTATCACGCCCGTCAGGAAAACTATTACTGACCTCCAGCCCCATAACATATTCGCCCGCACCTAAATTTTTCCACTGAATAAAGTTGGGTAGCTGCAAGGTGTCGAATTTTTCGTAAATTCCCCACCCCAGTTCAGCGTTCACCAGCGCAACTTTACTCATCCCGTGACTGTCGCTATTCAACGTGAGATAGTAAACCTGCTCGTCAAAACCGGGCTGCGGAGTACAAATTTCCAGATGACTGGCTAACCCTTCCGCCGCATGTGGGGTCCGTGGCGTTACGCTGTTAGCCGACAGCAAGATTTCTGCCTGTGGCGATAATAAAGGCCAGCCGTAATTAAAGTGATAAAGAATTTGCAGCGGCTGGCGGGTGAAACCATGATTAGTCACCTTGTCTTCAATGCGCAGCACATTTTCGCCATAACGGCAGCGAATGGTCCTTTCCAGCGTCAGATTTTCACCGAACAATCGTGTTTCCCGTACTTTGCCATTGATGACAAATTCAATGCCGTCGTCGGTCCGTTCTGTGCGATACCCCACCTCTTCTGCTGGAGTCGCAGCCAAACGCCCGTGTAACCCCAGCGTTTCTCCGTTATCCTCACAGGGCGTGCCAATGTAGCTAAGTCCGCAGGTAGTCAGTAACCCCGCGTAGAAGCTACGTAAAAACCCGTTGCCCTGAGACTCAAAAAAAGCGGGGGCGACAATGCCGTTGGGGGTGATAAAAGAGAGCGCAGTGTCCTTGTAGCTGGCCCATGCAATATCCAGCGCGCGATCTTTTACCACCGTAAATGCCAATCCCGCACCAGTACGGACATCAAACGCTTCTGTCCCCTTTGATCTGCCACTACGTAACTCATAGTGTTTAATTCCGGCAACCTGCGAGAGATCGCCAATCCACGACCAAATTTCGTTTTTCATTGTGCTGCTTCCCGAATGGACATGTCATGGCGCTGGATGAACGCTTCGATTTCCGCAAGGCGAGACGTTCCCTCCATTGGGCCACGTCGGGTTACCGCCAGTGCACCGCAGGCGTTGGCATATTGTAATGCCCGATGGGCGTCAAACCCTAGCTGGCGGCAGGCAATCCACGCGCCACCAAAGCAGTCTCCCGCACCGGTCGGGTCAACTTCATCCACCGGATAGCTCTCAACATGAAACTGCTCATTCGCGGAGTAGTAACTGGCACCTTGATTGCCGCGCTTCACAATCACCTCTTTAACACCTTCTTCAAGAAAACCAGCGATTGCACGCTCCGGTGTCGAGTGTGGCGACAAGAGCAACACTTCTCCCTCGCTGGGCATATAGATATCTGTTAACTCAAGAACAAAGTGGAGGGCGTCACGCATTTCTGGAATATCGAGCATCTCTTTCCGAATATTAGGGTCGAAAGAAATAACGCCACCATTCTCCTTTACAATGGTTACCGCTTTCTTTACTGCGTCTACCATATGGAATGAAAACAGGGATGAACCCATAATATGAAAATGGGTACAGTCCTTCAGAATATTTTCATCAACATGCTGCGCCGATAATTTACCGCAAGCGGCATTCTTGATATTAAAAATAAAATCACGATCGCCAGAGTTATGATAAGTAACAAAGGCGCTACCGGTGGCTTCCAGAGGTAAGACTGAAATCCCCCTGATATCCACACCATCAGCAGCCAAACGATGTATATTAATATCACCAAAGCCATCATTCCCCACACAGCTAATGATGCCGCACGGAACGCCAAGACGTGTCACCTGGTCGATAAAAATAGCGGGCGCACCACTGGGATAAGGGCCGTTCCAGATACCTGGTTGATCAAATGGCTGGCCGATTTTACTCGCCATAATTTCAACCAGAATTTCTCCAATTGTGAAGACCTTACTCATATGATTAATTCCTTGAAATGATTAGCTGCGTTTTCTTTTATTTCTTACGTCAAAATAAACGGCTACAAGAATGACTAATCCTTTAACCACCATCTGGTAAAAATAGGGAACATTCATTAAGTTCATGCCATTATTAATAACGCCGATGGTTAATGCGCCGATCACCGTCCCCACCACGGTTCCATAGCCGCCGTTCAGGCTGGTGCCTCCCAGTACAGCCGCGGCAATAGCATCCAGTTCGTAGCTCAACGCGGAATTCGGTTGCCCGGAATAGAGGCGTGAGGCGAGGATCATCCCGCTGATACCTGCCAGCACGGCTGTAATCATAAAGACTTTAATTTTCAAGCGGGTGACATTTATCCCTGAATAGACTGCCGCTTCTTTATTACCACCAGTGATATAAATTTTTCGTCCAAAGGTTGTTTTAGTAAGAATGAAGTGGTTAATCAGCAATAAGATGATTAATATCCAGATAGGAATCGGTATATAGAGAAATTCTCCATTCCCCAGCGCCAGAAAGGCATCATCTTTAATCATGATGGGCATACCATCGGTCACTATATAAGCGATACCACGGAAGATCCCCATTGTAGCAACGGTGACAATAAACGAAGGGATACCCGCTATAGCCGTCAAGCCACCATTTATCATCCCCAGAGCCAGGGCTACAATAATGGATAATGGGACCAATAAAATAAATGGAATTCCCCATGAAGCCCCAAGCGCAGCAAATGTGCCAATCAATGCAATGGTTGAACCGACCGATAAATCAATATCGCCAAGCAAAAGTACATAAGTCATTCCATAGGCGGTAATTGCAATTATCGAAACCTGAAGAATAATATTAGTAATGTTATTGGCAGTAAAAAAACTGTCATTAATAAAACTGAACAGAATGATTAACACCACCATTCCACTGAGGATACCGCCATATTGCCTGAAGACTTTTTTAAAATTATTTGCAATGGGAATTTCCGAAGGTTTCGGACTGGCAAGAGTTTTCTCTGTCATTTAACGTACTCCTGTTGCAGCGGTCATTACCTGTGTCTGCGTTAAATTTTCACATGAATAAATATCGGCAATCGTTTTATTACGCATTACCACCAGACGATCACTAAGTGCCATGACTTCAGGCAGTTCAGAGGACACCAGAATAATTGCTGTTCCTGCCGCAGCCAGTTGACGTATCACGTTATAGATTTCAAATTTTGCGCCGACATCCACTCCGCGCGTAGGCTCATCGAGCAATAAAATACGTGGAGTTTTCTCCAGCCACTTCGATAACACGATTTTCTGTTGATTACCGCCGCTTAGCGCCCCCACAGCCTGATGTACAGAACTCACTTTAGTATTCATTCTGGCAATAGATTGCAGCGTCTTCGTCTCTTCTTGTCGGTGATTGATGAGTCCCATCCGCGAAGCGTTATATTGAAACGCCACGTGGTGCGTGTTCATATTGACGTCGTGCATCAGCACTAACCCTTCTTCCTTGCGGTTTTCGGTCACAAATGCAATGCCATGATCAATGGCCTGTTTGGGATTAGCGATCCTGACTTCCTTGCCATCGATCAACACTGTCCCGTGATACGAAATGAGACCAAAAAGCGCCTTCATCACATCGGAACGCCCAGCCCCCACCAGGCCGAAAAATCCCAGAACTTCACCCGGACGCACAGCGAAACTGACCTCTTTAAAAAGCGAAGGATGGGAAAGGTTTTTTACTTCCAGTTTTGCAGGAACATTTTCATCCGGCTTTTCCCCAAGACGTGCTGGCCAAATATTTTTCATTTCCCGACCAACCATTTGGGCAATCAAATGCTGGATATCACTGTTTTTCTTTTCATGCGTAGCGATATACTCACCGTCGCGGATCACCGAAATATCATCTGAAATCCGCATAATTTCATCCATGCGATGAGAGATATAAATAACCGCACAACCTCGCTGCTTTAATTTCTCAATAATGTTGAACAGAATCTCTGCTTCATTATCACTTAGCGAAGATGTCGGTTCATCCATAATCACGACATCTGCTGCATAGCTTAAGGCTTTGGCAATTTCTACCAGTTGCCTATGTGCCATCGACATATTGCCGACCATTTCCAGCGGATCCAGTGGGATGCCCAGTTCCGCGAGGAGATTCTGGCAATCTGCGAGCATTTTTTTATCGTTAATAATGCCAAAACGTCGCGGTTCATTATTGGCATAAATATTTTCCGCCACGGTCATATTATTACTCAGGCTCAGTTCCTGAAAAATAATAGCAATCCCTAACTGACGTGAATGCTGCGGATTATTAATTGTGATAGTTTCACCACGTAGTTTTATTGTTCCCTGGGTTGGCGGATAAACACCGGCGAGTATTTTCATTAATGTCGATTTACCGGCACCATTCTCACCTAATAAAGTATGTACCCGCCCTTTACGTAAAGAGAGTGTAATATCTTTTAATGCCTGAACATGACCAAATGTCTTCGCAATATGCGAAACATCAAGAATAACATCCGTCATAATGACCTCGGTGTCACAACAAAACGTCGATAACGTTTTGTTGTGAAATGAAGATGTTTATTATTTACCTGTATAAACGCCGGGTTGTACCGGGATCATTTTCTCTACCGGTTTACCATTGAGGTGATCAACAGCGGCATCAATGGCTTTAGCACCCATTTGATCGGGATATTGCCGAATCACGGCCGCAAACGTTTTTTCACTGTCAACGGCATCACGCGCTTCTTTCATGCCGTCAAAACCAATGATTTTGATGTTGTCGTTATGCGCAGATTTCGCTGCGATAACCGCTGCCAACGCCGCATCATCACCAAAGCCAAACAGACCATTCAGGTTGGCGTTGGCCTGCATAATATTTTGCGCAGTCGTTAACGCTTCAGCGCGCGTAATACCAGGCTGTTCCGCAACAATTTTAATATCCGGCGTATCGCTTAATCCTTTCTTAAAGCCATCAACGCGTGCAACCACCGATTGTAGTGCAGGATAAGAAATAATGGCTACAGTACCTTTACCATTCAAAAGTTTGCCCATTAACTTACCAGCTTCAACGCCTCCCGCGTAATTATCGGTCGCAACATGCGATACGACCGGAACGCCTTCCGCGGCAACGTCAACGGTGATAACGGGAATACCAGCCTTATCGGCTTTAATTATCGCTGCCTGGACACCTTTCGAATCGACCGGAGAGATAATAATGGCATCTACCTTTTTAGTAATAAAATCCTCAACATCAGAAAGCTGTTTGTTTAAATCCTGATTGGCAATAGAGACACTTAAATTGACATTGTCTTTTTTCGCCTCTTCTTTCATTGCATTTGCGAGGTCGATATAAAAAGGGTGTTGCTGTGTTAATAATGAAGCTCCAATTTTATACTCTTTTGCCAATGAACTTTGCGAGAACAATGCCAGGCTCACCAACATAGCTGAACCAAGTAATTTAATATTTTTCATAAACAATCCTCATTGTTTTTGTAGGGTACAACGTATTAAATTTTTCCTTCACTACCACAGACGCCAATAATACGAGTTACGACTTCTTTCATGGCGGCCTTTGCGGGCTGCATATAGTGGCGAGGATCATTTGCCGCAGGATTGTTGTAGAAATATCCTTTTAACGCATCGGCAAACGCAATTTTCAATTCTGTCGCGACATTTACTTTACAAATACCGTGGCGAATACAGAGCTGAACGTCCTGTTCCGATAGGCCTGAAGCTCCATGCAACACCAGCGGAATTTCTACCAGCTGGCGAATTTGTTCCAGCCGCACAATATCCAGACGTGGTTCATGCGCATATAAACCATGTGCAGTGCCTATTGCTACCGCCAGAGAGTCAATTTGGGTACGTTGAACAAACTCTGCAGCTGCGGCTGGTGAGGTATAAGCTGAATCTTTTTCATCCACCAGCAGATCGTCCTCCTGACCGCCAAGACGCCCTAGCTCGGCCTCAACGCTAACATCAAAGCGATGGCAAAAGGCGGTAACTTCTTGCACTCGCGCAATGTTGTCTTCAAATGGCAAATGGGAACCATCAATCATGACAGAACGGATCCCTGCGCGGACCTTGTTAAAAATGTCATCACACTCTTCATGATGATCGAGATGCAGGACTAACGGTAGGTTGTACTCGCGAGCCAGCGATTGTACTAACGAAATCAAACTTCCCACGCCGCCATAACGATAAGTACCCGGTGTTCCCGCCAGCATAACGGGAGAGCGAAGTTGTGCAGCGCTCTCAACAACTACCTGTAAAGTTTCAAGGTTATGAATGTTGAAAGCAGGGACGGCATATCCCTCTGACTGGGCTTTTTTCAGCATGTTTTTGCTTGAAATGATGTACATCGCAGCTCCTGATATTTGTCGTTCACCTTACAAAATGAAGAAAGAGAATCTTCACTTTCATTTTGAAAGCAAACTAGCACAGCAAAAGCGGTAAAAAGCGTGATGCATGTCGAATATCATCAAAATAACTTACAAAAAATAACTTAATTTATTTTTCACTTTGAAAATGAAACCAATGATGCCTTTGGACAGATATGGAAATATTCATTTATTTTCAATGCATTAAGCTATTTTTGCTGCAATTTTTGCCCTATGCTTTTATTTTCGAATTGTCGATATTATTGAAGGGTAACTTTCAAAGAAAAATACAAGGGGCTATAGTGTTACGCATTAAAGGCCAATGAAGAGTGTTAACGTGCCGAGAAAATCGTCTAACCTACTGAAACGCAGATTAAAAATTGCAGAAATTGTTGCCGCCCAGGGTGAAATCAAAGTTGATGACTTATCTGCGCAACTTGGTGTCTCTGGCGTGACGATCCGCGGCGATCTCAGTTATCTGGAGCAACAGGGATATTTAAAGCGATCATTTGGCGGTGCTATTGCGACACCACTCTCCTCTGAACCAGAAGCGATACAACCGATCGCGCCATTGTCTCTGGCACAACAAATGGAAATAGCACGACATTGCGCACGGTTAATTCGCGATCGTGACACGCTATTTCTTGGACATGGGACAATCTGCCGTAAGATCATTCCCTTGCTCAGCGAAGTGAAAAAACTGCGTCTGATCACCAACGATCCCGAACATGCGCTGCTGGCAAATCAGTTTATTGATGGCGAAATAATACTGGCTGGCAGTGAAATGCTGCGCCCCGACACCGCACTGGCCGGAAAACCGCTCGAACAGGCACTTCAGCATTTCACCATTACACACAGCATTCTGGAAATCAGCCATCTGGATGCTGATGGTACTTTAAATATCAACGTTCCCAGACTTGCCGCTGCCTGGCAGCTCTGTTTCGATCATGCCCAGAATAAGACAGTTATCGTTGCCGCCGATCCTGCGCCATCAACGGCTGCTATCGGGCATTTGCATCAGGCAGAAAATGTGATTGTCAGCCGCAGCATTAACGAACAATATCAGCAACAATTGCAGTCGGCTGATTTCGTTATCCTTTATACCAGTAATGAGTGCTTTACCTGGTCCAATCGCGAAAGGCTTCAGGAATGAGAGGGGTTTTGTGACAATAACTATCTGCGCTATGGGCGAATTGCTGGCCGAGTTTTTGTCCCGCAACCCACATCAAAAATTCACTCAGCCTGGGGAGTTTATCGGGCCATTTCCCAGCGGTGCACCAGCAATTTTTGCTGCTCAGGTGGCAAAACTGTCCCATCGGGCCATCTTCTTCGGATGTGTTGGTAATGATGATTTTGGCCGACTCATTATAGAGCGCCTCCGTCATGAAGGTGTCATTACCGATGGGATCCATGTTATGAACAATGCCGTAACAGGTACGGCATTCGTGAGTTATCAAAATCCCCAGCAGCGGGATTTCGTCTTTAATATCCCTAACAGCGCCTGCGGTTTGTTTACTGCCGAGCACATTGATAAGGATCTGCTAAAACAGTGTAACCATCTGCATATTGTGGGCTCATCATTGTTCTCATTTCGCATGATCGATGTCATGCGTAAAGCAATAACGACGATCAAATCGGCTGGCGGCACCGTTTCTTTCGATCCCAATATTCGCAAAGAGATGCTGAGTATTCCTGAAATGGCGCAGGCTCTCGATTATTTGATTGAATATACGGATATTTTTATCCCCAGCGAAAGCGAACTCCCTTTCTTCGCGCGTCACAAAAATCTGTCAGAAGAACAGATTGTTAGCGATCTTCTCCACGGCGGCGTAAAACATGTGGCGATAAAACGCGCCCAGCGTGGGGCCAGCTATTACAAGCTTAAAAACGGAACATTACACGCCAAGCATGTTGCAGGCCACGATATCGAAATAATCGATCCAACGGGTGCAGGCGACTGCTTTGGCGCAACGTTTGTCACTCTTTTCTTATCCGGTATCCCGGCACACAAGGCGCTGCAATATGCAAATGCCAGCGGCGCGCTCGCGGTAATGCGGCAAGGTCCGATGGAAGGGGTATCCTCACTGGCTGACATTGAAGACTTTTTGCAGCAGCACTGAACGGCAATTTTCTGTCAGATTATTTTCCCTGCCTGAAGACTTGCCGTAGAATTGCCCGTTTCTCGTATCCCCCCATGAGGAGGACCCCTTCCGTGGACACTCGTTTTGTTCAGGCCCATAAAGAGGCGCGCTGGGCGCTGGGGCTGACCCTTTTGTATCTGGCGGTATGGTTAGTAGCCGCTTACTTACCTGGCGTTGCCCCCGGTTTTACCGGCTTTCCGCGCTGGTTTGAGATGGCCTGCATCCTGACGCCGCTGCTGTTTATTGGACTGTGCTGGGCGATGGTGAAATTTATCTATCGCGATATCCCACTGGAGGATGACGATGCAGCTTGAAGTGATTCTACCGCTGGTCGCCTATCTGGTGGTGGTGTTCGGTATCTCTGTTTATGCGATGCGTAAACGGAGCACCGGCACCTTCCTTAATGAGTATTTCCTCGGTAGCCGCTCTATGGGCGGTATTGTGCTGGCGATGACGCTCACCGCGACCTATATCAGTGCCAGTTCGTTTATCGGCGGGCCAGGAGCTGCTTATAAATACGGCCTGGGTTGGGTATTGCTGGCAATGATTCAGCTACCTGCGGTCTGGCTTTCGCTCGGTATTCTCGGCAAGAAGTTCGCGATTCTCGCGCGCCGCTACAATGCGGTGACGCTGAACGATATGCTGTTTGCCCGCTACCAGAGTCGCCTGCTGGTGTGGCTGGCGAGTTTGAGTTTGCTGGTTGCGTTCGTTGGTGCGATGACCGTGCAGTTTATCGGCGGTGCGCGCCTGCTGGAAACCGCGGCGGGTATCCCTTATGAAACAGGTTTGCTGATTTTTGGCATCAGCATTGCGCTCTACACCGCATTTGGCGGCTTTCGCGCCAGCGTGCTGAACGACACCATGCAAGGGTTGGTGATGCTGATTGGCACCATTGTGCTGCTTATTGGCGTAGTCCATGCTGCTGGCGGCTTAAGCAATGCAGTAGAGACGCTGCAAACCATCGATCCGCAACTGGTTACGCCACAAGGCGCTGACGATATTCTGTCACCTGCGTTTATGACGTCGTTCTGGGTGCTGGTGTGTTTTGGCGTGATTGGCCTGCCGCATACTGCGGTGCGCTGTATCTCTTATAAAGACAGCAAAGCCGTACATCGGGGGATCATCATCGGTACGATTGTGGTCGCAATCCTGATGTTCGGTATGCACCTGGCCGGAGCGTTAGGTCGGGCGGTGATCCCCGATCTCACCGTACCGGACCTGGTGATCCCGACGTTGATGGTAAAAGTGCTGCCACCGTTTGCTGCCGGGATCTTCCTGGCTGCACCTATGGCTGCGATCATGTCGACGATCAATGCCCAGTTGCTGCAAAGTTCCGCTACGATCATTAAAGATCTCTATCTGAATATCCGTCCGGATCAAATGCAAAACGAGACGCGTCTGAAGCGGATGTCGGCGGTGATCACGTTGGTTCTCGGTGCGTTGCTGCTGCTTGCCGCCTGGAAGCCGCCAGAAATGATCATCTGGCTGAATTTGCTGGCCTTCGGTGGGCTGGAAGCCGTTTTCCTGTGGCCGCTGGTGCTGGGTCTTTACTGGGAACGCGCCAACGCCAAAGGCGCGCTAAGTGCGATGATCGTTGGCGGCGTACTGTATGCCGTACTCGCGACGCTGAATATTCAGTACCTGGGCTTCCACCCTATCGTGCCCTCGTTACTACTAAGTTTGCTGGCTTTCCTGGTCGGAAACCGTTTCGGTACATCCGTCCCGCAAGCTACCGTTTTGACTACTGATAAATAAAGAGTTTTGCCATGCCTTGGATCCAACTGAAACTGAACACTACCGGCGCGAATGCTGAAGAACTTAGCGATGCGCTGATGGAAGCGGGTGCCGTTTCTATCACTTTTCAGGATACCCACGATACGCCTGTATTTGAGCCGCTTCCGGGCGAAACGCGCCTGTGGGGCGACACCGATGTGATTGGTCTGTTCGATGCTGAAACCGACATGAATGAAGTCGTGGCGATTCTGGAGAATCATCCGCTGCTCGGCGCAGGCTTCGCGCACAAAATCGAACAACTGGAAGATAAAGACTGGGAGCGCGAATGGATGGATAATTTCCACCCGATGCGCTTTGGTGAACGACTGTGGATCTGCCCAAGCTGGCGTGATGTGCCGGACGAAAACGCCGTTAACGTGATGTTAGACCCAGGGCTGGCGTTTGGTACAGGGACTCATCCAACCACCTCTCTGTGCCTGCAATGGCTCGACAGCCTCGATTTAACCGGTAAAACAGTCATCGACTTTGGCTGCGGTTCCGGCATTCTGGCTATCGCGGCGCTGAAACTGGGTGCAGCAAAAGCCATTGGTATTGATATTGATCCGCAGGCGATTCAGGCCAGCCGCGACAACGCCGAACGTAATGGCGTTTCTGACCGTCTGGAACTCTACCTACCTAAAGATCAGCCAGAAGAAATGAAAGCCGACGTGGTGGTCGCTAACATCCTTGCAGGCCCATTACGTGAACTGGCACCGTTAATCAGCGTCCTGCCGGTTTCAGGTGGCTTGCTGGGCCTTTCCGGTATTCTGGCAAGCCAGGCAGAGAGCGTTTGTGAAGCTTATGCCGACAGCTTCGCTCTGGACCCGGTCGTGGAAAAAGAAGAGTGGTGCCGCATTACCGGTCGTAAGAATTAACTTTCGCATCACCGTATAGTGATGCAGAGCGAAGTGCGAGCAATATCACAAAAGGCACGTTAATTTGCCGATTATTTACGCAGATTTGCGTGCCAAAATTTTCATTCATAAAGAAAAATTGAGAACTTACTCAAATTTTTTGGAGTGTAAATTTTAGTCACTATTTTCTAATATGATGATTTTTATGAGTAATTATCGCGATACGCTCATTTTAAATGCAATTCTTTGATCCATCTCAGAGGATTGGTCAAAGTTTGGCCTTTCATCTCGTGCAAAAAATGCGTAATATACGCCGCCTTGCAGTCACAGTATGGTCATTTCTTAACTCATGCGCATCGGACAATATCAGCTCAGAAATCGCCTGATCGCAGCGCCCATGGCTGGCATTACAGACAGACCTTTTCGGACGTTGTGCTACGAGATGGGAGCCGGATTGACAGTATCCGAGATGATGTCTTCTAACCCACAGGTTTGGGAAAGCGACAAATCTCGTTTACGGATGGTGCACATTGATGAACCCGGTATTCGCACCGTGCAAATTGCTGGTAGCGATCCGAAAGAAATGGCAGATGCAGCACGTATTAACGTGGAAAGCGGTGCCCAGATTATTGATATCAATATGGGTTGCCCGGCTAAAAAAGTGAATCGCAAGCTCGCAGGTTCAGCCCTCTTGCAGTACCCGGATGTCGTTAAATCGATCCTTACCGAGGTCGTCAATGCAGTGGACGTTCCTGTTACCCTGAAGATTCGCACCGGCTGGGCGCCGGAACACCGTAACTGCGAAGAGATTGCCCAACTGGCTGAAGACTGTGGCATTCAGGCTCTGACCATTCATGGCCGTACACGCGCCTGTTTGTTCAATGGAGAAGCTGAGTACGACAGTATTCGGGCAGTTAAGCAGAAAGTTTCCATTCCGGTTATCGCGAATGGCGACATTACTGACCCGCTTAAAGCCAGAGCTGTGCTCGACTATACAGGGGCGGATGCCCTGATGATAGGCCGCGCAGCTCAGGGAAGACCCTGGATCTTTCGGGAAATCCAGCATTATCTGGACACTGGGGAGTTGCTGCCCCCGCTGCCTTTGGCAGAGGTTAAGCGCTTGCTTTGCGCGCACGTTCGGGAACTGCATGACTTTTATGGTCCGGCAAAAGGGTACCGAATTGCACGTAAACACGTTTCCTGGTATCTCCAGGAACACGCTCCAAATGACCAGTTTCGGCGCACATTCAACGCCATTGAGGATGCCAGCGAACAGCTGGAGGCGTTGGAGGCATACTTCGAAAATTTTGCGTAAACAGAAATAAAGAGCTGACAGAACTATGTTCGAACAACGCGTAAATTCTGACGTACTGACCGTTTCTACCGTTAACTCTCAGGATCAGGTAACCCAAAAACCCCTGCGTGACTCGGTTAAACAGGCACTGAAGAACTATTTTGCTCAACTGAACGGTCAGGATGTGAATGACCTCTATGAGCTGGTACTGGCTGAAGTAGAACAGCCCCTGTTGGACATGGTGATGCAATACACCCGTGGTAACCAAACCCGTGCTGCGCTGATGATGGGCATCAACCGTGGTACGCTGCGTAAAAAATTGAAAAAATACGGCATGAACTAATTCAGGTTAGCTAAATGCTTGATTAAAAAGGCGCTACTCGGCATGGGGAAGCGCCTTTTTTATAGGTGTCACAAAGGGAGTGACCATGAGAACAGGATGTGAACCGACCCGATTTGGTAATGAAGCAAAGACCATCATCCAGGGTGATGCATTAACCGAACTTAAAAAGATCCCCTCCGAAAGTGTAGATCTAATCTTTGCCGACCCACCGTATAACATCGGTAAAAATTTTGATGGTCTGATCGAAGCCTGGAAAGAAGGTCTGTTTATCGACTGGCTGTTTGAAGTGATTGCAGAGTGCCACCGCGTTCTGAAAAAGCAGGGCAGCATGTACATCATGAACAGCACGGAAAACATGCCCTTTATCGATCTCCAGTGCCGCAAACTTTTTACCATCAAAAGTCGCATCGTCTGGTCATATGACAGTTCTGGAGTGCAGGCGAAAAAACACTACGGCTCCATGTACGAACCCATCCTGATGATGGTGAAAGACGCAAAGAACTACACATTCAACGGTGATGCTATTTTGGTTGAAGCCAAAACCGGAGCGCAGCGCGCGTTGATCGATTATCGCAAAAATCCTCCACAGCCTTACAATCACCAAAAAGTGCCAGGTAACGTCTGGGATTTTCCGCGCGTGCGTTATTTGATGGATGAATATGAGAACCACCCGACGCAAAAACCGGAAGCCTTACTGAAACGCATTATTCTCGCCTCTTCCAACCCTGGCGATATTGTTCTCGACCCGTTTGCTGGTAGCTTCACCACCGGTGCCGTCGCCGTCGCGACCGGGCGAAAATTTATTGGTATTGAGATTAACAGTGAGTACATCAAGATGGGGCTACGCCGGCTGGATGTCGCGTCACATTACTCCACGGAAGAGCTGGCGAAAGTGAAAAAAAGAAAGACCAGTAACCTGTCAAAACGAAGCCGGATCAGCGAAGTTGACCCCGATCTCATTGCAAAGTAAAGGAAGTGTAAGCCTGGTTTTCAGATTATTCATTTCGTGTATATTTCCTGCCAGACTTGGTTAAACATGCACAGGCTCAGGTAATGATTCGCAAGTATTGGTGGCTCGTCGTTTTCGCTGTCTTCGTTTTTCTGTTTGATACTTTACTGATGCAGTGGATTGAACTGCTGGCAACAGAAACAGACAAATGCCGCAATATGAACTCAGTTAATCCACTAAAACTGGTTAACTGTGACGAACTGAATTTTCAGGACAGAATGTGAATTTATATGACACTTAATTCATTCGTTTGATGAATTAATTTCGTTATGTTTTCATCTGGCATGAACATTCTTAATACGTTATCGACCAGCGCGGGTGCTTGTTTATAAAGATCATAACCCGCCATATTCATTAACCAGTTTTGAACAATTCCGCTGAAGGCACCATCAATAATAATCATCACAACATCTAAATCGAGATTATTTGCTATACAACCTTGTTGCTGACATGCCTGCAATACTTCGCGGAGAGTCTGCGGATTAAAGCCCATCTTTTCGCGTATCACTCCCTCTGCCAGCATCTCATCATTAAATTCACATTTGTGATATAAGATTTTCAGCAACGCCTGCTGGCGGGGAATTTTGGCAATATATTGCAAGCCAACAATCAATTTTTCACGCAATTGCTGAAACGGGTCATGCTCTAACCCAGCAGTCAAGTGATCCTGGATTAACTCCCGCAATGAAGGCTGTTGCAACCACATCTCATTAAACAGTTGGGTCTTGTTCTCGAAGTGCCAGTAGATAGCGCCACGCGTAACGTTAGCGGCGTCGGCAATGTCGTTGAGCGTCGTCTTGCTTACGCCATGCTGCGCAAACTGGGCGATGGCAGTTTCAATCAGTTCTTGCCGGGTCTTCAGGGCTTCAGCTTTGGTTCTTTTTGCCATGATTAATTATTCAGGAAATAAATATATTCGACACAGGATGAGAAAATAGCGAAGGTTAATCTATCACCTAATGTATATTTATACGAGAGACTAATATTGAGTTGCTATAAATCGTCAAATAAATAACGTTTATTATTTACCTAAAATACATTCACTCTATCAATATATATTTCAATTTACGAGGATTTGATTCTACCTCTTTCAACCCGCGTCAAAATAAAACAGTAAAATATTAATCTTTTTTTGTGTTTATGTGCCTTGAGACGCCAGTATTCATAACTATTCCTTACATCGACGAATGATAATTTGTAGGATAGCGAACTGTATTTTTCTTTCTGCGAGTTAACGCGTTGCCTTTTTAGGTAAATAACGCGCTTTTGGTTTTTTGAGGAATAGTAATGACGAAACATGCCAGGTTTTTCCTCCTGCCCTCCTTTATTCTGATCTCCGCGGCTTTAATCGCCGGTTGTAACGATAAGGGAGAAGAGAAAGCTCACGTCGGTGAACCGCAGGTTACCGTTCATATTGTGAAAACGGCCCCGTTAGAAGTTAAGACTGAATTACCAGGCCGCACCAATGCTTACCGTATAGCCGAAGTTCGCCCACAGGTTAGCGGGATCGTACTGAGTCGCAATTTCACTGAAGGCAGCGATGTGCAAGCAGGCCAGTCTCTGTACCAGATCGATCCCGCGACCTATCAGGCAAGTTATGACAGCGCGAAAGGCGAACTGGCGAAAAGTGAAGCCGCCGCCGCCATCGCGCATTTGACGGTAAAACGTTACGTTCCGCTCGTGGGTACGAAATACATCAGTCAGCAGGAGTACGACCAGGCCATTGCTGATGCTCGCCAGGCCGATGCCGCCGTGATTGCCGCAAAAGCCACGGTCGAAAGCGCTCGCATCAATCTCGCTTATACCAAAGTGACTGCGCCAATTAGCGGACGTATCGGCAAATCTACTGTGACCGAAGGCGCTCTTGTCACTAATGGGCAAACGACTGAACTGGCGACTGTCCAGCAGCTCGATCCTATCTACGTTGATGTGACCCAATCCAGCAACGATTTTATGAGGCTGAAGCAATCCGTAGAGCAAGGAAATTTGCATAAGGAGAACGCCACCAGCAACGTAGAGTTGGTCATGGAGAACGGTCAAACCTATCCCCTGAAAGGTACGCTGCAATTCTCCGATGTTACCGTTGATGAAAGCACCGGCTCCATAACCCTACGTGCCGTCTTCCCTAACCCGCAACATACGCTTTTACCTGGTATGTTTGTGCGCGCACGGATTGATGAAGGCGTCCAACCTGATGCCATTCTTATCCCGCAACAAGGCGTTAGCCGCACACCGCGTGGTGATGCAACCGTGCTGATTGTTAACGATAAAAGTCAGGTTGAAGCGCGCCCTGTCGTTGCCAGCCAGGCGATTGGCGATAAATGGTTGATTAGCGAAGGGCTGAAATCTGGCGATCAAGTCATTGTCAGCGGCCTGCAAAAAGCGCGTCCGGGAGAGCAGGTTAAAGCCACTACCGATACCCCCGCAGATACTGCATCGAAGTAAGGCAATCTGACATGGCAAACTTTTTTATTCGACGACCGATATTTGCATGGGTGCTGGCCATTATTCTGATGATGGCGGGTGTACTGGCGATCCTACAATTGCCCGTCGCCCAATACCCAACCATTGCGCCGCCTGCAGTTTCTGTTTCGGCAAACTATCCGGGCGCTGATGCGCAGACCGTGCAGGATACGGTGACGCAGGTTATCGAACAGAATATGAATGGTATCGATAACCTGATGTATATGTCCTCCACCAGCGATTCCGCCGGTAGCGTGACAATTACCCTTACCTTCCAGTCCGGGACCGATCCAGATATCGCGCAAGTGCAGGTGCAGAACAAACTCCAGCTCGCCACGCCGTTGCTGCCGCAAGAGGTTCAGCAGCAGGGGATCAGTGTTGAAAAGTCCAGTAGCAGCTATTTGATGGTGGCGGGCTTTGTCTCTGATAACCCAGGCACCACACAGGACGATATCTCGGATTATGTGGCCTCTAACGTTAAAGATACGCTCAGCCGTCTGAATGGCGTCGGTGACGTACAGCTTTTCGGCGCACAGTATGCGATGCGTATCTGGTTGGACGCCGATCTGCTAAACAAATATAAACTGACGCCGGTTGATGTGATTAACCAGTTGAAGGTACAGAACGATCAGATCGCTGCCGGACAGTTGGGCGGAACGCCAGCGTTACCAGGGCAACAGTTGAACGCCTCGATTATTGCTCAGACGCGGTTAAAAAATCCGGAAGAATTCGGCAAAGTGACCCTGCGCGTAAACAGTGACGGCTCGGTGGTACGCCTGAAAGATGTCGCACGGGTTGAACTTGGCGGTGAAAACTATAACGTTATCGCTCGCATCAACGGTAAACCGGCGGCGGGCCTGGGTATTAAGCTGGCAACCGGCGCGAATGCTCTCGATACCGCGAAAGCCATTAAGGCAAAACTGGCGGAATTACAGCCATTCTTCCCGCAGGGAATGAAGGTTCTCTACCCTTATGACACCACACCATTCGTCCAGCTTTCTATTCACGAAGTGGTAAAAACGCTGTTCGAAGCCATTATGCTGGTGTTCCTGGTGATGTATCTGTTCTTGCAGAATATGCGAGCAACGCTGATCCCCACCATTGCGGTACCCGTGGTGTTGTTAGGGACGTTTGCCATCCTCGCCGCTTTTGGTTACTCCATCAATACACTAACTATGTTCGGGATGGTGCTTGCCATCGGGCTGCTCGTCGATGATGCGATAGTGGTGGTGGAGAACGTCGAGCGCGTGATGATGGAGGATAAGCTCCCGCCAAAAGAAGCGACGGAAAAATCAATGTCGCAAATCCAGGGCGCACTGGTGGGTATCGCGATGGTGCTGTCAGCGGTATTTATTCCAATGGCATTCTTCGGCGGTTCTACTGGGGCAATTTACCGCCAGTTCTCTATCACCATCGTTTCGGCAATGGCGCTTTCTGTTCTGGTGGCATTGATTCTTACCCCAGCGTTATGTGCAACACTGCTCAAACCCGTCTCTGCTGAGCATCACGAAAATAAGGGCGGTTTCTTCGGCTGGTTTAATACCACCTTCGATCATAGCGTTAACCACTACACCAACAGCGTCGGCAAAATCCTCGGTTCCACAGGACGATATTTACTGATCTATGCACTAATTGTTGCTGGAATGGTGGTGTTGTTTTTACGTCTTCCGTCTTCCTTCTTACCTGAAGAGGATCAGGGTGTCTTTCTGACTATGATTCAGTTACCCGCTGGCGCGACGCAAGAGCGGACGCAAAAAGTGTTGGATCAAGTGACGGATTACTATCTGAAGAACGAGAAAGCGAACGTAGAAAGTGTCTTTACGGTTAACGGCTTTAGCTTCAGCGGCCAGGCACAAAATGCCGGTATGGCTTTCGTCAGTCTGAAACCGTGGGAAGAGCGTAGTGGTGACGAAAACAGTGCGGAAGCGGTAATCCATCGTGCCAAAATGGAATTGGGCAAGATCCGCGACGGTTTTGTCATTCCATTCAATATGCCAGCCATTGTTGAACTGGGCACGGCAACGGGTTTCGACTTTGAGTTAATTGATCAGGCTGGGCTGGGTCACGATGCCCTGACCCAGGCCCGTAACCAGTTGCTTGGCATGGCGGCGCAACATCCTGCCAGCTTAGTCAGCGTGCGTCCTAATGGTCTGGAAGACACCGCGCAGTTTAAACTGGAAGTTGACCAGGAAAAGGCGCAGGCATTAGGTGTTTCACTTTCTGACATCAATCAGACCATTTCAACGGCGTTGGGTGGGACTTACGTTAACGACTTCATTGACCGTGGTCGCGTGAAAAAGGTGTATGTTCAGGCGGATGCCAAATTCCGTATGCTGCCAGAAGATGTCGATAAACTTTATGTCCGCAGCGCCAACGGCGAAATGGTGCCATTCTCTGCCTTTACCACTGCACATTGGGTGTATGGCTCTCCGCGACTGGAGCGCTACAACGGTCTGCCGTCAATGGAGATTCAGGGGGAAGCCGCGCCAGGAACCAGTTCCGGCGATGCCATGGCGTTGATGGAAAACCTTGCATCACAATTACCAGCTGGCATTGGTTATGACTGGACGGGTATGTCATATCAGGAACGCTTATCGGGAAACCAAGCTCCCGCTCTGGTAGCAATTTCCTTTGTGGTTGTTTTCCTGTGCCTTGCTGCACTCTATGAAAGCTGGTCAATTCCTGTCTCGGTTATGTTAGTCGTGCCGTTAGGGATTGTCGGCGTGCTACTGGCGGCGACACTCTTTAATCAAAAAAATGATGTCTACTTTATGGTGGGCTTGCTAACGACAATTGGCTTGTCGGCCAAAAACGCTATTTTGATTGTTGAGTTCGCTAAAGATCTCATGGAGAAAGAGGGTAAAGGTGTTGTTGAAGCGACACTGGTGGCAGTACGTATGCGTCTGCGTCCTATCCTGATGACCTCTCT
Organism: Escherichia sp. HH41S; assembly: GCF_009820115.1. Taxonomy (NCBI): domain Bacteria; kingdom Pseudomonadati; phylum Pseudomonadota; class Gammaproteobacteria; order Enterobacterales; family Enterobacteriaceae; genus Escherichia; species Escherichia sp. HH41S. Next base: position 225,439 of record NZ_VNXE01000033.1, read on the forward strand.
CGCCTTTATTCTCGGCGTATTACCGCTAGCTATCAGTAACGGTGCCGGCAGTGGCGCGCAGAACGCAGTGGGTATCGGGGTAATGGGCGGGATGGTCTCTGCAACGTTGCTGGCAATCTTCTTCGTGCCGGTGTTCTTTGTTGTTATCCGCCGTTGCTTTAAAGGATAAATCAGAAACATAAAGGCGCTTTCGGGTGCCTTTATTATCTTCAGTGAAACCCATAAAAATTAATAAGATATTCTTCTAGTCACTCTTTAAAAACTTTCTATAGTTCCCGCTCCCTTCACTATTTTTACAATTCACATAATTTGTCATTATTCATGCCGCAAGATTTATAACCTCCAGTGATAAAATGGCATTCAGCTCGTTAATAAGAGAGTTAACTTATTAAGCGTTAGCGTTTATTACTGAGGTAACACCATGAAAAGATTAATTCCTGTAGCATTGCTCACCGCATTGCTGGCGGGCTGTGCTCACGATTCGCCCTGCGTTCCGGTTTATGACGATCAGGGTCGACTGGTTCACACCAATACCTGTATGAAAGGCACGACTCAGGATAACTGGGAAACGGCTGGGGCTATTGCTGGCGGGGCAGCAGCTGTTGCTGGCCTGACGATGGGGATCATCGCTCTGTCGAAATAACTGAACAGGGCGCGGAGTACCGCGCTCTGTTTAACGATACAGTATCTCTCCATAAGATAAAATATTGCTATATTCTGCTGGGTAATTCCCTGCTGATTTAGCATGTTATATCGCGTTATTTCGCTGCTTTCGAAATAACGCATCAATTTAATTTTCACACTTCCTACCAGAAATATACTCACGCTAACAATCATTATTCTGCTTAGTAAAAATGCGTAAATATTTTGCGCCAAAATGTGGCGCATGTTTCATTTTCGCACCATTGCGGGGCGCTGTTTTTATTATTTCCTGTCTACACTCAGCTTATTGCGACGCGAAATCGTGCGCAAAAGCTGGCACTACTTTTGCTTATAAGAGGATGGCCACAGACAGGTAAAAGACGTTTCCCAAACGTCCTATAACGATAATTTTCGCCTCACAGGAAGCATTATGAAAAAGATGATGATAGCCACACTGGCTGCCGCCAGCGTGCTGCTTGCCGTTGCAAATCAGGCGCATGCTGGCGCGACGCTTGATGCCGTTCAGAAAAAAGGTTTTGTGCAATGCGGGATCAGTGATGGATTACCTGGGTTCTCTTATGCCGATGCTGACGGTAAGTTTTCAGGTATTGATGTAGATGTTTGTCGTGGTGTTGCGGCAGCTGTATTTGGTGACGACACGAAAGTGAAATATACCCCGCTCACTGCAAAAGAACGCTTCACGGCTTTACAGTCAGGGGAGGTGGATTTGCTCTCCCGTAATACGACCTGGACTTCCTCTCGCGATGCCGGTATGGGAATGGCATTTACTGGCGTCACTTATTATGACGGCATTGGTTTCCTGACGCACGATAAAGCGGGATTAAAAAGCGCGAAAGAACTGGATGGCGCAACAGTCTGTATTCAGGCGGGTACTGATACCGAACTCAACGTCGCCGATTACTTCAAGGCAAACAATATGAAGTACACACCAGTGACTTTCGATCGCTCTGACGAATCCGCGAAGGCACTGGAATCTGGTCGCTGCGATACGCTGGCCTCGGATCAATCACAACTGTATGCCCTGCGCATCAAATTAAGCAACCCAGCTGAATGGATTGTTTTACCGGAAGTTATCTCTAAAGAACCGCTTGGCCCGGTAGTTCGTCGTGGCGATGATGAATGGTTCTCTATAGTGCGCTGGACGCTTTTCGCCATGCTGAATGCTGAAGAGATGGGCGTTAATTCGCAAAACGTTGATGAAAAAGCGGCTAATCCTGCAACGCCTGATATGGCGCATCTGCTGGGTAAAGAGGGCGATTACGGTAAAGATCTGAAGCTGGATAATAAATGGGCTTACAACATCATCAAACAGGTGGGTAATTACTCGGAAATTTTTGAGCGTAACGTAGGTTCAGAAAGCCCCCTGAAGATTAAACGTGGGCAAAATAATCTCTGGAATAACGGCGGTATTCAGTACGCGCCGCCCGTGCGTTAAGTCGGTGTGAGGTAACGAGCGTCGCTACGGCGGCGCTCTCTTCAGCGTTATGCTTTCCGAGGTTTCTATGTCTCATCGCCGCTCAACCGTTAAAGGCTCACTCTCCTTTGCCAACCCTACGGTTCGCGCCTGGTTATTCCAGATCCTTGCCGTTGTTGCTGTTGTCGGCATTGTTGGTTGGCTATTTCACAACACTGTGACGAATCTCAGTAATCGTGGCATTACTTCGGGTTTTGCCTTTCTGGATCGCGGCGCTGGCTTCGGTATTGTCCAGCATTTGATCGATTACCAGCAGGGTGATACCTACGGACGCGTTTTCATTGTTGGCTTACTCAATACGCTGCTGGTTTCTGCATTGTGTATTGTATTCGCTTCTGTTCTGGGCTTCTTTATCGGTCTGGCACGACTTTCGGATAACTGGCTGCTACGAAAGCTTTCCACAATTTATATTGAGATCTTCCGTAATATTCCGCCGCTACTGCAAATCTTCTTCTGGTACTTTGCCGTGTTGCGCAATTTGCCCGGACCACGCCAGGCAGTGAGTGCGTTTGATCTGGCCTTTTTAAGCAATCGTGGGCTTTATATTCCGTCGCCGCAGCTGGGAGACGGGTTCCTTGCATTTATCCTGGCTGTTGTTATGGCTATAGCCCTTTCTGTTGGGCTATATCGCTTTAATAAAAAACACCAGATAAAGACCGGACAACTGCGCCGAACCTGGCCGTTCGCCGTTGGATTAATCATTGGCTTGCCTTTACTGGCGCAATGGCTTTTTGGCGCGGCACTGCACTGGGATGTTCCAGCCCTACAAGGTTTTAATTTCCGCGGCGGGATGGTTTTAATTCCTGAACTGGCAGCCTTAACGCTGGCGCTTTCGGTTTATACCTCTGCATTTATCGCCGAGATTATCCGCGCCGGGATTCAGGCGGTGCCTTATGGTCAACATGAAGCTGCCAGGTCACTGGGATTGCCCAACCCGGTTACGCTACGCCAGGTCATTATTCCTCAGGCACTGCGAGTGATTATTCCTCCATTAACCAGCCAGTATCTCAACATCGTCAAAAACTCCTCTCTTGCCGCCGCTATTGGCTATCCGGATATGGTTTCGCTGTTTGCTGGCACCGTACTAAACCAGACGGGGCAAGCCATCGAGACGATAGCCATGACCATGTCGGTCTATCTGATTATCAGTTTGACTATCTCGCTGCTGATGAATATTTATAACCGCCGCATCGCGATCGTTGAACGCTAAGGAGTCATGATGACAAAAGTATTGCTGTCTCATCCCCCGCGCCCGACGACCCATAATTCAAACCGCGCTATGGTGTGGATGCGTAAAAATCTGTTCTCCAGCTGGAGCAATAGCCTGCTGACTATTGGCTGTCTGTGGCTGATGTGGGAACTGATCCCACCGTTGCTGAACTGGGCATTTTTGCAGGCTAATTGGGTTGGCTCAACGCGTGCCGACTGCACAAAAGCAGGTGCCTGTTGGGTCTTCATCCACGAACGATTTGGTCAGTTTATGTATGGGCTTTACCCACACGACCAACGCTGGCGAATTAACCTGGCATTACTGATTGGCCTTGTTTCTATCGCACCAATGTTCTGGAAAATACTCCCGCATCGCGGTCGCTATATTGCGGTCTGGGCGGTGATTTACCCACTGATTGTCTGGTGGCTGATGTATGGCGGGTTTCTTGGTCTTGAGCGGGTTGAAACCAGGCAATGGGGCGGGCTGACGCTCACTTTAATTATTGCATCAGTTGGGATTGCGGGAGCGCTACCGTGGGGGATTTTACTGGCGTTAGGTCGCCGCTCCCATATGCCAATTGTGCGTATCTTGTCAGTCATTTTTATCGAGTTCTGGCGCGGCGTACCGCTAATCACCGTATTGTTTATGTCTTCGGTCATGCTGCCGCTGTTTATGGCAGAAGGCATCAGCATCGACAAACTGATCCGCGCGCTGGTTGGCGTGATCCTGTTTCAGTCAGCATATGTTGCGGAAGTCGTGCGAGGCGGATTACAGGCGCTGCCTAAAGGGCAATATGAAGCGGCAGAGTCGCTGGCGTTGGGTTACTGGAAAACCCAGGGGCTGGTTATTCTGCCACAGGCGTTGAAGCTGGTGATTCCTGGGCTGGTAAATACCATCATCGCACTCTTCAAAGATACCAGCCTGGTGATCATCATCGGGTTGTTCGATCTTTTCAGTAGCGTTCAGCAGGCAACCGTTGATCCCGCCTGGTTGGGTATGTCGACGGAAGGGTATGTTTTCGCCGCACTGATCTACTGGATCTTCTGTTTCAGCATGTCACGTTATAGCCAACATCTGGAAAAACGTTTTAACACCGGGCGTACACCGCATTGAGGACACTATGAGCCAAATTTTACTGCAACCTGCTAACGCGATGATTACGCTGGAAAACGTCAATAAATGGTATGGGCAATTCCATGTTTTGAAAAATATAAATTTAACCGTGCAACCGGGAGAACGGATCGTTCTGTGTGGCCCTTCTGGTTCCGGTAAATCGACAACCATTCGTTGTATTAATCATCTGGAAGAACATCAACAGGGACGGATCGTGGTGGATGGCATCGAACTTAATGAAGATATCCGCAATATTGAGCGCGTCAGGCAGGAAGTGGGAATGGTCTTTCAGCATTTCAATCTCTTCCCTCATCTGACCGTTCTACAGAACTGTACCCTGGCACCGATTTGGGTACGCAAGATGCCTAAAAAAGAGGCTGAAGCTCTGGCGATGCATTACCTTGAGCGGGTGAGAATTGCCGAACATGCCCAGAAGTTTCCGGGACAGATTTCTGGTGGTCAGCAGCAACGCGTTGCCATAGCACGTTCACTTTGTATGAAACCAAAGATCATGCTGTTTGACGAACCTACGTCTGCGCTCGATCCGGAGATGGTGAAAGAAGTGCTGGATACAATGATTGGGCTGGCGCAGTCAGGTATGACAATGTTGTGCGTAACGCACGAGATGGGGTTTGCGCGAACCGTCGCTGATCGGGTGATTTTTATGGATCGTGGGGATATAGTGGAACAAGCTACACCTGATGAGTTTTTTGCGCATCCTAAATCAGAGCGTACGAGGGCATTTTTATCGCAGGTGATCCATTAAGTTGTACATGGATTCGAAACACAAAAAGGCCATCCTTTCGGATGGCCTTTCGCTTGATTTGATGTCTGGCAGTTCCCTACTCTCGCATGGGGAGACCCCACACTACCATCGGCGCTACGGCGTTTCACTTCTGAGTTCGGCA
>NZ_VNXE01000013.1:0-819 GCF_009820115.1 Escherichia sp. HH41S
GAAACCCCCGGTATGACCGTGGAAACGGCCCGCCGCATTCTGGCAGCTGCACCACAGAGTGCACAGGCGCGCAGTGACACTGCGCTGGATCGTCTGATGCAGGGGGCACCGGCACCGCTGGCTGCAGGTAACCCGGCATCTGATGCCGTTAACGATTTGCTGAACACACCAGTGTAAGGGATGTTTATGACGAGCAAAGAAACCTTTACCCATTACCAGCCGCTGGGCAACAGTGACCCGGCACATACGGCAACCGCGCCCGGCGGATTGAGTGCGAAAGCGCCTGCAATGACCCCGCTGATGCTGGATACCTCCACCCGTAAGCTGGTTGCGTGGGATGGCACCACCGACGGTGCTGCCGTTGGCATTCTGGCGGTTGATGCTGACCAGACCAGCACCACGCTGACGTTCTACAAGTCCGGCACGTTCCGTTATGAGGATGTGCTCTGGCCGGAGGCTGCCAGCGACGAGACGAAAAAACGGACCGCGTTTGCCGGAACGGCAATCAGCATCGTTTAACCTGACCCTTCATCACTAAAGGCCGCCTGTGCGGCTTTTTTTACGGGATTTTTTTATGTCGATGTACACAACCGCCCAGCTGCTGGCGGCAAATGAGCAGAAATTTAAGTTTGATCCGCTGTTTCTGCGTCTCTTTTTCCGTGAGAGCTATCCCTTCACTACGGAGAAAGTCTATCTCTCACAAATTCCGGGACTGGTAAACATGGCGCTGTACGTTTCGCCGATTGTTTCCGGTGAGGTTATCCGTTCCCGTGGCGGCTCCACCTCTGAATTTACGCCGGGATATGTCAAACCCAAGCA
>NZ_VNXE01000094.1:0-812 GCF_009820115.1 Escherichia sp. HH41S
AACCCAAGCATGAAGTGAATCCGCAGATGACCCTGCGTCGCCTGCCGGATGAAGATCCGCAGAATCTGGCGGACCCGGCTTACCGCCGCCGTCGCATCATCCTGCAGAACATGCGTGACGAAGAGCTGGCCATTGCTCAGGTCGAAGAGATGCAGGCAGTTTCTGCCGTGCTCAAGGGCAAATACACCATGACCGGTGAAGCCTTCGATCCGGTTGAGGTGGATATGGGCCGCAGTGCGGCGAACAACATCACGCAGTCCGGCGGCACGGAGTGGAGCAAGCGTGACAAGTCCACGTATGACCCGACCGACGATATCGAAGCCTACGCGCTGAACGCCAGCGGAGTGGTGAATATCATCGTGTTTGATCCGAAAGGCTGGGCGCTGTTCCGTTCCTTCAAAGCCGTCAAGGAGAAGCTGGATACCCGTCGCGGCTCTCATTCCGAGCTGGAGACAGCGGTGAAAGACCTGGGTAAAGCGGTGTCCTATAAGGGGATGTATGGCGATGTGGCCATCGTCGTGTATTCCGGACAGTACGTGGAAAACGGCGTCAAAAAGAACTTCCTGCCGGACAACACGATGGTACTGGGGAACACTCAGGCACGCGGTCTGCGCACCTATGGCTGCATTCAGGATGCGGACGCATTGAGTGAGGGTATTAATGCGTCTCCCCGTTATCCGAAAAACTGGAAGACATCCGGCGATCCGGCGCGAGAGTTCACCATGATTCAGTCAGCACCGCTGATGCTGCTGGCTGATCCTGATGAGTTCGTGTCCGTTCAACTGGCGTAATCATGGCCCTTCGGGGCCATT
>NZ_VNXE01000030.1:0-747 GCF_009820115.1 Escherichia sp. HH41S
CGCACCGGATACGGCCAGACAAATGGCTGCGGACAAAATGGCGGCATAAAGTTTACGCATAATTACCTCTCGCTTTTCTGCAATAAAAAAGGCGTCATTTCTGACGCCCGTTATGGGTTATAAAATTCAGCTGATACTGATACCTGCTGTGGATTTTTTCATCACCACAACCAGCAGATCGCTGATACTGGTTGTTGGTGTCCAGTTATTCGCTCCTGATGAAGATACGGTGAATGTCAGTGTCAGCGTCCCCTGTCCGGCAGGCATATCTATAACTGAGGAAAATACGCCCTGAGCATCCGTCGTGGACTGATTAAAAATCTCCTGACCATTGCGGGTCACTCTTAACCGGCAGGTTGAATACCAGTATGACTGTTGGTTATTACTGTTGAAATTCTCATGCTTACCACCGCGGAATAACACTGGCGGTATCATGACCTGCCGGTCAAATTTCTGATCATCACTGATTCTTACCGTGATGGTGCCACTGGCATAACTGTTCGTGCGGGGGAAAGACTTGCTGACCGTTTTGACAATATCGCCTTCAATCTGATTGGCTGACAGTTTCCCCTTAATCTGACAGTTTTCATTAATCGTGACATTGTTGAGCGTCCCTGAATTTGCATTCACATTACCGCTGATATCCGCATTTTTAGCGGTCAGCTTTCCGTCTGGTGTCAGGGAAAATGCCGGCGGATTTCCACCGCTGGTAATGGTGGGAGCCGTCAGGCGTTTCAGGAACACGTC
>NZ_VNXE01000122.1:0-724 GCF_009820115.1 Escherichia sp. HH41S
CGCGTAACTGACAACAAGGGGAAAACGCACGACGTGCTGACCGGAAGTGATGACGGTCGCCACAGCAACACGTCTCTGGCGTGGGGAGCTGGCGTGCAGTTTAACCCGACCGAATCCGTGGCCATTGATATTGCTTATGAAGGCTCCGGCAGTGGTGACTGGCGCACTGACGGTTTCATCGTGGGTGTCGGTTATAAATTCTGATTAGCCAGGTAACACAGTGTTATGACAGCCCGCCGGTTCAGGCGGGCTTTTTTGTGGGGTGAATATGGCAGTAAAGATTTCAGGTGTACTGAAAGACGGCACAGGAAAACCGGTACAGAACTGCACAATCCAGCTGAAAGCAAAACGTAACAGCACCACGGTGGTAGTGAACACGCTGGCCTCAGAAAATCCGGATGAAGCCGGGCGTTACAGCATGGACGTTGAGTACGGGCAGTACAGCGTTATTCTGTTGGTGGAGGGATTCCCGCCGTCACATGCCGGGACCATCACCGTGTATGAAGATTCCCGACCCGGTACGCTGAATGATTTTCTCGGTGCCATGACGGAGGATGATGCCCGTCCTGAGGCACTGCGCCGTTTTGAACTGATGGTGGAAGAGGTGGCGCGTAACGCGTCCGCGGTGGCACAGAACACGGCAGCCGCGAAGAAGTCAGCCAGCGATGCCGGCACATCAGCCCGTGAGGCGGCAACCCATGCGACTGATGCTGCAGGCTCAGCA
>NZ_VNXE01000064.1:0-221331 GCF_009820115.1 Escherichia sp. HH41S
CTGGCTTTTGCCTCACCGGTCAGCGTTGCGGCATCAGCAAGTTTATCGACCGCTTTCTGGACTATCTTATCGGCATCCTTGACGGCCTGCTCTGCGCGGGCGGCATTCTGGTTTGTTTCAGAGGCCAGCTTTTCAGCTTTCTGCACATTACCCGCAATTTCTTCTGCATCCTGCTGTATTTCCCCAGCGAGCGTTTCTGTATCCTGGCGGGCCTGTTCAGCAGCGGTGGCATGCTCTCCTGCTTTTTCTGCGCTTTGCTGCGCCTGTTGCGCCAGCTCTTCGAATTTCTTCAGGGCTTCCGGGCGCAGGTCAATATCGGTTGCGCCCAGAAAGTCATTCAGCGAACCGTCCGTTGAATCTTCATAAACGCGGATGACACCGATTTCTGAAAGGCGCTGTGTGCTCTGTGTCAGGCGAACGCTGTACACGCCCGGCAGAACGGGGAAGTCGTATTCCCCGTTCTGTGTGGTGACGTGACTGAAAACACTTTTCAGAATCCCTGCACGGTTGTGCAGGGAGGTCAGTGTAATGGTTGCGCCGCCCAGCGGTTCTCCCGTGGGCGTTTTAATCACACCTTTAAGCTGCGGCATCGGGACGCTCCGGCCAGTTGATGGCGTTATATGTGGCTTTATCAGTAATCGTGCTTAAATCCATCGCCTGTAATTCCTTTGCGTAAATGCGCCAGGCTTTCAGGTTTTCTTTATCTTCGTCGCTGATTAACCCCAGCAATAAATCCTTTTCCCACTCGCCGGTCATGATGCTGACCTGTTTTAACAGGGTGTCGCGCTCGTCTTCCGCTTTTAGTTTGTAGTCAAAAACAAATTCATCATTGCGGTAAAACCAGTAACCCGGCGCAGTGATGCGGCGGTTAGTAGTAATATCCGGTAGCTCAATGATGCTGACGTTGGTGGGTTCGATACCTGTCACATCCTTACCGACCCACACCACACGCCCTCTTTCGTTGTAGGCCACTTTTATAGTGTCACTGGCAAAGTTCTTCTGTTCTTCATACCAGTTTTTGCCGTCCTCCGAAAAAAGCCAGACAATACTATGCCGCTTTGTCATCTGATATTGCTCTGCCGTTTTCGGATTACCCGCAGTAATATTTTTTAAATGCAACATTGTTATACACTCGATGCGTTATACCAGGTGCCGTTAATTAATTTCTGAAGAGGTCTTGAATACAGTTTTAGTGCTGATGACGGGGCAACATCACCACCAACCACGACATACCCCGAAGGAACGGTAAAATCATCGTCATAGTGCCCGTCGACCCTCTGACTTCCCAGCCTGATATCCTGTACACCAGTAGCGGTGATGGTGATATCTTGGGTGCCATCAAAGGGCACATTATTAATTCTGCGGGCCGTCTGAAGGCGGGTTGCCGTTCCGGCGTTGCCGCTGATATTGCTGACAGTGATATCTGTAGACAGGGCCATGCCATTGACCCTGCGGGTATTCGGCACGGCACTGTTGGCTTTATTTACCGTGTCACGCAATGAAAGTGCGTCGATAATTTCACCGGCTGTGGTTTTACCCAGAATACCGCGCACAAAAGCACTGAGCGGCGTCAATGCCATTGTGTCTTTGCCGGTAAAATACGGGAACGTATTATTCTGACCGGTTAATCCGGCAATGGCACTGGCTGAACCACTGTTCGTAATAAACAGTTTTTTCAGCGCCGTCATAATCTGGTTGGTGGTATTTTTATCCGGTTTGATATTTGCCTGCCGGAGAATTTCCAGCAGTTCAGACTGAATAATATTAAACCAGTCCGGCCCCGGATAAGTGGGCGGAATACCATTCCCGCCTTCGGTGAAATAAAGCGTTGTTTTGCTTAATTCAACCGCGACAGGTGGCATTACCGGCACACCCGTCGGATTATCCACATGAAACATAAATTATTCTCCGGTGTAATAATATTCATATTCCGTGCCCGCCAGCCGGTAATGCTTCAGCAGGCATTCCAGCTCGCGGGTGCGTTCGCTGATTAATGGCGTCATAACGTCATCAATACAGGTAAACCGTCCGGCATCTTTATCCGGGACTTCTACTTTCAGCAGCCAGCGATACCGCGCCGGATGCAGCGGGTACATGCAGTCACGCAGACAGTGATGCGGCAGAACGGCCGTCACCTTAATGGTGAAGCCCAGCGCCGCCGCAGCGGCTTCAATCTGCCAGGTTGCCAGCCCGCCTTTGCGGCGGTATTTCTCCACCACGGCCCGGCGGCGGGCTTCCGTTGTGGTGGCGGCAATTCCGCATTCCGGTAGCGCCAGATATTGCTCCCACTCCGGCAGCAGCTGGAGCGTGGTTTCCGGTCGCATCTCCACATGCAGACGCGAGGCGTCGTATTCAGCGCGGGTTAAACGCTCTGCAAGCGCCCTTAAAAAGCGGTTTAAATCCGCGTCGTTATCACGCGGCCATGCCTTACCCCGTGGCATGACCTGTTGCAGTGCGGTCAGCCATTCCGTCACACTGTGAGCCATGTCACCTCCCCGATGGTGATAAGCTCATCCACATCACTGGTAGTGTCTTCCCCGATGTTCAGGAAGTAGTCCGCGATGCCGGACGTCATACCGATGGCCGTGCGCAGCGAGGACACCGGCAACATCTGACCGGGGGCCAGCGTTTTCTGTAATGCGGTCAGGTTTGCCCGGACGGCGTTCCTGTTCGCCTGGCTGTCCGGTGTCAGACGGATGGACAGGTCGAGCTTCTTCAGCCTGACCTGCACCGGCCAGACCTCGATGCCGCCCGGTTTACCCACCATCACGCCGGTGGCCGGGTGTTTGTGGCAGAACAGATACTGCTCCATTGTCTTCAGGTCTTCGCGGGTCGGCACAATGTCTTCACGGTCATCATAAAGCCATGCCAGCCCGACCGTGCCGGGGCCGTGCCACGCATCCCACGCCCACGCGCGGCTGACGCCCGGCACTTCACGCGCCCAGATGACGTAATCATGCAGTGCACCGCCCACCGGGGGATTGCGGCGCACATACAGCAGACGGTCCAGCAGCTCTGCGATGGATTCAATATCTGCGCCGCCGGTAATACCGCTATTCACCACTGCACCGGTGCTGCCCGTTCCGGGCAACGGGGACAGCAGGGTCAGAACCGAACCGGCAGCAAGATTGCCCGCCACACCGGCTTCTTCAGCCTGCACGATGACGGTGACCTCGCCGTCCTGTACCTCGCCGGATGTGAGCACCTGATACACCTGGTTCGTGTCGGACTGCATCCGGGTTTCTGCCGGAATGGGGGACTGACTGGTGAAGGTCACCGGCCCGCTGGCAAAGGTTGCCTGCTTGCGGATAACCCCTTCATACGTTGCTGTTTTGATAATGGTTTCATCATCAGACGCGGTGGACGGAATTATCTGGTCCTTAATCCAGCTCTGATGGTCGTATAAATCCCGGACCTGACTGCTGAACGACACGTTCAGCGCCTGCTCAACACTGACAGGCGGCAGCTTTTGCAGGCCGAGTTCATACGCAATATCTTTTTCGCCGTCGGCAATCAGTTTGCCCAGCGTGGGGATTTCATACGGCATTAATGGTGGCCTCCCATCGGCGGGTGATTTCGATTGTGAGCGTGGTTTTGTCCGGGCGGGTTAACACCACCTGAAAGGCAATACGGTCAGGGACGATGATTCTGGCCGTGACGGTGGCGTTACGGGCGTAACCGGCCCGCAGCAGCGGTTGCATGGACAGTCGCGCGTAATCCTCCACGCGCAGGCGGACATCTTCCGTCAGCTTTTCGCGCTCAAGCAGCCACAGGCGGGAACCCCACGAAAAATCGCTGTACGTGTCGCCCGGCCAGCCGCGCGGGTCGCCGGAGCCGTCAGGAATGACGTCATCGTCATCAGCACGGGCATCGGTGAAAAGGCAGATAAGAACCTGAGTGACCAGCCCCTCATCCCGTGAGAGGCCGTTATGGGTGACGGTGATGTCACCCCGTGAGAGAGTATTATTCCAGCGGATTCCGGTCGTCATACGGGCGGTGATGTCTTCTCATTGTCGCCGTCCTTATGAATGTGTTTGATGAAAGATTTACCGTTGATTATGGCATCTTCAGTAAATTCACAGGGACCGACGAATTTCATTTGTTTACCGATAATATTCAGCAATTCGTCGGCGGTGAGATTTACCGTTTTCCCTGAAACGTTTAATTGTTCTCCTGTGATTTGAATGACGCCGTTTTCCTTCAGGGTGATGTGTGATTTGCCGTCCTGGTGATACAGCCGGACATCGCCGGGGGACAGGTCTTTAGGGCGACATCGCTTGTCTTCCACCGCAATGGCAACCAGACCATCACGCCGTCCACCAACGGCCAGCACAATGGCTTCAGAACCTTCCGGCGGAACGGAAGTAAAACCGTAATTCTGGAAGCGTTCCACATCGTCATCAGTGGCGTCTGCCAGCGTCTGGATTTGCAGGTTCTGCCGCTCCAGACTGTCAGACACCATGCGGACAATGGCACGGTCAACCATCAGCCGCAAACGGCGGGCAATGGCGTTTAATCCCATGTGGCCACCGCCTTTGTTTTCTTCGTCTTCGCTTTCATTTCCGGCATATCCAGTGATTCAGGCGGAACCAGCGCCAGAACCGTCATCCGCCCCTGTGCGCCATCCGTCCAGGTCACCCCGGATATCAGCCAGGTGGTTTTCAGGTTCTGAATACTGTCGTCGATATCGACAAGGCGGTTGGTCTGCCACAGCGGGCCGCTGTCGCCCTGTTCGCGCCAGCCTGCCACCGTGATTTCCGTTGTGCGAGCCTCTCCAAGCATCCGGGCTTTGTACCATTCTCCGCGAATGCTGGCCCCGCCCACGGTCAGACTGTCTTCATTGACCAGAATGCGCGGGCGGTAACGGTTAATTTCCGGGTCTTCGATGATGTACTGGCGACCGCCCACCATCGAGGCAGGCTGGCTGTCCCACAGTTTGCCACCGGCACTGGTGGTGCCCTTGATGATGTACTGGCTGTTACGCTCCCGCCAGCTGAAGCGCCCACGGGCGGCGAGGATATTTTCTCCCAGCACCAGTGACACACCCGCGCGAACGGAAGATGCACGGGTGATAATCAGGTTACCCGCTCCGTCAGACGTCAGCAGAACGCCGCGCTGTTTTGCCAGCCGGTCGAGCAGTTCAAATCCCGTTTCACCCTGTTCCAGAACGACAGACGCAAACGCCTCTCCGGTCGGGGTTTCCGTGATGACGGTTATCCCGAACGGGCGGCAGACATCAGCCGCCACCTGTTCCAGCCGCACGCCTTTCCATTTCCCGGACGAATGCACCACAGAGCAGTCAACCAGGTCGCCGGTTTTGTCGCGCCCCATGACACGAATCTCCACGTTATCTGCGTCATAGCTGGGGATAAAATCATCGATATACCCCGTCAGCACGGTATCCGCGCCCAGCCTGACCGTGCAGGGTTGCCCCTCACGAATCACGCGCGGTGCCGCCGCTGACCAGCGGGTTGTCACACTGAGAACAAACTCACCGGCAATCGCCTTCAGGGAACGGCTGATGGACATTTCCGTCCAGCCTTCCCACAGTTTGCCGTCAACGGTAAGAATCACGGATTCCATCAGTCGGTAATCTCCACAGGTTGCGTTGGCAGTATGAATGACGGATGGCGCAGGCGGTTACGCTGCACGATTTCATCCCGTCGGCTTGTGTCACCATGTTCGCGCCATGCCAGCAATGCGGCAGATGTGGTTGTGGTCAGCGTCACCTGTCGGGTTTCCGGCAGACGGGCGGCACACTCGCGGGCATCCGTAATCACGGTCTGCCGTAAATCGCGCAGCGTTCGCCATAATGCCCGCTGGTTATTTTCCACCGCCGCCACCGCCTGCTCATGCAGTTCAGCCGCCAGCGTGTCACCGGCAGATAATGCCGCATCACTGGTATCGAACGTCATCGAGGCCACGGCATTTGCCTGTCCCAGCAGGGTTTCCAGCACAACCACCTGGCGGAAGTCATCAATGTTCTTTTGCAGGCTGTCAGATACCGGCTGATAACCCGGTGACAGACCGATGGCAAAGCCGATTTCGCCGTCTGCCACGCTGCCAGGCTTCACAGTGATATCTTCCGGCAATGCGCCGGTGGCAACCTGTCGGGCGCGTTCTCCGGCCCACTGGTTGCGTAATGTCGTGTAAACCGCCAGTGCTTCGGGGGGTTCCGTCACCAGATCAACCACGCCGTCGATGAACGAGGACAGCTCACTGACCAGACGCCCCGGCGTGGCAATGATGGTTCCGGCCATCTCCTTAAAATGGTTCAGCCTGTCCATCCACTGATTCAGTGCAGCCGGTAGTGTGGGCAGATTAGCCACAAGGTTCTCCATATCAGCCAGAAAGCTGTCGGCCATCTCACCCAGCCCGTCAAGTGCGCCGAACCAGTCGCCATCGTCAATGGCCGCTTTTACCGCATCAATACCCGTCAGCACTTCCTGCTGCGTGTTATCCGCCGCAGACGGGAACAGGCGCTCGCCTGCCTCAAACACTTCAAAGGTGACATACGCAATGCCGTCTTCCTCCGTGCTGAGGCGATGGGTGACCTTGCCAACCTGTACGGTCTGTATCCCGAACCACGGGTGGATAAGCTCGCCGGGGCCGGGGGTATTGAGCGCGTCTAAAAGGGCGTTTAAATCATCCTGGAAGTTTTTACCTGGCAGCTTTGCGTTAATCTGCTGTTGTCCCGGAACGGCCCCGTTATCATCCGTCCAGGCGGTTTCGCGCCGGGGATACGCACGGGGAATGGCACGACGGCCACCGGTGCCTTCCGTATCCACCAGAAAGAAGGGGACACCGCGAAACGAGGCATCGCGCAGCCCGTCCCATTTGCCTTTGCTCGTTGTCATTACCCTTGCTCCACGCTGGTGACGCCAGCCTGCGCACTGAGTCTGACGCCGGGTTGATCCACTCTGACGCTTTTCACGCGGGCGTCACCTTCCACCACCACACGGATTTCCCCCTGCAACTGCTGCGGAACGAATGGTGCGTTCTGCGTGGATTGCAGAACATCCCAGGGCGACGGCGCGGCGATGTTCTTTTTCTCCAGAGAGTTAAACCAGTTCTTGATATCCGTCCATACCGTCGGGCGGTTGTTGTTTTCCTGAACCCGTGCGATTAGCGCATCAGCTTCCTCTTTGTTCTTTGGGAAAGCCGAGAGCACCATGTCAAGGAGATTAAATCCTGATGCCGTTTGTGGTGTAACCAGCGCTGGCGTCTTTGGCCCACGTGGGTTGCGGGAGTTGCGGGGATTGCGCGATGAATCCGGCGCATCCGGCAGACCTCCGGTATTACCATTCATCCCGCCACTGCCCATATTAACCACATAAACCGGCATCACACCGGAGCCGAAAACATCTGTAATGCCACTGGGTATCCCTTTGCCTTTCCCTTTGGGATT
The DNA here is from genome assembly GCF_009820115.1 of Escherichia sp. HH41S. Lineage (NCBI taxonomy): Bacteria > Pseudomonadati > Pseudomonadota > Gammaproteobacteria > Enterobacterales > Enterobacteriaceae > Escherichia > Escherichia sp. HH41S. Next base: position 7,409 of record NZ_VNXE01000064.1, read on the forward strand.
CATGATGTCGTGGATGGTTTTACCGAACTGATACGTCTTTCTGATGGCGATAATGCCACCCAGCGCAATCGCTATATATTTACCCACCTGCAACCAGTTCTGGACGGTATCCTGGTCCACGCTGTTGAGCGCATCCGCCAGGTCCTGAACGGGCTTTGCCAGTTGCCCTTCAGCAAAACGTTGCCATTCGTTATTCAGTGATTGCATGGCAGCATTAAAGCCTTCGGCATTGGTCTGTGCGGCCTTTTGCGTGGACCCCAGCTCAATCGTGCCGTAAATCATTTTCTCCAGCAGTTCCCGGTTTTCAGGGTTAAGCAGCGCCTTAATCCCCTGCATCCCGGTCTGATCAAACACATCCTGAAGTTTCAGCGGGTCGTATTTGGCCCGTTTAAGGATTTCCATCATCAGTTCATAGGGCTTTTTGATGTCTTTTGTGCCTTTGACAAAAACATCAACGCCGTTTTTTTTCAGGAACTCGATGTTCTTTTTGTCCGACAGGGAGGCATACATGGCCTGAATACTGGTTACCGTCTCATCAATGCTGCCTTTGTTTTTGGCGAACACCTGAGCAAATGCCCCCATCTGGGCAATGGCTTCCGGTCCCTGATCCTGAATGATGGAAAACAGTTTCGGGGCAGCGCGGGCAACATCGGCAACGCTGACAGACCCCACTGCGAACTGCGAATACAGCCTGTCCATCATGTTATTGACCGCATCAGCGCCCCGGACGTTTTTTTCCCAGAACTGGGCCATCAGTCCGGCTGCAACCTGTCCGTCAACACCGAACGCCTGCATCATCAACCCCATGTTGCGGAGGTTGTCCACCACATACTGATAATCACCGGTTTTCCCCAGAAGTTCGCTGGCCCCCTGACCAAGCGCAGAAGCATCAATACGAATATCTTTCTGGTTCGATACATCCCTGATTTTGTCGTGAAGCGTCTTTACCTGTTCAGTGGTTAACTGGGCATCCGTACCCATCCGGCGCATCTGCGCATCAAAATCGGCAACCTGTTTGATGGTAAGGCTACTGCCAAGCCCGGCTATCATTGCCGTGTAGCGGTTACCCAGCGTATCAAGGCCGCGTCCTGCGGCCTCCGTTGTGGCTTTGACAAGGCGCATGGCCTTCTGATGATTCCGGGCGAACTGCGACATATTTGCGCCGTACTGCCGGGCTTTGGCGGTCAGGTTCCCGGCAAGGTTGATCATGATTTCCGTGCTGAGACGGTTACCTGTTGCCATGCTGTTTCTCCAGTTGCTTTATCAGGCGGAACAGCTGCCGCAGGGGCAGCTGTTCCAGGTACTGAATGCTGAATCGCTGGGACAGGTTAACCAGCAGGTTCATCAGTGCCGCCGCCAGCGGCATCAGTTCGCCCCCGCGTTGCCACCTCCTCAAGCATTTCATCCAGCGCAGCAGCTTTGGTGCTGATAAGCTCAAGGTCTGTCGGGTGGAGCATTCGCAGCTGTTTCATGTCCAGCGGGCCGGGAATGCTGCCGATGGCCGCAACCTGACGGCGCATCATCTCCAGCCCCATCAGCACTTCAGAGCAGTAGGCCACCGCCTTTCCGTTCTCGCCCAGTACCACGCGTTCTGCGGCCAGTTGCGCATCAATCACGTCACTGGCGGTCAGCTCGCGCAGTTTCACGGTTTTATGCAGGGTTTCATCTGCCGTGCCTTTGCCGGTCAGAAGCCCGTGTTTCAGTTCAAATTCCATTTCAGCCATGTCACACCTTCACGCATTTTTCACCGATAAAGTTGGCACTGATGGTGCCGGAATCCTCGTCCAGCTCTGCCGGATTATCCGTGGCGGAACCCGTCATCATGTAGTTCAGGCCGTTGTCGCCGTAGAACATCACCGTGACATCTTCCCAGCTGCTGATTTCAATCACGTCCATATCCGCTGCCGCCGCAATGGTCACCTTGATGGACGGCGAGGCCATCTTGCTGGAGATGCCCCAGACCTTGCCGCCGCCCATATGCTGGGTGCGACTGAAGCCGCCCGGATTCAGCGTGGATTTCCCCTCGGTTTTAATTTCGCGGCCATTCACGCGAATGGTCGCCATGCCAAGAATTTTTGCCATGCGGCCCCCTTAAAGTTTGAACTGAATCAGGCCTGCCAGCACACGCAGCTGGTTCACCAGATTCGGGTGGCAGATAAAGTTCAGGCGGTTTTTATCGCTGCTGTCGCGTGTCACCTGAAGCGTGTCCTTGTAATCGCTGAAGTTCTCCACAAGGCCCGCAGGAATAAGTTCGGTCTGGCAGATATCCAGCAGCTCTGCGGTGCACAGCTTCGGCGTCATCACCGGCTGCCCCGCATCCAGTGAGTCCAGCACGTCATCATCTGCCAGCTTGTGGCGCGGATAACGGTTCGTGAAACGGTTTTTGATGATGTAACGGATACGGCCCAGCGTGGCGGGGGACTGCACATCTAGGTACGACACATCCGCATCACCGTACTGGTTAACCCGGTACATGGTGATTTCACGCTCGATGCAGACGTTATCCCCGGCGTCCACCATGTGCGTGGCAATGCCGTCATGCAGCAGCAGGTTACGTTCCGGCATATCCCAGCGAACATTACGCGCAGACGGTAGAATGCCGGTCAGGACCAGCGTCTGAAGCGGACGCGCCGGGTCAATGGCAAGGTGATACGCTGCCGTTGCGCCGTATGACGCGGCCCACATCCACGCCGGATGCGGTGACAGGTTGGTGCCGATACAGCTAATCAGCCAGTCATTGCGGGTTTCACCAAACGTGCCGGTTTCCCCGTGCGTGCCACGAAACGCCGTCCACAGCTGCGCCTCCATCATTTTGAGCGGCCCCCAGCGGTTCAGCAGTTCATCACGCAGGGTGTTCAGGCTTTTCGTGTCGGTGAACGGGGCGATGATATCGGTAAACCACTCCGGGCCGATGGCCGCAACGGCATCCGCCATTTCCGGTGTCCCGGTGCCGCCGGTAAACGCAGTAGCGGTCACCTTCACACCTGCCGGGAAGGCTTCACCGGTGTAGTAGTTCAGGCGAACGTCGGCACCGTTGCCGGTGACGCCGTGCCAGTTCACGGTCAGCTCCACGGTATCCGTGGCATCATCCTTCACCGCAGCGGCCACCTGCGTGGCAGGCTTTTTCGTCACCGCATCAGCAATGGCTTTTGCAATGTTTTCCTTCGTAGCCCCGGCGCTCACGCTCACCTGAACGGACACACCGTTAATCAGCAGTGCCACCGTTCCGGCTTCAGTCGCTGTCCCCAGCACGGTCAGCGTGGCTTTTGCGGCAGCGCCTTCAGGCGCGGCAACCGGCATTGCCCAGGTTTCCGTGTACGTGTTGGCACGGCGCAGCATTTTGAGCATTTCAGCCAGCATCGACCCTTTGCCATAAAGCTGGTCTGCCTGGCTGTCACTGGTGATGCGGGTCAGTGACAGGGCGTCTGCGCTGCCGGACGATACCGCATGGCCCATGACCAGAATTTTTCGGCTTTGCGCGGATGCACCATCCAGCGCCTGTGAATTGTCGATATCGATCCAGACAAGCGGGACGCGGATATCATCAGGAATTGAACCCAGCGACATTATTTTTTCCCTCTGGTTTTGTTGCTATTTTTCGGAAGCGCGGTTATTTCCACATCTCCCTCGGCTTCACGGCGCAGCCAGTAAGCGCAGACGTCGAGACGTTCCCCTTCCGGGGATAAATGCGCGCCATCCGGTTTACGGACACGGACGTTTTCCCGCGCTGGCTTAATCAGTTTCTGTTCCATCGTCACCCCGTACATGGATCACGTCGTTAATTTCAGTGTGTTCACCGCTACGCAGCGTTGCCCCGAGGCGCAGGAAGTCCGGGAGCGCGGCGAGATCAATCTCTTCATCCAGCCGAAATTCCTGCTCCCACGTCACCGCCCACATGGTGACACCCAGCCCGTCGAGGCTGGCGGAGTAAATGTTGTCTGCCCGCACATCAGCAGCCAGGCGTTCAGCCCCCATGCCCGCTGTGGCATCCGACGACAGCAGACGTTTGATCACCTTTCCGGCCAGCACTTCACAGCGCACGTCGCGGGAGTACCCCCACGAATCCGTCGCCATGATGTAAGCCACCCAGGTAACCAGACCGGACAGCCCGCCGCGCGGGTTGATATCCCGGACACGCAGGGCAGCTACCCGGATACAGCCGGTACGACCGGACAGATAGCGCTTCACTTCTTCCGGGCTGTTGAACTGGCCGATGTGACGCTCCACCACGTCGGCCCGGTCAGGGGTTTTCCCCTGAAGTGCTGTTTTCAGCCAGGCCACAATGCGCTCTGCGGCCGCAACGGTGCTCCCCGGTGTGCGCAGTTCAGGGCGTTGTTCTGTCATGGCAGAACCTCCTTCCAGAAATGACTGATAACCTGTTGCAGCTCCTGCTGATTGGCAGAAGACAGCCCCAGAAATTCACGTTGCGGAATGTTCATCATGCGGTTATGTGCGCCGACGGTCTGCCAGACCGGATATTTCAGCGCCCGCCCGAAACACTGCGAGATAAGCCGTTTGTGGGCGCTGACCGGCACACTGCCGGAAAAGCCGTCATTCATGATGCGGGCATAATCCAGCGGTGAACCGATACGCACCACGCGGTTTTCCACGATGTACTGGATACTCTCCAGCAGATGGCCTTCACCGCGCAGCAGACTCTGGTTGCCGTGGCGGGTCTTTTTGTACCCGTCAGACCAGTCCGGCCAGCGTTCGCCGCCCGGACTGCTTTTCTCATCGATGATGCGGCGGCGGGTCTGTGATTCCACCACCGCACCGATGCTTTCCAGCAGCTCTGCCTGCAATGAACCATCTGTCAGCTTTTCAACGGCGCGGCGGATATCCTCCAGACGCTGGTCACCGCTGACCTGTACAGAAATCCCCATCACAGCACCCCTTTCAGGTTGTTACGGGTGAACAGCCGGGCATTGGCACCCACCACAATGATCTTCCCGTGGTCGGTTTCTGCCGGGGTGGCATACGTCGGCAGACCCAGGTCACGGGTGCCGTTCGCCATCTCACGCAGGGTTTTAATGGCGTCGTCGTAGCGTTTCTGGATCAGCTCTGTGATTTGATTGTCACGCTCTGACAACCAGTAAAACGCCAGCGATGCCGCCACGCGTTGCAGCGGGCGCGGGATTTCCGTCACTCCCAGCGGCAGCTGGTAGCGGCGGGACAGAAACGAATCAATTTCTGCTTCGGCATCACTGATGGCCTGACGGATTTTGTCTTCATCCAGTTCGTTGGTTTCCCGGTTAATCGCCATGTTCCAGACAAGATTGCCGTCCGCGCGTAACAGGTCTTCCTGCGTGATATACCCCATCAGCCTTTCTCCGTTTCCCGGACAATCAGATTCGGCTCTGCCATCAGGCGGGTGGCAACCGCAGCGGTCACCGCCACATCCTCACCGGCATGTGACCAGAAACGGCCACAGCGCCAGAACCCGTTTTCAGACACGGCCCGGACGTTCAGCCGGACAGGGGCGTCACCCTGTACAGTAACCGGGTCTTCAGCCGGACGTGGTTCATTCGCCTGACCGTCAGCCACAATAACGTCTGCCAGCGGTGCCGGGTTTTCCTGTGCTGCGCTGTTCTTTGCGGCTTTCGCGCCTTTGGTTCCTGCTTTTTCACTCATGACTCTGCCTTTTAAAAGGCAGTTAAAAGGGCATTCACAGCGCCTTTTAACTGCGGGTTACAACAGATTACGGATGACGGGTTATGCAGGGGTGGTGATGAACGGACTGACCACGATGTCCACATCCTTGTACCAGATGTTGGAATCGCCGCCGTTAACCAGCATGGCGTCAATGATGCGCTTCGCCGCCGCGCGGTTTTTCGGTCCCACCACAAGGGTGGTCGGGCGGATGCCCAGCGGTTCACCGTTGGTGCCTTTCATACCCAGCAGCAGATTGCTGGCCTTCTCGTAGTTCTCCGCTGTCAGTGCCGCACGGGAACCGACGGCGGTCTGCCAGAAGCCGAAGCCCGCATTACAGCGACCGTCCACTCCGTACAGGAACTCGTTATTCTTGAAGGTGTGCTCGCTGTTCAGATCATCCAGGGCTTCAAACTTAAAGGCGCGTCGCGTCTGCCAGATGATGGGTTTCAGTACCTGAGAATCATCAATCAGGAACCACGGTTCGCCCTTGTCTGATGCCGGGGTGCCGACAACGTTGCTGTAGGTGCCGTCGCCCAGCGGGTGGTCTTCATCAAAGAAGTTCTGACCGTCAAAACACAGGGTGTTAAACCCGGCACACAGCAGGGGGTAACACAGCTTGTCCGGGAACTCCGATGTCTGGCGGCCATAGCGTTCAGCGATAATGCTGTACTGACCAATCTGATCGTCTTCAATGTGTTCGCGTTTAACGCGGATCGAACTTTCCCAGGTTTTGTTCGCCAGGGTGTAACCATAACCGTCCAGCGTTGCCATCTGACGGGCGCTGACCCATTCCTTAATCTCCGGTAAATCTTTCATCCAGCCGTAGGTATTGGAGGCGGACGAACTCGGGATTTCAGAGGCGATGCGCTGCCACTGTGGGGTGACACCACTCAGACCACGGGTATAAGCGGCGCTCAGGCAGGTGGTCAGCGCGTGAAGGACTTCGGAAGTGACTGCTCCCATCAGTTATTCTCCTGTTTCGGTTTAGCGGCGAGGAACTCTTCCCCGGTAATACCCATGCTGCGGCACATCGCCAGTTCGGCGTCGGTCAGTGTCTGCGCGGGTTTATCCTTGCCCTGGCTGGGCTTGTCGTTGTTCACCAGCGGCTGTGCACCTTTGGTGTACTCCGCAAACTGTTTGCGGCCTTCTTCCGTACGGCAGGTGGCAAGGAACATGTCACGGTTTGCCGGGGCCACTTTTCCGGCTTCGATGGCCGCATCCACAAGCGCTTCTGCTTCCTTCTCTTCCAGTTGCTGAAGGCGTTGTTCTGCGGTTTCGGCACGGTTCAGTGCCAGATTGTGGGTTTCCACCGGTACAAACTTCGTCAGGTCAGGTGTCTGTGCGCGGTTCAGCGCCACCTGTTCGTTCTCCTGAAGTTGTTTAATGGCGGCCACGGTATCGTCTACCGTGGCAGATTCAGCCAGCCCAAGCAGGCCGGTGATTTGCTCAGGTACTGTCATCGGGTTTTTCTCCGTATTCAGTGCAGGAAAATCCAGGTTAGGTTTGTTGGTCAGCCCGACGCTGGACAGGCGCGTCACCACACCGTCTGCGTCAAAGAAAAACGCCGGGCTGTAATAGCGGTAACGGCGTTCGCTCAGCATCCACCGGGCGTACTCGCTCCAGACAACACGGCCTTCAATGGTGCCGCTGTCCGTCACGCGCAGTTCTTCCACCCAGCCATACGCCGGGGCTTCATCACCGCGTTGCCCTTTAATTTCGGTGGCGTGTTCAATGTCCACCGGAATTTTGATGTCGGACGAACGGGCGACCACCTCATGCGGATTACGGTTAATCCACGTCCGGCCATCGCGCCCGGTGAACTCACCCGCAGGAACGAGTTCAAGCCATTCCGGCAGTTGAGCGGGTGTCAGCTCAGGGATGGGTTCTGGCAGGGAAAAACACAGCGCCAGCAGTTCCGGTTGCATGTCAGTCTCCGTCGTTTGGGGTTACCGACGGTCAGTATGCGGAAGGCAGAAAAAAAGCCGGATTTACCGGCTTCACTGAAAACGGGGAAATACCCCCTTCAAAACCCCTTCAAAAACGCCACAGCATCTTCAAAAACGTCAGAATGCACATTCACGCCATCAGAATAAAAAACGCGTTTCTGATGCGTTTCAGGGGGATTTACGGCGGGAGGGTTACTCACTGTCAAAACGGGCCTGTTTTGTCGCCAGCTGGCGCGCCAGCTCCTGCTCACGGTTTATGCCGGGATTGTAGTTCCAGCCCGGATCAATTCCTTCCGGCACATCTTCCTCTTCGCCCGTGCGTTTGTTCACCCAGCGAACAGTTCTGATTTCCGGCGCTTCGGTGTGAATGGTGCCCTGTGCCACCAGTTGCGCATACTCACCACGGCTGACCTGACGGATGGTGCATTTGCAGCCCCAGCCGTTAGGGGCAAAATGTGTCTGCCAGAACGGATGATCTACCGGCAGACACAGACGCGCCCATTTCACATGCTCCGCCCGGTGCTCGCGGGATGGCCCCAGCTCATAAATCAGATACGGCATGGCCCGCTTTGTCCGCTGAATGCGTTCCCACTGGCCCGCCGCGCGGGCGGTGCGCATGTTGGTATCGTAAATCGTGCGGAGGCGGCGGTCGCTGCCCAGCTGTACGGTGCGCCTTTCGCCCGTCAGCGGATCATCCATCTCCTGTACGCCCCACCATCCGCGTTTTATCAGCAGCGGTTGCAGCGCCTCCCGGAACTCGCTGAACGTCTGCCCGCTTTGCAGGGCGTCTTCCACAAGGGCTTTCACATCCGACAACAAATCCAGTTGCAGCATTTTTGCCACGGTGAAGCTGTTCCGGTGCTCTTCCCGCCACACATCCCGGTAATCAAAACCGGGGCGCAGCTTCTTCGCCTTCAGCCACGCCAGCGCCTCTTTCGGGATGAGAGTTTCACGCATGACCGGTGTCCCCCAGCGCTCGCGCCTTAAAGCACACCTCCGCCAGTTGCAGGGCAAAGTCGTCCGCGTTCAGCGTTTCCTGAAGCTCAGGCAGGCGTTTCAGAAAGTCATCAAAACTGTCGCATTCCTGCGCCAGTGTCAGCACCGGGTTCGTGAACGCCTCGCCGGTTTTCTGCCAGTCACGCAGGGCATCATCCACCATCTGTGCCAGTTCATCGGAGTGTTCCCGGTTCAGGGCGACGCGCTCGCGGTTCATCGCCACATCACCTGACATTCCGGCAGACACCGGATGCAGAACATCAGCCCCGTCGTCCGGTTCAGCCAGGCCGAACCGGTCCCGCAGCTCCGATTCCTGAACCCGCATCCCCCGGTCAATCAGCGGCACCAGAGCATCTGTCAGCGCCTTCAGATCTTCCGCTTCACTGATACGCAGAACAACACGGGGATAGTGTTCCTGTGGCCCGTAGTTGGCCTCGATGTAGGGCCGCACCAGATATTCATTCAGCGTGTTAGCCAGCTGCCGCGCGTCCCAGCGCACAATGTCCATGCGCACCTGATTGTGCACGTCCGCCTGTGAGCGCGAACTGCCGTTATCCGTGGTCATGGTCTGCCCCAGCACAGCCTTACTGATTTGCGCATCGCACCATTCCGCCATTTCACGGAACAGTGCGCCGCCGTTATTCCTGCTGGCGGTTTCCTTCATCTCCAGTTGCATGGACTGCGGAATGGCACACCCGGCATCCGAGGCAATGGAGGCAATCGCATCAATCAGCACGCGGATTTGCTCCTCCGTGGCGTTGGGACCGTATTTCCCCACCGTAACCGGAATGCCGAATTTTTCCGCAAATGCCCACCAGTCGCGCACGGTAAAGGATTTCAGCATGTACATCACCGCCACCAGACGGGCCAGACCGTTACGCAGCGGCAGACCGGATTTCAGACGCGGCTGGTGAACAATGAATTTTCCCGGTGTCAGCGGTACGCCATCCACCGGTTCATCGTCCGTCAGCAGACGAAACTGGCGCAGCGTGGGTTTTTCGGCTTTCAGAAAACGGGGATCAACCCACTCATAATCACGGGGCATCCAGTGGTTGTTGCGGGTGTCCCACAGGATTTCACAGACCGCCACGCCTTTTCCCAGCCCGTCGAGCAAATCAAACATCAGCTCAGGGATTTGCGGGGCTTCCATCAGCGCACGGATAGCATCCGCCAGCTGTACATCGGCATCGTCGTCACTGGCAGCCACCACCACCGGTTCGATACCCGCCACCGTCAGCTTGCGGGTGCGCAGTACCGAGGCGTAATGCAAATCGCGTTCTTCCATCTCTTCGGCAAGGATAAAAAAATCACGCGTGATGCCATCGGCGGCATTGCGCAGAATGCCTGCCAGCCTGCCGGGATTCAGCCCGGAAGCAATGCTGATGCCCGGCGAGGCCGAACGCACGCCAGCTTGACGCGGACGGGCCTGTATTTCATCGAGCGTCTCTTTTTTGAGACTGTCTTCCTCACCGGTTGCCGGGTTCAGCAGACGGCGAACGGCCCCGGCCAGTTGTTTCAGGTTCACAGTAAACCTCCCTCATTTTTCAGGCCGCGCGTCAGCTTCATCTGGCGGCGCGCGTTGCGTTCTTCCGGTTTCGCCGGGCGGTTCAGGCGGTGCAGTTCGTAACGGTGGCAGTCATCTTTACTGGCAAGGAAGCCCAGGAAAATGGCCACAGCGGCGTCGCCGTGACGTTTGTGACCGTCGCTGCCTCTGGTTCGTGAATCATCAATGCCGGGAACGCCACGCAGTAACTGAATGGCCCCGAGGTCATTGATCACGTCTTCATGCTTCGGAAGGATCAGCTCATCATCTTCAAACGCCGCACGGAAACGGGGCATGTTTTCGCGGTAGAACGCCACGGACAGCATCACCTGTTCCACTTCGTCGCCGTACCGCTCCGCCGCCTGTTCTGCCAGATACTGACCATTCCCCCGCGCATCCATTTTGATGCCGTCACGACGGGGCAGACGATCGCAAAGCCAGAACAGCACCTGCTCCTGCTGTTTAAACGGCACATTGCCAAGCTCAACCAGGAACGGCACCTCGCGGGTGGTGTCATCGTTCACCGTCACCGGGGCCAGTACGGTCAGGTCACCCGAACGCGCAAAGTCTTCCCCCAGACAGTGGCGCAGGTTCTTCGGGAGTTTTTCCAGTTCAGGGCGCACCACTGTTTCCAGCCATTCCCGGATATCTGCCCGGCGCTGGCTTTCCGTCAGTGCGTTAAATTCCGGTGTGCCGGTAAAGCGCAACACTTTCCCGGTGCCACGGGCCGCACGTTCACGCAGTGAGCGGGGGATATACGTGCCGCCGCCGTTTTTCGGGACGCAGTAATATTCTTCCAGTGCGTCTTCGCGGGTGGCGGTATTTCGCAGCAGACCTTCTTTCCATTCCGCTTCGGCTTCCGGTGACCACACCATGCCGCGCACCTGACAGATACGCCGGTACAGCCCGTCATTGCAGGCGTCATCCAGCGTGATGGTGTGAATGCTGTAATCTTTTTTGCCCGCGCGGCTTTCCTGAATCAGCTGGTTAAACAGGTTGTCCACGCCGTCATGGGTGGAAATAAGGCGAATTTTGCCGCCCCATGTTTTCAGCGGCAGCACCGCCTTCAGCAGCTCGTCCAGTTTTTCATGGAACGCGGCCTCGTCGATGGTGACATTCCCCTGCATCCCGCGAATGTTGCTCGGGTTGCTGGACAGTGCCTTGACCTTAAAACCGCTGGCGAAGTACACGACGAACGTCAGAATGTCCTTGTCTTCGTCGGTGATCACTTCCTCGCAGATTTCTTCCGCTGCCGCATTAAACGCCTTCGCCCACATCGCCACGGCGTCGATAAATTCGCGGGCCATCTCCTTATTCGAACCGATATAAAAGTGATCGCGCCCGCCGTCTTCCTTCTTCAGTGATGCCGTCAGTGCTGCATCCGCCGCTTCCGCCCAGGTTAAACCGGTACGGCGGGATTTCTCGGCAATTTTCAGGTCGCCATCATCCGCCACCCAGCGTTTCTGATACGGCAGCAGAACATCAGATTCACTGAACGTGTCCATCTGTGTCATGCGCTAATCCCCAGAATTTCACGTTTGATGGTGTCAGCCGCACCGCCTGACAGACCGCCCGTTCTGACCAGTTCTTCGGTTTTCTCTGCCATCTCCTGCACAAACGCATCACGGATCGCTTTCTCGCGTTTATGGCTGGTCATGGCTGCCGCTTCCAGACGCTGGGCAACCAGCGCCAGTTGCCCCAGCGCCTTCGGTGCAACGGGCTTGTCGTCTTCTGCCATCGACATGGACGTTTCAAAAGCCAGCGTTTTTACAAACTCCATCAGCAGTTTGCCGACGTCTGACGTCGGCGCGGAACCCAGCTTTGCCGCCCAGACTTCGGCCATTTCGCGGGAGGCACGGATTTTTGCCCCGACTTTTTCCATGCGGATGGCATAGCGGTTTAAGCCCGTCCGGCTTAACTGCATCTCTTCCGGCAGGTTGTGTTCGTCAATCAGGGCGTTGATGGCTTCGCGGATTTCTTCCTGCGTGTGCCGCTTTTCCCGCAGCATCTGATGCAACTGCTCCCGGATGCTGTCCGGGAGTAAATCCACTTTGGAAAGACGGCCACGGGTGGGGCGTTGTTCATTTTCCATGTGTGCCCTCCTGTTGCTCACTACGCTGTAAACTTTCGTATGCAGATTTCAGTGCGCCGCTCTGGATTTCCCGCCATGTCAGGTTGTGCGCCAGACGGCGGAGTTCATCACGGGACGCTTTACTTATCGGATTCTTTTTACGGTTCACGACGGCCCCCGTCTTCAGTTCCCGGTGTTTTCAGACCGGCGTATATTTCTTCGCGAACGGAGCGGATATCCTTACCCAGCAGCTTCCACAGCCGCGCACATGCCGGTGATGAACGCAGGGCACGTTTCATGGGGGTATCCGGTGCATCCGGGCTCCAGGGCTTTCCGGTCTGTTGTTCGTATGCACGGACAATGGCGTTTTGCTCAATATCCGCGAGCACAAGACAGTACGCCAGCTGCCGCACGACGGCCCGTTCTCCGCGACTTAACGGCTTCAGTTTTCGGGCCATGCTCAGTCCCTCGCACGGGGTTTTTTAACGCCCGGAACGCTGGACAGGCCGTTTGCCACATCCTCACCGCTGCCGGTGATTTCAGCCACGTAACAGCCGCCCACATCAGACAGACGAACCAGCCCCTGCTCGCGCAGCCATGCAAGCTGGGTGCGCACCACATCACGGGATACCTTATGACCGTAGGCCTGAAGGCAGGTCTGCAACACGGATTCATTCGCGCTGTCGCCACAGTCCAGCAGGGAACGCAGCAACACAAGACGACGGTCTTCAGTGAGGATCTCTTTCATCGCCATTATTTTTTTTCCTTTAACTCGTTCTCTAATAACAAATCGCTGATGCGGGATACCTGGCGGATGGATGGCCCCAGCTCTTTGATTTCTCCCCGCAGGTTGCTGATATCCAGTTGCAGGCGGTGGAACTCATCACGGTCGGGTAAATGGTGTACCTGGCTTTCCATCACCGACATGCGGGAACGGAGTGAATCAAACTCTTCGCGTTTGACGTAGGTTTTCGCCAGAATCAGCTGAAGCAGGTTTATTCCTGTCATCAGCAATGCCCACAGAATGGGCCAGTTGGCTCTGATCATTTCCCAGGACACGATTTCCTCCTGTGTTCCCGTATCTGCTGACAGTCAATACAGGTCACCACATCCGGCAGCGCCGCAAGGCGCTGTGCCGGAATAACGTTCCCGCAGTCATTGCAGAAGCCCCGGCTGTGGGGCGCTTCTTTTGTCCGCGTCTGCCAGGCTTTAACGACGCTCTGACGTTCGTTCAGAACCACTTCACTGATGCGGTCGATTTCGTCGGTCATTTCAGCCCCGCAGAAATTTTGTCCTTGCTTGACTTGCTGTAACGGGCAAAGCCGTCAAGAGTTCGCACGCCGAGATAGCCCAGCGCCGGGGTAAGTAACATCAGCGTGATATCCCAGTCCGGTGACGGCATATGCAGCGTGATACCTCTGGCACCGGCAATGGCTCCGGCAATCTGGCCGCAGGAAAGCAACAGCACATAGGCCAGACTGCTGTAACAGGAAAGGCGGGCCAGCAGCGGGCGCGTCTGGCGCACATAGCTGTCCGTGGCGTTGTCACCATTGCGGATGGTTTCCTGCTGTTCGTGGTGTGCGGCCTGCTGGTCAGCCAGCACCAGCTTCTGCCGTTCCACCTCCAGCTGTTGCAGCTGAATTTTCAGGGTTTCCAGCTGCATCAGTTGCTCCGGTGACAGCATCACCAGTTTTTGTTCCAGAATGCGTTGCTGTTCAGCCACCGGCAGGCTTTCCCGGACGCTTTCCACCATACCGGCCACCGAGTCAGCGGCGGCAGATGTGCTGCCACCAAACCAGCGCCCGACGGAACGAATCAGCCCCGGCCCGGCTTTCAGCAGGACAGAAGCGATGCCTGAAAGGGTTAACGGATCCATGAATCCCCCTTATGAAAACGGCGCTGATGTTTATAAAGTGCCGCGCAAAAGATACCGCCCAGCCAGAACGCCAGCTGATAAGGCTCCTTCAGATAAAGAATGCCGAATGTCAGCATGAAAAAACCAACGGCCCAGACCACCCATGACCACACGACAATTCGAAGGGAGGCCGCCCGGAAGCGCCTTTTGGGTTGCAGGCGATAAGGCACGTTACCCAGCTGGAAACTGTGAATCAGGCAGAGTGTCGCGCCGTATGCCAGCACCATGACCGCAAACGCCCGCCATCCGGCAAAACAGCTCGCCAGAAAAAGCACTGCCGACAGCCCCAGAAACGACCACTGGCACAACATAAAGCGGGAGTAAATAACGCGAACAAAAAGACTATTCATTCTGTGCATTGAGTTTTTCCTTGTACTTCTGGCACTGCCAGAAAATGTCCCGTGTATCCACGGAGTTCCAGCCACGCATGTAGTAGCTGGCGTGTGTGCCGTCATGACCGGTATAGTCCAGCGGTTTCGGGGGCGGACCTCCGGCCATGCGGTGCAGAACCTCCTGACGCAGGCGGTCACGCCGCCCGGCTTTCAGTGAGGCATCCCAGCCTTTGCCCATATCACCCCCGCGTGGCGGACATGATGCCCAGAGGGGTATCGATGATTTCCAGACAGGCGTCGGTCAGTTTTTCCATGCGGTTAAACCAGCCGTTCAGGTATTTACCCTGGGCGGGTTTTGACTTGATGATGTCGGCATAAAAGCGGGAACGACGGACAATGCAGCGGGCCAGCAACCAGTCCGGGGTGGACAGACTCACGGCCTTACGGGTACGCGGGCCGATGATGCCGTCAGCATCCACATCAGCGGCTTCCTGCAAAATTTTGATGGCTTTTTTAACGCCATGCTGAACCGCTGCATCGAAAACAAACATCGCCACGCCATCAGGCCACTGGTCACATCCGGCAGGCAGCCAGTAATCGCGCCAGTAAATCTGCGCGACCTGTTCGCGGGTTAAATCTTTGATGCGGGTATCCGGTTTGCCGTCACCGCTGACATCGGTTTTGCCGTCAATCACACCGTCGCGGCGGTCAGAAATGCCGTATTTGGTTTCACCGCCACGGTCAGTGGGGTCATTGACATAAACGCCTTCGATATCAGGACGCAGAATAAAATTCAGCGCATGCTCAAAGGCCGGAGAGAATTTTTGATTTTCCATAAAAGCACCTGTGAAGCAGAGTTAAACGTGGTCTGCTTCATGGTGCCGGAGGCACAAAAAAAGCCGGATTTACCGGCTTTATTGATTAATGGCGTCGGTGCGGACGACGAACGGGGCGGGATTGGTTCGGGGAGTGGTAAAACAAATCAGGCTGGTATTTGTTACGCTCCAGACGTCGCATCCGCTTGATGGCCTTGTAGACGGTCTTATACGTCACCCCATAACGCTGAACCAGTTCAGGGATATTATGACCGTTAAAATCACGCCAGATACGCATATCCCGGACAAGACTTTCCAGAATACTCCCCCTCGGAACATAAACCTGCATCCCCCCGATATGGCGACAAATAGCCACAACCAGCTCAAGGGAATAGACTGGGTCCGCGCCAATCCGGGCCAGCTCTTTACGCAACAGAGCGTTCAGCTCTGAAAGTAACGCCGGATAAGCGGTGTTTTCCTGGTAATCGTTAAGGTATTCCAGAACGCTGTCGTCCCGGAAGTCTTCGAATAAATCCTGCTCTTTCATTTGTTTCATACAGCAATTCTCCCGCTGTTTCGTGCGCGGGCATATGCACTGGTCAGTGCATCATAGCCGCGCAGCTCCCGCCCGGTTTCGCTCACAGGTAAGGGCACGCCATGTCGGACAAAGGCTTCCCGGATGCAGCGCATATGCCACTGTTTGAGCGTTTCGAGCACAATCTGCAACGATTCCCCGTGACACCATGCCAGCGTGGAAACACCTTTACCGCCATTACGTCTGGCTGTCAGGCGCTCAACGTATTTGTCCAGCGCAGCGTCGCTGATATCGGAGACAAAACCATCAAGGAACATCTGCTGCCAGATTTTGTAAATCTTCTCGCGCGGTGTGACATGCCCCTTAAAGCGACGGCGGGGATGTTTTTTCTGCTTCTTAAAACCGCGCTCTTTCATGGCATCGAGCACACGTTCCAGTTGTGCAACGGACAGCTCGCGGCAACTGGTCTTGCCCGTGCACTGCACCAGAAAGGCGCGGTAAGTGTCATCGTCGAGTTGTAGATCACGACGGGCGACATGAATTAACTTAATAAGCGATGTGCGACTCATTTTGTCACCTCTCATATTAAGGAATGAGATATGAAAATTGATTACGATGAACTGGCAAGAATCCTTGATACTTTTCTGAATGCAGACAGCGCATTTATTACCCTTAAGGATGTTGGAATCGACACAACCGACGATGAAGATAAACTGATATTTCATTTATTACTGCTCGTCGAAAATGATCTTATCGGTAACAGAGAACTGCAAACTGGCACCCCGGAGTGCATCGGTCTGAAGTTCACCACAACAGGTATTGGCTGGCGAAACATACCAATAAGGCTGACTCAGGACGGACATGATTTTGCCAATGCATTGCATCAAAAACCTATTCTTGAACGAATCAAAAAAGAATTTGCCGAAGCCCCGTTTGATGTTGTCAAAGACCTCGGCAAGGGGTTTTTAACTCAGTTATTTAAAAAGAAACTCGGTATTGAATAACTCCTTACTCATTCGCTGTAGCACATCAAGGGCGGCAACTGCCGCCACTTTATCCTGACCGGCAATGATTTTTCGTAATTCCTCAATAATCCAGGCATGGCTTAATGATTCAGCAATCATCGTGCGCTTTTCTGAAATTAAATTTTCTCTGGCCTGCTCATAGTGCTGGTATACGACATTATCCAGAAAATCATTTACATTTTGTTCTGGCATGCCACTGGAAATTAAGGTTGCAGCCATTAAATCAGCATCAGTAATCATCTGTATTTTCATTTCTTAATACCTCCTCGCAATAAAAAACTTCATTCGGATGGCGTTTCTGCATGTGCTCCATCACCTGCATACATGCCTGCTCTGTGGGCCAGATTTTTTCTGTCACCGGAATGGCATCACAGGCATCATTCCCACAGGTGCCAACCAGCAGGACAAAGCCAATTGACTTAATCACCGTTCGTCTCCATTTGTTCCAGGCGCTGCGCTTCGCGCATACACAGCTGCGCAATCATCATCTGGCGGGTAATGCCTGCACGAATAAACGAAGCTGCACGACGGAGATTTTTTGCATTCGCCTGTTGAATCAATGCAGGCACTGATGCCAGACATTCGGCGCTGTCTTTAATCAGCGTTGCTGCTGTTATTTCTGTTTTTTGTCGTTCACTCTTTGTGGTCATAAACATCACCATTTCAGATTCAGGCGCGAGCAACCCCCTGACGCATCGCGCCATAATTAAAAGAGAGTGGATTAATTAAATATTTGTAGTGGTATTAAATACCGGCTTCCTGTTCAAATGGAATAATAGAAAAATCCTCAATGCCTGATTTAACTGTGATTCCGGCGACACCTGCGACTGCTTTCGGTTCCAGTAAAATCGCTTCCTTGTTGATTTCCTGTTTCGTGCGAATAAAACGTTGCAGGCCAAGACGCTCCAGCGTTTCCATCACCGCATCCACACCGCGAATACTTACCGATGGTGGGCGCTGACGCCATGACACATCGCCGGTGACCAGGTTCGCCGTCTTCACCTTGCCGCCGTTCGTCAGTTCGTCACGGTTCGCTTCACACCATCCCTGAACACCTTTTGAAAGGGTTTCAATACTGGTTTTAAGCGGCGCAATCTGTGAGGCGTATTTCTCCGTAATCTCAGCGATAGCGTCATTCATTTCCGTTTCAAGTCGTGCCGCTTCGCGTTGCAGGTCACCAATCCGGCGGATATCACATACCACGGCATCGCGGGATTGCGGAACATAAGCCGCTGCGGCGTTCTTGATTCGTTTTGCTGGTTTAGCCATATAAATAAAGCTCCTGTTAATTAATATTCGCTGTATACAATGCTGGATACAGCACGATTGCTTAATTCCATCTTTTGGGCAATGACATGAATAGCCAGCCCTTCTTTATAAAGTTCACGACACAAATATTTGTCGTGCTCACTGACCCGGTATGCACACAACGATATTCCGTGCCTTCTGGCATGTGCCTGTAGGGCGGTTGGGGCAACGTTCAGTTTTTTCGCCATTTCTTCGACGGTCATTTTCCCGACGCTGGCTTCGATAAATTCCCGGTCTTCGCGTGACCAGCGTTTACGCTTACACATCATTCCGGTCACCACTCAGTACAACAGGGGGTCGCGCAGTGATGCCGGAATATGCCGCAGCGATAACTGAACCGCTTTCAGGGCAAGGGAAGAATACGTCCCCTGCGTCCAGCCTTTCGCCATTTGCCGGTAATCGCGCCAGATGTTCTGCCACTGCTCCCGTGCGTCCGGGTCTGACGCGCTGATGTATTCGCGGTCCATGACGTATTCCCATAAATCCACATTGAAGGCATTGCCAAACGTAATGGCGCGGAATACCGCCTCCCCGCAATAACGCGCACAAATGCTGTAATGGTCGAATGCAATCAGGTAAGTCTTTTCGCCATACCCCTCAACTTCGCGCGCGCAAATAAATTCGCGCAAGTCTCCGCCATTGTTATTACGCATTTTGATTCGAATTAATGCCTGAATTTCGTTTCTGATTTTGGCGTTCATTGTCAGCGTTCCTTTCAGTGACGTGTTCCTTCAACTGTCGTTTCTGTGACATCGCCACCCGTGATGAGGCCGTCATTTTTCAGTATTTCAATGGCCTCATGGGCTGACTCGCTAACGATATCCCGGCTTTTTTCCAGAACCAGTAACGCTATCGCACCAGCAAGCGTGTACTCATCACCATCCAGCTCTGCATTGTGGTCCACGTTAACATTTGTGCGTAAATACTGCCCTTTAACTTCAGATGTCACATTTTTGATTTCGATAATGACTTTTGCCATTTTGTTTCTCCTTATTGATTCTGAATAACTACGCTGACCTTTACCTTCGCGCCTTCTACCTGTTTAAAGAAAACCGCACTGCACCACGGGCAACATGTAAAGGAGTCCCATACTTCATTTTCGGGTGAACTTTGCGTCATAAGCTGTTCGCCACATCCGGGACATTTATATGTCGTCAAAGGCACCCCGTGGCGCTGACAGTGTTTAACCCACGCAATATATTTTCCTGACCTGATACTCATCGTTATCTCCAGATAATCTGACAACCATTAAGACGGGCCGTCCATACTGAACGGGCAACCCCTGATTTATGCTCCATAATCCTGACAGCGTTTCTGACCAGCTCCGGCGGTGGGCAGGTGATTTCAAGCACCGGGCGGGCCACGCCCAGCCAGGATTCGTTGACGTGGCTTCCGCGCTCCTGTAACCAGGTCTTTACTTCCGTCGCCATTTTGATATTCCGTGACATCATGATTTATGCCCCTTACCACCAGTTCAGTAACTTCGGGTTGCTGTAAACCTCTTTAAAAGCCGCTTTAATGTAGCCTTTGGATAACGGAACACCTTTCCCGCTGGCTGCCAGCCATGCCTGATTCAACGTATGAGTTAATACACGTAATGCACCTGGTTTTTCCGCTATGCTCTGCATGAGTGATAATTCATCTTCACCCTCAATGCCCCAGGCTTTCGCAATTGCCACCACATCAGCCTTTTTGGCTTTACGCAGTTGTTTTGTTCTGGCGAAACGGCTGAACAAACGCGCAAGGTCATCCGTTCCCCGGTGTGTGGCTTTGGCTAACTGGCTTGGGTTACCAATCAATACCATCCCGACGCCTGTTGCATCCTGAATGGCGCGCAACTGCTCCAGCCCGTCCATGCTCAGGTGGTCAGCTTCATCCACAATCACCAGACCGCGTGTGCCGTTCAGTTTTTTGCGAATGGCACGGGTTAGCGCGCCTTTACTCCTTTGCGGGTTATCAATTCCCAGTGCGTCTGCCAGTTCCAGCAGACACTCGGTCACTGTTGAGTGTGCAGGGGAAAGGGTCACCATCCAGGTATTAGATACACGGTTACTGTATTCGCGGGCCGCAACGGTTTTACCAACACCCGGCACACCAACCAGAACGCTGATACATCCCATAACACGCACGGTCTGAAACAGCTCGCGCAAATCACGGAGGGTTTGTGTTTCCACAAGTTGTGGCGCGCCTGGCAATTCCTGGCTTTTCAGCCAGTCCTGATGCCACATCTGTAATTTGTCATGCATCCCTTCGGTATCGCCTTTGTAACGACCTTTGCGAAGTTCCGATAGCGTGGCCTCTGACACGCCCGCTTCTTTAGCAATAACACCCTGAGTTTTTACGCCGTCGGAAATCAGCGCATTAATCGTATTGAAAACATCATTAATATCGGTCATATTATTTCCTCGGTTATTTAAAATTAACTTTGCTTCCCTGTTTAACAGTCCGTTCTCGCGGACTGTTTTTTTATTCAGGCCAGCGGATCATCCTGTTCCTGTATGGCTGCAAGTTTCTGCAAACCCAGCCTGAAATCGCGTTCATAATCTTCGTCGTAATCCTCCTCATAATCCTGTTGCTGGATGGTTACCGTATTACCAACCGGGCGATAAACATTATCCAGCCAAGGTTCGGCCTGTTTGTGCTCCAGAATCTGAATACCTTCATCTTCAGCATCACGAATTTTTTCCTCAGCACGTTTGCGCATTCCTTTAATACGCTGTTGCTGTTTGTGATATTCCGCACTGACAGGGAAGGCTGCGCGTTTATTGCCGTTCCATATCGCCTCACAGATAAAGCTGCCGTCCTTGCGACGTACCGTAATTCGCTCGGCGTCATGAATGTCATAACTGATAAGCACTTTGCGACCGTGTTCGTCACGCAACTCCGGCGCGTAGTAAATATTGTTCAGCCACTGGATTTCGCAGCGTCTTACCGGACGCTCCACCATCGGGCGGAACATGTCGCGCAGCTCAAGATCACTTAGCCACTCAATTTCAGTGTCTTCTTCTGCCAGGCGTTTTTTTCTGAACTCTGCCGGGCTGTAATGCCGCCCGTTCGGTTTCATCGGTAGCTCAGAATGCGGGCGGTTGTTGTACCATTCCACGCCTTCACGAATAGCCTCAATAAGCTCCGCCCACGATGGTAGCTCGCGCATTGCAGCTTTCTGGCGGTCGTTCAGAGGCTTGTCCTGTTGCATGGCGTTAAACGCTGAACGCAGATCACGGTTAAGTACACGCAACGATTCCCGGTCAGCACCCTTGCCAAAATAGGTGCGATACCTCCTGGCTATACGCATCGGCAGTGTCCGGTTCAGGCGTTCAATAATGCCGCGCCCCTGTGGATTACCGGCAATACCGGTAGGGTGTTTAATCCCCAGGCGGGGCAGAATACCCACGACCTCTTTGTCCAGCATGTCAGCCGTTTCACCAGAACCATTATCCGAGTAATACAGAAACGGTTTTCCGTGGTTGCGAATGCCGTGCTGTATCGCACCGGCAACGGCGAACACGTTCTCGGCAAGATCAAGACTCCAGCCAACAACAAACCGGGTTCCACCGTCGATCACAAATGTGACTTCTGGTGAGAATGGTCGCCCGTGGATCGGATGTGCACATTTCAGCTTCATACCGTGACCGTCACCAATCCACACATAATTCACTGGCATAGCTGTCCAGTCGCGGCGGGTAAATCCTTCAAGCTGACGGTATTCACTGCCGGTAACACGCCCTTTTTGTTTCACCACTTCCGGCAGTTTTTTCATGGCATACCGGACAACATCATAGGAAGGCATCACCTCCAGCATGTATGGTTCGTCCGCATGGCGACGCTGCCATTCCGCGACAAAATCCTCGTAGGCTTCAGACATAGGTCTGCCGTTCACCTGGCGATACTGCGCCAGAAACTCAGGTAGCCAGCTAATTTGTTCCGGTTTTATTTCGTCGCGTTTTCCTGGTGCCAGTAACAGCAGCCGTTCTGCGGCGTTCTGTGACTGGTTGTACTTCAGCACCCACTGATAAAGCGGGTCACGACTGATGGTGCGATTAGCGCCACGTTTTGCATTGGCGTTAACTGCGGCCTGTTGCAGGCGTTCCGGTAGTTCACCTTTACGGGCTTTTTCGACAAGATAGTTAATGGCTTTCAGCCGCCCGAGATTACCGTCGCTTTCCAGCTTCAGCACTTCCACCACCAGCGCAGCCCTTGCTTCAGATACCCGACGCTGATTTTCGGTCAGTGCATTCAGGCGTTCTTCCATCAGTTGTGGCGAACCGCGATATGCTTCGATTGCCTGGACAGCATCAGGATTGCGCGCCTTCCTGGTAACGACCTGAACTTCGGAAGCGTTGTGCTCCGTAGCTACAAGTTGTTCCACATAACGTTCACGCAGCGCCTTTTGAGTCGCTTCCGGCAGACAATCAATGTGGTACTCAATGGCTTTTGTACCTGCTCGTTTGCGTCGAAAATGCTCTGATGAGGCCAATTTTTTTATAGTGTACCTCACACCTTGCGCACTTCCCGGCATACCAGGCAGCCCCACGAGTTCGTTGACAGACACAAACATTTTTACGCCACCTTACGAACGTAGCGGCTGGGCCAGATCTCCTCCGGAGCCACGCCGATAGCATCAGCAATAATGCGCTCATACTTAGGGCATTTGCGGTACAAGGCATTCTTTAAAGAATCCTTGTTTAAACCTGCTTCAACTGATAGCGAACGCAAAGTAAAGCCTTTCACATGCACCGCAGCGACAACATGTGCCGGGTGCCAGTCCTGTTTTACAACTTCATTTATAGACATCATTCGTTTATCCTTAAAAGTTATCTGCGCGGATAACACCGCCGGATAATCTCTACAGATAAATATTTGATCACTACAAAAGAAAAGTAAAGAGTTTAAATCTCTTTCTTTAGTGATTTTTATCTACACAAGGATAAATGCTTATGAATCATGCAGTTAAGAGAAAAGAAAAAAACGATAAAAAAGAAAGTGATTTTTCTTTTCCAGCATTTCAAAAAGAAAGCATCAAGGAACGACTGGCAAAGTTAATGCGTGGTCGGTCTAAAACAGCTGTTGCGAAAGCGTGGGGGCTTCCATTCTCTACACTTAATAACTATTTTGAGAAAGATGCGATACCATCTCTACAAGTAGCTAGTCAGATAGCTTTTGCAGAAGGAGTAAGTATTGATTGGCTTGTTTTTGGTAAGGTAGACGCAGAGTCGTTACATCCTCAAACAGATAACAACGCCCAGAACCAACCACTCGATATCACACAACAACGACTCCTAGCTATTCTGAGTGCCCTGGAATCACCGGAGGCTGAGCGGTTGTCCAAACTCCTGGCACTAAATGGAGCCAAATACTTGTCGCGCTTACTGGAACCTGAGAACCAAGAGTTGATCCAATTAGAAGGGCGAAAACGAGCAGCGGCACTACTTCTAGATAATCTATCTGATGATAGAGTTAGAGAGATTTTGGCAGAAATTGAAGCTAGTAATCTCTCGCACAGTTTAAAAGCGAAGGCAGGTTGACTTCATTGACCTGCCTTTAGAGCTTCTTTAAAATCAAGTTTAGAGCCAATACTGATGTTTTGAAGGGCTTTCAAACTATCGAAAGGTACGGCGCGCCTATCTTGAATATGTTGTCGATTGTGGCGCATTGAACATTTTTTGATGCCTCCTATCTTGAATCTAATAGACATCTAACTTATTGAATCCCATCAAATCCCGCCTTTTCCAATCTCTTCCCGATTATCTTGAATAAATTACCTAGTCATAATATGCAGTTCGCCAAAACGCTGGGCCAGCGCGCGTTGCTGCTGCGGTGTAATGGCTTGTTCACGCACAAATACCACCTGATGGCGCAGCACCGCATGGTAAAGCTGTTCAAACTGATTATCGCTTAACGGACGCGTCAGGTCGGCACCCGAAATTTGTGCACCGATATACGGCCCCAGCGGGGTAATGCTCAGACGTTCACTCATTGTACTTCTCCATGCCAGGGCGTCAGGCGGCGCTGTAACGCGCGCAGACCCAGTTCTAAAAGAAAGGCGATAATCGCAATCACCGCGATCCCCGCCAGCACCACGTCAGTCGCGAGAAATTCACCCGCTGACTGGACCATAAAACCCAAACCGCGCGTTGCGGCAATCAGCTCCGCCGCCACCAGGGTAGACCAACCCACACCCAGACCAATGCGTAATCCGGTGAGGATTTCCGGCAGCGCGCCGGGCAAAATAACAAACCACAGCACCTGCGCACGGCTGGCACCCAGCGACTGGGCGGCACGAATGCGAACCTGCTGCGCGCTTTTCACCCCCGCCAGCGCCGACATCGCCACCGGCGCAAAAATCGCTAAATAGATCAGTAAGATCTTTGAGGTTTCACCAATACCAAACCAGATCACCATCAACGGCAAATAAGCCAGCGGCGGCACCGGACGATAAAGCTCGATTATCGGATCCAGAATGCCCCGCACCGTCGGACTTAGCCCCATGGCGATCCCAACCGGAATGCCGATTAACACTGCCGCAAGTAACGCGAACATAATGCGCGTCAGGCTGGCTGCCAGATGTTGCCACAAGGTGGCGTCCATAAATCCCTGCGGTCCTGCAATAGTGAGCAGTTTTGCCATTACCTGTTGCGGCGGCGGCAGAAACAGCGGGCTAATCAGTTGCAGCGCCGCCACCGCCCACCATACCGTGAGTAAAACCGCTAACGTGCCAATGCTTAAGGTCACCTGACGCGAGAGCGGCCAGCGCCATTTCAGCCGATGCGAATGCAGTTTTTCATTAATGAGCACACTCATGAGAACGCCTCCCGTTGCTCAAATACGCGGCTTAAAACATATTCGCGCATGGCGATGAATTGTGGATCGGACTTGATGCTGCGGCTCGGTTCCCCGGCAACAAAGCGGCGGGCGAAGTTGAGCGGCAGGCGTTCCAGCACGCGGCCTGGGCCGGGTGAAAGCAGAACCAGTTCAGTCGCCATAAACACCGCTTCTTCTATATCGTGGGTAATCAACAGCACCTGCTTGCCCGTCTCCTGCCAGAGTTTCAGCAGCAGGGTTTGCATCTGGTCGCGGGTGAAGGCGTCCAGCGCGCCAAACGGTTCGTCGAGTAATAACAGCTGGGGATTTGCCGCCAGCGCGCGGGCAATCCCTACCCGCTGACGTTGACCGCCGGAAAGCTGCCAGATATAGCGTTTTTCTGCGCCTTCCAGCCCCACTTTTTTCAGCATCTGGTGCGCGATTTCCAGGCGCTGTACTTTCTCTACACCTGCCAGTTGCAGGCCGAATGCCACGTTGTCTACCACATTACGCCACGGCAACAGCCCTTCATTCTGAAAAACCACGCCCCGCTCTGCGCCCGGTCCCTCAATGCACTTACCCGCCAGTTGAATGCTGCCATGCTGATAAGGCACAAAACCGGCAATCAGATTCAGCAAGGTGGTTTTGCCGCAGCCAGACGGTCCCAGAACCACCAGAAGCTCGCCGCTTTCCAGCGTCAGGTTGATATCTTCCAACGCCGGTTTGCCGCCATAATCGGCGTAAAGATGAGAGATTTGCAGCATCTGCGCCTCCTTTTATTGCACGAAGCGCGAGGTCACGTACTGGCTGTAATCATTCGCCACGGCAGGGACTTTGCCCTGATCTTTCAAAAACTGCGCGGTATCGATGATCGCTTTATTCACCGGTCCGGTCAGTTCTGCCGTTTGTTGCTGCGGCGTCAGATAGGTATTCCCCTTCACCAGCCCCGGAACGTCACCTTCCGGCACGCCGCTTAAACGCGCCAGCTTGCTGATGTTTTCCGGCTGTTTCAGCCACGCGTCTGGGTTAGCAATGTACGGTTGCTGAGCATCGATGGCGCTTTTAGCAAACGCTTTCACGACTTCAGGATGTTTCTCGGCAAAATCTTTGCGCACGACCCAGACGTCCAGTGTCGGCGCGCCCCACTGCCCGACCTGTTCAGAATCGGTCAGCACCTTGCCATCTTTTTCCAGGGCGTTAACCGCCGGTGCCCAGACATAAGCACCATCAATGTCTCCCCGCTGCCAGGCGGCGATAATCGTAGGCGGCTGCAGGTTCACAATCTCCACTTGCCCGGGTTTAATGCCCCAGTGTTTCAGCGCCGCCAGCAAGCTGTAATGCGTGGTGGAGATAAACGGTACGGCAATGCGTTTGCCAATCAGATCTTCGGGTTTGCTGATGGTTTTCTTCACCACCAGCGCTTCGGAGTTACCCAGTTTTGACGCCAGCAAGAAGACTTCAATCGGCACCTGTTGGCTGGCTGCAACCGCTAATGGGCTGGAACCGAGGTTGCCGATTTGCACATCGCCTGAAGCCAGCGCCCGCACGATGCTGGCTCCGCTGTCAAACTTGCGCCAGTCCACCGTCGCCCCGCTCTCTTTAGCAAAGGTGTTATCAGCCTGAGCCACTTTCGCCGGTTCAGCGGAGGTTTGATAGGCCACGGTGACGTTCACCGCCTGTGCCTGAAAAGCGATGAATGCCAGTGCGGCAAGAAGTGTGTTACGCGATGAAATTGCCATGATTGTCTGCTCCCCTGTCTTGTTATGGGAGCAGTATTTC
Source organism: Escherichia sp. HH41S (assembly GCF_009820115.1). NCBI lineage: Bacteria > Pseudomonadati > Pseudomonadota > Gammaproteobacteria > Enterobacterales > Enterobacteriaceae > Escherichia > Escherichia sp. HH41S. The sequence continues at coordinate 34,127 of NZ_VNXE01000064.1, forward strand.
GTTGCGGGTCAGTTTGATAAAGGAATTAAAACGTCTTGTTAAGAACAAAGCGTTTTTAGAAAAAAATCGGCAATGGTTAGCGAATATGCGCATTTTGCTATTTTTAACAAACATCGCCTGGTGCAGCGCTCACGCCTCTTATCATGCATACAAATACTGGGGCCGGATAAATTTTATGCTCCAATGCTATATACTATAGGGGGGTATGCATTGACATATAGCATACCCCCCTATAGTATATTGCGTGCAGATGATGAGGTGCGAAATGCCCAGTACTCCGGAAGAGAAGAAAAAGGTCCTTACTCGAGTTCGTCGTATTCGGGGGCAAATTGATGCTCTGGAACGGTCGCTGGAGGGTGATGCCGAATGCCGTGCCATACTCCAACAGATCGCTGCCGTTCGGGGCGCGGCTAACGGGCTGATGGCAGAAGTGCTTGAAAGCCATATCCGGGAAACGTTTGACCGAAATGACTGCTACAGCCGCGAAGTCAGCCAATCCGTTGACGACACTATTGAACTGGTTCGTGCCTATCTTAAATAGCTGAATCTATTACCATATTGAGGAAGAGCGAGAGATGAAATCACGTGCTGCCGTTGCATTTGCTCCCGGTAAACCGCTGGAAATCGTTGAAATTGACGTTGCACCACCGAAAAAAGGTGAAGTGCTGATTAAAGTCACCCATACCGGCGTTTGCCATACCGACGCATTTACCCTCTCCGGCGATGACCCGGAAGGTGTATTCCCGGTAGTTCTCGGTCACGAAGGGGCCGGCGTTGTGGTTGAAGTCGGTGAAGGCGTAACCAGCGTCAAACCTGGCGACCATGTGATCCCGCTTTATACCGCAGAGTGCGGCGAGTGTGAGTTCTGTCGTTCCGGCAAAACTAACCTCTGTGTCGCAGTTCGCGAGACTCAGGGCAAAGGCCTGATGCCAGACGGCACCACCCGTTTTTCTTACAACGGGCAGCCGCTGTATCACTACATGGGATGCTCTACATTCAGTGAATACACCGTGGTTGCGGAAGTGTCTCTGGCCAAAATTAATCCAGAAGCAAACCATGAACACGTCTGCCTGCTGGGCTGTGGCGTGACCACTGGCATTGGCGCGGTGCATAACACTGCTAAAGTCCAGCCAGGTGATTCTGTTGCCGTGTTTGGTCTTGGCGCGATTGGTCTGGCAGTGGTTCAGGGCGCGCGTCAGGCGAAAGCGGGACGGATTATCGCTATCGATACGAACCCGAAGAAATTCGATCTGGCGCGTCGCTTCGGTGCTACTGACTGCATTAACCCGAATGACTACGACAAACCGATTAAAGATGTCCTGCTGGATATCAACAAATGGGGTATCGACCATACCTTTGAGTGCATCGGTAACGTCAACGTGATGCGTGCGGCGCTGGAAAGTGCTCACCGCGGCTGGGGTCAGTCGGTGATCATCGGGGTCGCGGGTTCCGGTCAGGAAATCTCCACCCGTCCATTCCAGTTGGTCACCGGTCGCGTATGGAAAGGTTCCGCGTTTGGCGGCGTGAAAGGTCGTTCCCAGTTACCGGGTATGGTTGAAGATGCGATGAAAGGCGATATCGATCTGGAACCGTTTGTCACGCATACCATGAGCCTGGATGAAATTAATGACGCCTTCGACCTGATGCATGAAGGCAAATCCATTCGAACCGTAATTCGTTACTGATTTCCCGCTGATTTCGCCCCGTCCAGTTCAGACGGGGTTCTCAATACCGTCCCCGGGCAGCCGTCCGGGGATTAACCATGAGATAATGACTGATGGAACTCATTGAAAAACATGCCAGCTTTGGCGGCTGGCAAAATGTGTATCGGCATTATTCCCAATCACTGAAATGTGAAATGAATGTCGGTGTCTATCTCCCGCCAAAAGCCGGGAATGAAAAATTGCCGGTACTGTACTGGCTTTCGGGCCTGACCTGTAACGAGCAGAATTTCATTACTAAATCGGGGATGCAACGTTACGCGGCTGAGCACAACATTATTGTTGTTGCGCCAGACACCAGTCCGCGAGGCAGTCATGTCGCAGATGCCGACCGTTACGATCTCGGACAAGGTGCCGGGTTTTACCTGAACGCAACGCAAGCGCCGTGGAATGAACATTACAAAATGTATGATTATATCCACAACGAGCTGCCGGATTTAGTGATGCAACATTTTCCGGCAACGACCAGAAAGTCTATCTCAGGTCATTCTATGGGCGGGCTGGGCGCGCTGGTGCTGGCGTTACGTAACCCAGATGAATATGTCAGCGTCTCGGCGTTTTCGCCCATTGTCTCCCCATCGCAAGTACCGTGGGGACAGCAAGCCTTTGCCGCGTATCTTGGTGAAAATAAAGATGCCTGGTTGGATTACGATCCGGTGAGCCTTATTTCACAAGGTCAACGCGTTGCGGAAATCATGGTTGATCAGGGATTGAGTGATGATTTTTACGCAGAACAGCTGCGGACTCCAAATCTTGAAAAGATCTGCCAGGAGATGAATATCAAAACGTTAATCCGTTATCACGAGGGTTATGATCACAGCTATTATTTTGTCTCCAGTTTTATTGGCGAGCATATTGCCTACCACGCCAATAAATTGAATATGGGTTGATCATCTGCGCACAGCTGCCGGATGCGGCGTGAACGCCTTATCCGCCTACATTTCGCCCATAAACCGTAGGCATGATAAGACGCGCATAGCGTCGCATCAGGCATCTGCGCACAACTGCCGGATGCGGCGTGAACGCCTTATCCGGCCTACATTTCGCCCATGAGCCGTAGGCATGATAAGACGCGTCAGCGTCGCATCAGGCATCTGTGCACGGCTTATCGATGATTACCACATCAAATCATCAGGCACTTTAAAGTCGGCATACGGATCGTCTTCATCCTGCTCTTCGGCGCTGAGCGCGCTGTGCAACACAATACTGCTGGCGTCACGCTGAGCAATTTTATCGGCAACGCTGGCGGGAATAATGGCGTATTCACCTTCGCTATTGTTATCGACCAACAAGCGGGCAATCGCCAGACGACCATTAATCAACTGCGCTTGCGTGAGCTTATCGACAAAGATTTTCTTAATCAGATTACCGTCAGTGAAGTTAAAACCAATATCGCCATTAGCAATGGTGATCCGGTTCATTTCAATAAGCTGCTTCACCTGGGCTTTATATTCTTTCGCCAACGCCGCTTGTTTTTGCTGCTCGCTAAGCTGTTTATCACGCTCAAGCTGTGCCTTTTTATTTTCTTCTACCGCCGCCCGAGCTTCACGCGCCTGAACGCGCGATTTTTTCGCCGTTCTCTCGACCTTCGCCGCTTTTTTGCTTGTGACTAATCCTGCTTTGAGCAACTGCTCTTGTAAGGTAAGTTTTGCCATCTTTGTTTCCAAACCCGCTGAATAATTTTTAGCGAGTATACCTGTAAACGCCGTAGGTGTATTGGGGGCAAGTCCCTTTCGCCCCGGCTTAATAAGGCGCGTCAGGCATCAGCGCACGGCTGCATTCGTGATTTTCGACTCATCAAAATAAACACCGCTAATCCAGCAACAAGAATACCCGGCGCAGATGCGGCCATTACGCCAACCGTGCCAGTGCCTAATGCCAGCATTTTCCCTGCCAGCAACGGGCCGCTCATGGCACCCAGACGCCCAATCGCCACGGCGGTTCCCACGCCGGTTGCGCGGATCTGCGAACTGTAAAACAACGGAGCCAATGCATACAAAACGCTTTGCCCACCTGTTGCAAACAACCCTGCGACGAATCCCGCCAGCAACATACCGCTAAATGACGATACCGTTCCCAGTGCCAGCAGCGAAGCTAACATGCCGCTATAAATCAGTAGCGACATGGCCATGGGTCGCAGTTTATCCATCAACGCGCCCAAAATTAATGTTCCGCTCGCCGCTCCCATTTGCAGTGCAAACATCACCCCTGCCGCCTGCGATGGCTGGAATCCTTGTTCCACTAAAAGCAGCGGTAGCCAGTTGATCAACATGTAGACCACCAGCAAAGTGAAGAAATAACACAACCACAGCAGCAGCGTTGCGGTTGCCGTGTCGGGCGCAAATAACGCACGCAGCGGCGGCGCAACCTGTTTTTCGCCAGCGAACACCATCGACTCCGGCAGCCAGCGCATTAACAGCGGCACCAGAATCAACGGCACCACGCCACCTACCCAAAACACCGTTTGCCAGGCTAAGTTTGCCCCTGCAAAACCCAGTGTCGCCGCCAGCGCCGCGCCAATGGGAACCCCGCAATACATCAGGCTCACCGCCGTTCCACGAAAACGTGGCCCCGCCGCTTCAGACGTCAGGGCGATAAGATTCGGCAACGCCGCCCCCAGCCCGACACCGGTCATCAGCCGCGCAAAGACCAGTGAGGGGAAATCCCAGGCAATAGCCGTTGCCAGCGAGAACAAACCAAACAGCGCAACTGAACCAATCAAAATGCGTTTACGACCATAACGGTCCGCCAGCATTCCGCCAACCAGCGCGCCGGGTAGCAAACCGAGTATTCCGGCACTGAATATCCAGCCCATTTGCATTTTATCGAGTGCAAAAGCCTGGGCGATGCCACCCGCCGCAATGCCAGCCGCCTGAAGATCCAGTCCTTCCATCAGAGCGACCAAAAAACAAAGCCCGACGGTCAGCATCAGGCGGGATGAAGATGATGAAGGGGTACGAGTCGACATAAGATGAACCTCGTTGCGAATGCAGGTGAATCGCGGCTGATACATTGCCAGCCGCGTAATCAAAACCATTTAATGACTACCTACGGGCGAAATGTAGGCCGGATAAGACGTTTACGCCGCATCCGGCTGTCGTGCGCCATTGCCTGATTCGACGCTGACGCGTCTTATCATGCCTACAAATTCCCGCGCCATCCGTAGGCCGGATAAGGCGTTTACGCCGCATCCGGCAGTCGTGCGCCATTGCCTGATGCGACGCTGACGCGTCTTATCATGCCTGGGATGGGTATACAAAATGTACGTTGTCAACAGTCAACATGATTTGTTGTTGCGCAGATCCAGCGCCACGTCGACGATCATATCCTCCTGACCACCGACCATCCGGCGTTTACCCAGCTCAACGAGAATATCCACCGCGCTTAAACCATAACGCGCCGCCGCCGTTTCACAGTGACGCAAAAAGCTTGAGTAAACACCAGCGTATCCCAGCGCCAGCGTTTCGCGGTCGACACGTACCGGACGATCCTGCAACGGACGCACCAGGTCGTCAGCGGCATCCATTAACGCATAGAGATCGGTCCCATGCTGCCAGCCCAGTTTATCCGCGGCGGCAATAAACACTTCCAGCGGCGCGTTACCTGCCCCCGCGCCCATCCCCGCGAGGCTGGCGTCGATGCGGTCACAGCCCTCTTCCACCGCCGCGATAGAGTTCGCCACGCCAAGGCTCAGGTTATGGTGAGCGTGCATGCCGGTTTGCGTTTCCGGTTTCAGCACCGCTTTCAGGGCGCGGAAACGGTCACGGATATCGCTCATGTTCATCGCACCGCCAGAATCCACCACATAAATACAGGTCGCACCGTAGCCTTCCATCAGCTTTGCCTGCTTTGCGAGATTCTCCGGCGTGGTCATGTGGCTCATCATCAGAAAGCCAACGGTATCCATTCCGAGTTCGCGGGCATACTGAATATGCTGAGCGGAAACATCAGCTTCGGTACAGTGCGTTGCCACACGAACCACCCGCGCGCCAGCCTGCCAGGCATTTTTCAAATCGTGAATAGTGCCGATTCCTGGCAGCAACAACGTCGCGATTTTGGCGTGCTTCACCACATCCGCCGCAGCTTCAATCCATTCAAGGTCGCTATGCGCACCGAAACCATAGTTAAAGCTGGAACCCTGCAAACCATCGCCATGGGCCACTTCAATCGAATCCACGCGGGCATCATCCAGTGCTTTGGCAATCTGGCGGACATTTTCAAGTGAATACTGATGACGAATGGCGTGCATACCGTCACGCAACGTGACGTCTGAAATATAAAGTTTTTTACCGTTCATGCCGCTTCTCCTGCCTTGCGCGCCAGTGACTGGGCCATTTTTTCTGCTGTCGCCAGCGCACTGGAAGTCATAATGTCGAGGTTGCCTGCGTAGGCAGGCAGATAATGCGCTGCGCCTTCGACCTCCAGCCAGACCGCCGTTTTCAGCCCAGAGAACTGACCAATGCCCGGTAAATTAACCGGTTTATCCTGCGGGATAACTTCAAACTGCACGCGCTGTTTCAGGCGATATCCCGGTACGTAAGCCTGCACCGCCTCAGCCATTTCATTAATTGAGGCTTCGATATCATCTTGTGAAGCTTCATCGCTCAATACATACACCGTGTCGCGCATCATCAACGGCGGCTCTGCCGGATTAAGCACAATAATCGCCTTCCCTTTTGCCGCGCCGCCTACGACTTCAATGGCTCGCGAGGTGGTTTCCGTAAATTCATCGATATTGGCACGCGTGCCAGGGCCAGCAGATTTACTGGCGATAGAAGCGATGATTTCGGCGTAATGAACACGCGCCACGCGTGAAACCGCCGCTACCATCGGAATGGTGGCCTGGCCGCCGCAGGTGACCATGTTGACGTTCAATTGATCGACGTTTGCGTCGAGATTAACGACCGGCACGCAGTAAGGGCCGATGGCAGCAGGCGTCAGGTCGATTAAGCGGATATCCGGTTTCGCTTCGCGCAAAGCGGCATCGTTTTTCACATGCGCGCCCGCGCTGGTCGCATCAAACACTATATCGATATCAGCAAATTCAGGCATGTTCATCAGCCCGATCACCCCTTCATGGGTGGTGGCGACGCCCATGCGTCTGGCACGCGCCAGCCCGTCGGACTGAGGATCAATGCCGACCATCACCGCCATCTCCAGATGCTGACCGTGACGCAAAATTTTAATCATCAGGTCGGTGCCAATATTGCCAGAACCGATAATGGCGACTTTACGCTTACTCATGACAGACTTCCTTTTAGGGCTGCGTTTGAAAATGTCGCAGCAACTGAACCTATGCCTTCAATATGGGCTTCAAAACGATCGCCCGCATTTACCGCCACCATCGGACCTAATGCCCCGGTGAGAATGATATCTCCGGCACGCAGCGGTTCACCCAGGCTGGCCATTTTGCGTGCCAGCCAGACGGCGGCATTAAGTGGATGCCCCAGACATTCGCTGCCGCGCCCGCTGGAAACCTCTTCGTTATTACGCGTCATCGTCATAGTGCAGTTTTTCAGATCTAACCCTGCCGGACGTTGCGCCGGACCACCGATGACATATACCCCACAGGAGGCGTTATCTGCCACGGTATCGACAAACTGAATCGACCAGTCGCGAATACGGCTGCCCACCACTTCCAGCGCCGGAAGCACCCATTCAATGGCGCTATACAGTTCGTCGAAGGTAATATCCGTTGCGGGTAAATCGCGGTTTAGCACCAGTGCGATCTCTGCTTCAATACGAGGTTGCAGAACACGGGAAAAAGGAATGGTTTCGTTATCGCCATAACACATGTCGGCAAATAATGTTCCGAAATCCGGTTGATCAACCCCCAGTTGTTGCTGCACTTTCGGATGCGTCAGTCCCACTTTACGCCCCACCACGCGACGCCCCTGCGCAACGTCATATTGCACATTTATGTGCTGAATGGCGTAGGCCGCTTCAGCGTTATCGATACCAATCAGATCGCGCAGCGGCGCAATCGCTTCGCCCTGCTCTGCGGCGCGGCGTAAATCCGCCGCCAGTTGCTCAAGAGTATGCTTCGTCATGACCGTTCCTTAAGGACGTGCGAGGAAATTCAGCACCAGTTGATTGAAAGCGTCGGCATGTTCCCACTGAGCCCAGTGACCACAGTCGCGGAAGATATGCAGCTCAGAACCGGCGATGCCAGAAAGCAGACGCAGCCCTGCGTCCATCGGCACAAAACGGTCGTTACGCCCCCAGACAATCAGAGTTTGCGCTTTGATTTCCGCCAGACGTGGACCAAAATCCGGGAACTGTTTCGGATTGGCTTCCAGGCTCTTAACGAAGTTTTCCAGGTGATCGCGGCGCGACAGCATATTATTCAGGCGCGCTTCAAACAGGGCGTCGGTCAAATCGCTGGTATCGAAAACGAAGATATCCATCATCAGCTTCAGATTTTCGATAGTCGGCTGGCGATAAAGCTGATTCAGTCGCTTAATGCCTTCAGTTGGCATCGGCGTAAACAAACTCATGCCACCTGTACCGCCGCCCATCAGCACCAGTTTGCCGACGCGCTCCGGCCAGTTAAGGGTGAACGCCACAGAACTGTGGCCGCCCATCGAGTTGCCCAGCAGGTGGATTTTGGCGATATCCAGTTGATCCACCACGCTTTTCAGGATGCGCGCATTGAGATCCGATCGCGAACCACTGTTAACGATCGAATCGCTCTTACCCCAACCAGGACAATCCAGCAGGATCACCCGATAGCCAGCTTCTACCAGCGGATCGATATTGCGGCTGAAGTTCGCCCAGCCCGTAGCCCCCGGGCCGGAGCCGTGCAGCAGGACAACGGTTTCGTCGCCTTGACCGCAGTCATTAAAATGGATGCGCAGCGTTTTACCCGCTTCTTCTACATTCAGAAAACGGCTGGTGGCGGCTTCGGTTTGTGGCTGATAACTCATCATCTTCTCCTGCATATTCAGTTCTCTGTTCTGGCGCTTAACGAGCCAAATCCGGCAATCCACTCCGGGATCGGGCGGTAATAACGCCCTTCGCTACGCCAGTTGCCAAACGCAGAAATAGCGGCAAAAGCAGCGACCCAGGTTTTGATTTCATGTGTCGACTTTCCTGCAATGGCGGAAAGCTCTTCGTTACTGACGGCATCCAGTTCCTGTATGCGTCCCTGCTCCAGCAAAGACATGAACTGGTTATCCCAAATCGGGTTGAGCGGATGCAGAGTTCTCTGATCCTCAACAAACCTCTCAGCGGCGCTAATCACCCGTTGCTGGCGCATTTCGCGCTCATTGGCGGGCAAATCTTTCCCGCTACCCAACAGACGATCGCGCATATGGGCATCCGCTTTCGCCAGTTCTGGCACCGGCGGCTGATGGGAAAGCCCACCGGAACCCAGGAACAGCACGCGCTTATTCAGCGTACTGGTGAAACGTCCAATGGCTTCACCCAACATGCGGGTACGCTGAAAACCAGGTAGCGGCGTGGCGACACCGTTGATGAATACAGGCAGGACCGGCACCTTATCCAGCCCACCGAGCAAGAACTCCAGCGGCTGGGCGAACCCATGATCAACCTGCATACAGTAAGAAACGGCAAGATCAATCCCGCTCTTCATGACGGCATGCGCACAAGCCTCCGCCAACTCCACAGGCACAGGAAGCTCTCCTGCCGCACTGCCGAAATCGCCAATTGCCGTCGCCCCAACGCCTAAACAGAAGGGTGGCATCACGTCATAGAAAAAACCGTTGTAATGATCTGGCGCAAACAGCACCACCAGTTCAGGGGAGAAAGCCGCAATACGCTCGCGGGCGCTGGCAATCACGCCATTGACCTCATCGAGTATCTCTTGCGCCGGGTCGACATACCCTACCAGCGGCGAGTGGGAAAGACAGTGAAGATAAGCGCGCATATCAGGCTACCTTTTCGACAGAAACGTCGACATCAGGGCGGTTGAGTGTCATCACGGACGCCAGTTTATTCAGCGTATTACCCAGAGTTTGCGGAATGGCGATGGCGGCAACAAAGCGATCCGGGCGCATCACCACTAGCGAAGCATTATGTTGTGCGAACCAGCTACGCAGGCGACCTTGCGTATCGCCCACGCGCAGCACGCCGTCGTAGTTATCCTGCGCGGTATGAATTTGCACATCCGGCACCACCTGAATGAAGCGAGTACCCAGCGCGCGCCATTGCTGGATTTGCTCATCGCTCATCCCCCACAGTGGATTGCATCCCCAGCCAATTACCGCGAAGTTCGCGCCGATCGCGTTATCGAGCAACGTCACGTCGCAGTTTTCCAGCGTGACTTTCGGCTGAATAAACATCTTGCCGACCGGAGAGTGCTTCGCTTCGCCTTCACGCACCAGCGCACCGGCGTAATATTGCGGCATCGGCTTGAAGCGCATTTCGAGGAAGTAGCGTTTTACTGGCGGCAGATAATTCAGCAGCCAGGAAACACCGTCACGTAACGTACCCTGCCAGCGTTTCGGCGGAGCCAGTACGTTGCCCGCCGTCACCGACAGATCAATCATCGCTTTGGCGTGATCGCGACGTTCTTGTTGATAGGTATCGAGCAGCGCATCGCGAGCTTTCCCCTGGATAACCAACGCCAGTTTCCAGGCGAGGTTAAAGGCGTCGCGCATACCACTGTTATAGCCCTGCCCCTGCCACACCGGCATGATATGTGCGGCATCGCCCGCCAGCAGTACGCGGTCAATACGAAAACGTTGTGCCAGTCGCGCGTTGTGGGTGTAGACACGCTGACGAATCAATTCGACGTTGTCCGGATTAGGCAGCACTTTGCTTAACAGTTTGCGCATATTTTGCGGCTCGCGGAGCTGTTCTTCGGTTTCGCCCGGCATCACCATAAATTCAAAGCGACGTACCGCATGAGGCAGAGCTGCAGAAACATACGGGCGCACCGGATCGCAACACAAATAGATATGCGGCGTACTTAACGGATCGTTGGCGATATCCACCACAATCCACTGATTTGGTGCGGTTTTACCTTCAAACGGCACATTCAGGGTGCGCCGGACAAAACTTGCTCCACCGTCACAGGCTACCAGCCACTGGGCTTTGACCGTTTCCCGCTGCCCTTCTGCCGTTTTCAGGTGCAAGGTCACTTCGTCATCTTGCTGGCTGAAGGCCTCCAGCTCGCGGGAAAACAGGCAGCGCACATTCGGAAACCGCGACAACCCTTCCAGCATCACCGCATCGACCTGCGGCTGAATAAAGGCGTTACGACGCGGCCAGCCAAATTCATCGGTCATTGGCTGAATATCAGCAAAACAGCGGCCTTTTGGGGTAAGAAAACGCATCGCATGCCACGGAGTAGTGTGCGGCAGAACATTATCGACAAGGTCAACCGACTGCATGGTGCGCAGCGCCTCGTCATCAATTCCAATCGCGCGTGGATAGTCGATCAACTTATCGAGTTTCTCCACCACCAGCACGTCAATGCCCATCTGGCCGAGATAGTTCGCCATCATCAGCCCGACCGGACCGGCACCAGCGATCGCCACCTGAACGCAATGGTTAACAGCAGGCTGGATGTCAGGGTGTTGTATTGCCATTTCAGTACCTCACGACTCGGACAAAATGCCGTTGCGCGCACAGTTCAACGCAACTTATTTTGTTAAAAACATGTAAATGATTTTTTATTGTGCGCTCAGTATAGGAAGGGTGTTTTCGGCTACAATCAAAACATGCCTGAGTGTGCACCAGGTGCACAACGTTGTTTTAACTATAGAAATGTCAATTAATATGCAGAAAGATGAGCAGACGGAATACAAAACCGTGCGCGGCTTAACCCGCGGTCTAATGTTATTAAATATGTTAAATAAACTCGATGGCGGTGCCAGCGTCGGGCTGCTGGCGGAGCTCAGCGGCCTGCATCGCACCACTGTGCGGCGACTGCTGGAAACGCTGCAGGAAGAGGGATATGTCCGGCGCAGTCCCTCCGATGACAGTTTTCGTCTGACCATCAAAGTGCGGCATTTAAGCGAAGGATTTCGTGACGAACAATGGATTTCTGCACTGGCGGCCCCACTGCTGGGCGATCTGTTGCGCGAAGTGGTATGGCCGACAGATGTGTCCACGCTGGATGTTGATGCAATGGTGGTACGCGAAACCACCCACCGTTTCAGCCGCTTATCCTTTCACCGGGCAATGGTCGGGCGACGTTTACCGCTTCTGAAAACCGCCTCGGGCCTGACCTGGCTGGCCTTTTGCCCGGAACAAGAACGCAAGGAGTTAATCGAAATGTTAGCCGCCCGCCCCGGTGATGACTATCAACTGGCACGGGAACCGTTAAAGCTGGAAGCCATTCTGGCGCGCGCACGCAAAGAGGGTTACGGACAGAACTACCGTGGCTGGGATCAGGAAGAGAAGATCGCCTCCATTGCCGTGCCCCTACGCAGTGAACAACGGGTGATTGGCTGTCTGAATCTGGTGTATATGGCAAGCGCAATGACCATCGAACAGGCAGCGGAAAAGCATCTTCCGGCGCTACAACGGGTAGCAAAACAGATCGAAGAAGGGGTTGAATCGCAGGCTATTCTGGTGGCCGGACGGCGAAGCGGCGTGCATTTACGCTAGTTGCGCCAATGTGTAATTTGGCCCATTCTCATCGTTATTCGCCCATTTGCCCACATGCACAGTACGGGCTGCACGCTACGCTAATGCCATCAATACTGTGATGTGGAGCAAATCATGAAAATTACTCAAATTCGTAATGCCACCCAAATTATCCAATACGCTGGCAAAACATTTCTTATTGACCCGTTACTCGCGCCTAAAGGAAGTTATCCGGGTTTTGCCGGAACGGCACGCGCAGAAATCCGCAATCCAACGGTAGAATTACCGTGCGATTTAACAACGTTACTCAACGTTGACGCCCTAATAGTGACCCATTTGCATGAAGATCACTGGGACGAAACAGCCTCCCGCGTCGTCCCCAAAGATAAACTGATTTATGTGCAAAATGAGCAAGATGCTGAATCACTGCATAAACAAGGATTTACGCATCTTACCGTACTTGCCGACGAGACTAAATTTGGCGATATTACTCTGCATAAAACGACAGGGCAGCACGGCTCCGATCACACCTATGCAGACCCGGCTATGGCGAAGCGTTTAGGCGCAACCTGCGGCGTTGTTTTCCAGCACCCGACAGAGAAAACGCTCTATCTGGCTGGCGATACCCTCTGGCGTGATGACGTCGAGGATACAATGCTAACTTTCCAACCAGAAGTGGTGGTGTTGAATGCCGGATTTGCGCATGTTCTGGGGCATGGCGCGATAATTATGGGAGCTGAAGATATTCTCAAAACACATTTCACCCTGCCAGAAGCGCAAATTGTCGCGACACATATGGAGGCCGTAAACCACTGTTTGCTGACGCGTGATGCGCTCAAGGAATACGCCAGAGATAATCAAATTATCGAATTTGTGAACGTACCAGAAGATGGTGAAACGTTGACATTCTAATTCGGAGATAAAGAGTGTTATGCGCCCGCTAACTGTTGCCATTATCGCCGTAGCCGGTTTTAGTCCTTTTCACCTTTCCGTACCGTTTATCGTGTTTAGCGAAAAAATGGCGGAGAAAAAACGCTTTCATGTAATTATCTGCGCTGAAAAGCCGGGAAACGTGGACTCTGCCGATGGGTTTTCCGTAACCGCCACCCATGACTATACGGCAGTCATCCAGGCGGATATTGTAATAATTCCTTACTGGGGAACAATTACACAAAAACCGCCACAAAAACTGCTGGAAGCCTTAACGACCGCACGAGATAACGGGGCACAGATTGTCGGGCTTTGCCTGGGCACGTTTGTGCTCGGCTATGCAGGTTTACTGAACAATAAGCGTGCTGCCACGCACTGGGAGTTCGAGCGTGAATTTCAGGCACGTTTTCCACAAACACATCTGGATATTAACGCGTTGTATGTAGACGATGATGGCATTATTACCTCTGCCGGTACTGCCGCGGCGCTGGATTGCTGTTTGTATATTGTTCGGCAACATTTTGGCAGCGACTATGCTAACCATATTGCCCGACGGATGGTCGTACCGCCATATCGCACCGGCGGTCAGGCGCAGTTTATAGAGCAACCGGTGCCGAAAAATACCCATGATGAACGCATTAACCTCCTGCTGGATTACCTGCGGCAAAACATTGCGCAACAGCATGATCTCGACTCGCTGGCTCAGCGAGTAATGATGAGTCGCCGCACACTAACCCGTCATTTTATGAAAGCGACCGGTTCGAGTATCGCCGAATGGCTCATCACTGAACGCTTACGCCGTAGCCAGGAACTGTTGGGATCCAGTCAGTTGCCCGTTGAGCGGATAGCGGCTGAGGTGGGTTTTCTCTCACCTGTGACCTGGCGTCAGCATTTTAAATCTCACTTCGGCGTCAGCCCCGCAGAATGGCGCAAAACCTTTCGTGGTATGGCATGATAGCGCCCGGAAGAAAGTCAATTCAGGGTGGTGAATGTGAAACCAGTAACGCTATACGATGTCGCGGAGTATGCCGGTGTCTCTTATCAGACCGTTTCCCGCGTGGTGAATCAGGCCAGCCACGTTTCAGCGAAAACGCGGGAAAAAGTGGAAGCGGCGATGGCGGAGCTAAATTACATTCCCAACCGCGTAGCACAACAGTTAGCGGGCAAACAGTCGTTGCTGATTGGCGTTGCCACCTCCAGTCTGGCCCTGCACGCACCGTCGCAAATTGTCGCGGCGATTAAATCTCGCGCCGATCAACTGGGTGCCAGCGTGGTGGTGTCGATGGTAGAAAGAAGCGGTGTCGAAGCCTGTAAAGCGGCAGTACACAATCTTCTCGCGCAACGCGTAAGTGGTCTGATCATCAACTATCCGCTGGATGACCAGGATGCCATTGCTGTGGAGGCAGCCTGCGCTAATGTTCCGGCGCTATTTCTTGATGTCTCTGACCAGACTCCCATCAACAGTATTATTTTTTCCCATGAAGACGGTACGCGGCTGGGCGTAGAGCATTTGGTCGCATTGGGTCACCAGCAAATCGCGCTGTTAGCGGGCCCATTAAGTTCTGTCTCGGCGCGTCTGCGTCTGGCGGGCTGGCATAAATATCTTAAACACAATCAAATTCAACCGATAGCGGAACGGGAAGGCGACTGGAGCGCCATGTCCGGTTTTCATCAAACCATGCAGATGCTGAATGAGGGCATCATTCCTACCGCGATGCTGGTTGCCAACGATCAGATGGCGCTGGGTGCAATGCGCGCCATTACCGAGTTCGGGCTGCGCGTCGGCGCGGATATCTCGGTAGTGGGATACGACGATACCGAAGACAGCTCGTGTTATATCCCGCCATTAACGACCATCAAACAGGATTTTCGCCTGCTTGGGCAAACCAGCGTGGACCGCTTGCTGCAACTCTCTCAGGGCCAGGCAGTGAAGGGCAATCAGCTGTTGCCCGTCTCACTGGTGAAACGAAAAACCACCCTGCCACCCAATACGCAAACCGCTTCTCCCCAGGCGTTGGCTGATTCCTTAATGCAACTGGCGCGACAAATTTCCCGACTGGAAAGCGAGCAGTGAGCGCAACGCAATTAATGTGAGTCAGCTCACTCATTAGGCACCCCAGGCTTTACACCTGATGTGTCCGACTCGTATGTTGTATGAAATTGTGAGCGGATAACAATTTCACACAGGATACAGCTATGACCATGATTACGGATTCACTGGCCGTCGTATTACAACGTCGTGACTGGGAAAACCCTGGCGTTACCCAACTCAACCGCATTGCGGCGCATCCTCCTTTCGCCAGCTGGCGAAATAGTGAAGAGGCCCGCTATAATCGCCCTTCCCGGCAGTTACGCAGCCTGAATGGTGAGTGGCAATTTGCCTGGTTCCCGTCCCCAGAAGCGGTGCCGGAAAGTTGGCTGGAGCGCGATCTTCCTGACGCCGATACTGTCGTCGTCCCCTCAAACTGGCAGATGCTCGGTTACGATGCGCCTATCTACACCAATGTGACCTATCCCATTGCAGTTAATCCACCGTTTGTTCCCACGGAGAATCCGACAGGTTGTTACTCGCTCACATTTAATGTTGATGAAAGCTGGTTACAGGAAGGCCAGACGCGAATTATTTTTGATGGCATTAACTCGGCGTTTCATTTGTGGTGCAACGGGCGCTGGGTCGGTTACGGACAGGACAGCCGTTTGCCGTCTGAATTTGACCTGAGCGCATTTTTACGCGCCGGAGAAAACCGCCTCGCGGTGATGGTGCTGCGCTGGAGTGACGGCAGTTATCTGGAAGATCAGGATATGTGGCGGATGAGCGGCATTTTCCGTGACGTCTCGTTGCTGCATAAACCGACCACGCAAATCAGCGATTTCCATGTTGCCACTCGCTTTAATGATGATTTCAGCCGCGCTGTACTGGAGGCAGAAGTTCAGATGTACGGCGAGCTGCGCGATGCGCTGAGGGTGACGGTTTCTTTGTGGCAGGGTGAAACGCAGGTCGCCAGCGGCACCGCGCCTTTCGGCGGTGAAATTATCGATGAGCGTGGCGGTTATGCCGATCGCGTCACACTACGTCTGAACGTCGAAAACCCGAAACTGTGGAGCGCCGAAATCCCGAATCTCTATCGTGCGGTGGTTGAACTGCACACCGCCGACGGCACGCTAATTGAAGCGGAAGCCTGTGATGTCGGTTTCCGCCAGGTGCGGATTGAAAATGGTCTGCTGCTGTTGAACGGCAAGCCGTTGCTGATTCGCGGCGTTAACCGTCACGAGCATCATCCTCTGCATGGTCAGGTCATGGATGAGCAAACGATGGTGCAGGATATCCTGCTGATGAAGCAGAACAACTTTAACGCCGTGCGCTGTTCGCATTATCCGAACCACCCGCTGTGGTACACGCTGTGCGACCGCTACGGCCTGTATGTGGTGGATGAAGCCAATATTGAAACCCACGGCATGGTGCCGATGAATCGACTGACCGATGATCCACGCTGGCTACCGGCCATGAGTGAACGCGTAACGCGGATGGTGCAGCGCGATCGAAATCACCCGAGCGTAATTATCTGGTCGCTGGGTAATGAATCGGGCCACGGTGCCAATCACGACGCACTCTATCGCTGGATTAAATCTGTCGATCCTTCCCGCCCGGTGCAGTATGAAGGCGGCGGAGCAGACACCACAGCCACCGATATTATTTGCCCGATGTACGCGCGCGTGGATGAAGACCAGCCCTTCCCGGCTGTGCCGAAATGGTCCATTAAAAAATGGCTTTCGCTGCCTGGAGAGACGCGCCCGCTGATCCTTTGCGAATACGCCCACGCAATGGGTAACAGTCTTGGCGGCTTCGCGAAATACTGGCAGGCGTTTCGTCAGTACCCCCGTTTACAGGGTGGATTCGTCTGGGACTGGGTGGATCAGTCGCTGATTAAATATGATGAAAACGGCAACCCGTGGTCGGCTTACGGTGGTGACTTTGGCGATACGCCGAACGATCGCCAGTTCTGCATGAACGGTCTGGTCTTTGCCGACCGCACGCCACATCCGGCAATGACAGAAGCAAAACACCAACAGCAGTTTTTCCAGTTCCGTTTATCCGGGCGAACCATCGAAGTGACCAGCGAATACCTGTTTCGTCATAGCGATAACGAGCTCCTGCACTGGTCGGTGGCGCTGGATGGCAAGCCGCTGGCAAGCGGTGAAGTGCCTCTGACTGTCGCTCCACAAGGTAAACAGTTGATTGAACTGCCTGAACTACCGCAGCCGGAGAGCGCCGGACAACTCTGGCTTACGGTACACGTAGTGCAACCTAACGCGACCGCCTGGTCAGAAGCCGGACACATCAGCGCCTGGCAACAATGGCGACTGGCGGAAAACCTCAGTGTGGCACTCCCCTCCGCGCCCCACACCATTCCGCAACTGACCACCAGCGAAACGGATTTTTGCATCGCGCTGGGTAATAAGCGTTGGCAATTTAACCGCCA
Source organism: Escherichia sp. HH41S (assembly GCF_009820115.1). Taxonomy (NCBI): domain Bacteria; kingdom Pseudomonadati; phylum Pseudomonadota; class Gammaproteobacteria; order Enterobacterales; family Enterobacteriaceae; genus Escherichia; species Escherichia sp. HH41S. The sequence continues at coordinate 51,816 of NZ_VNXE01000064.1, forward strand.
GTCAGGCTTTCTTTCACAGATGTGGATTGGCGATGAAAAACAACTGCTGACGCCGCTGCGCGATCAGTTCACCCGTGCCCCGCTGGATAACGACATTGGCGTCAGTGAAGCGACCCGCATTGACCCGAATGCCTGGGTAGAACGCTGGAAGGCGGCGGGCCATTACCAGGCCGAAGCCGCGTTGTTGCAGTGCACGGCAGATACGCTTGCCGACGCAGTGCTGATTACCACTGTCCACGCCTGGCAGTATCAGGGGAAAACCTTATTTATCAGCCGGAAAACCTACCGTATCGATGGGCACGGTGAGATGGTCGTCAGTGTGGATGTTGAAGTAGCGAGCGACACACCGCATCCGGCGCGGATTGGCCTGACCTGCGAGCTCGCACATGTCGCAGAGCGGGTAAACTGGCTCGGATTAGGGCCGCAAGAAAACTATCCCGACCGTCTGACTGCGGCCTGTTTTGACCGCTGGGACTTGCCATTGTCAGACATGTATACCCCGTACGTCTTCCCGAGCGAAAACGGTCTGCGCTGCGGGACGCGCGAATTGAATTATGGACCACACCAGTGGCGCGGCGACTTCCAGTTCAACATCAGCCGCTACAGCCAACAACAACTGATGGAAACCAGCCATCGCCATCTGCTGCGCGCGGAAGAAGGCACATGGCTAAATATCGACGGTTTCCATATGGGAATTGGTGGCGACGACTCCTGGAGCCCGTCAGTGTCGGAGGAATTCCAGCTGAGCGCCGGTCGCTACCATTACCAGTTGGTCTGGTGTCAAAAATAATAATAACCGGGCAGGCCATGTCTGCCCGTATTTCGCGTAAGGAAATCCATTATGTACTATTTAAAAAACACAAACTTTTGGATGTTCGGTTTTTTCTTTTTCTTTTATTTTTTTATCATGGGAGCCTACTTCCCGTTTTTCCCCATTTGGCTACATGACATCAACCATATCAGCAAAAGTGATACGGGTATTATTTTTGCCGCTATTTCTCTGTTCTCGCTATTATTCCAACCGCTGTTTGGTCTGCTTTCTGACAAACTCGGGCTGCGCAAATACCTGCTGTGGATGATTACCGGCATGTTAGTGATGTTTGCGCCGTTCTTTATTTTTATCTTCGGGCCACTGTTACAATACAACATTCTTGTAGGATCGATTGTTGGTGGTATTTATCTTGGCTTTTGTTTTAACGCCGGTGCGCCAGCAGTAGAGGCATTTATCGAGAAAGTCAGCCGTCGCAGTAATTTCGAATTTGGTCGCGCGCGGATGTTTGGCTGTGTTGGTTGGGCGCTGTGTGCCTCAATTGTCGGCATCATGTTCACCATTAATAATCAGTTTGTTTTCTGGCTGGGTTCTGGCTGTGCACTCATCCTTGCCGTTTTACTCTTTTTCGCCAAAACGGATGCGCCTTCTTCCGCCACGGTTGCCAATGCGGTAGGTGCCAACCATTCGGCATTTAGCCTTAAGCTGGCGCTGGAACTGTTCAGACAGCCAAAACTGTGGTTTTTGTCACTGTATGTTATTGGCGTTTCCTGCACCTACGATGTTTTTGACCAACAGTTTGCTAATTTCTTTACTTCGTTCTTTGCCACCGGTGAGCAGGGTACGCGGGTATTTGGCTACGTAACGACAATGGGCGAATTACTTAACGCCTCGATTATGTTCTTTGCGCCGCTGATCATTAATCGCATCGGTGGAAAAAACGCCCTGCTGCTGGCTGGCACTATTATGTCAGTACGTATTATTGGCTCATCGTTCGCTACCTCAGCGCTGGAAGTGGTTATTCTGAAAACACTGCATATGTTTGAAGTACCGTTCCTGCTGGTGGGCTGCTTTAAATATATTACCAGCCAGTTTGAAGTGCGTTTTTCAGCGACAATTTATCTGGTCTGTTTCTGCTTCTTTAAGCAGTTGGCGATGATTTTCATGTCTGTTCTGGCGGGCAATATGTATGAAAGCATCGGTTTCCAGGGCGCTTATCTGGTGCTGGGTCTGGTGGCGCTGGGCTTCACCTTAATTTCCGTGTTTACGCTTAGCGGCCCCGGCCCGCTTTCCCTGCTGCGTCGTCAGGTGAATGAAGTCGCTTAAGCAATCAATGTCGGATGCGGCGCGAGCGCCTTATCCGACCAGCATATCAGGACAGAATGATCAAAATGAACATGTCGATGACAGAAAGAATAAAAGCAGGAAAGCTATTTACCGATATGTGCGAAGGCTTACCTGAAAAAAGACTTCGTGGGAAAACATTAATGTATGAGTTTAATCACTCGCATCCAGCGGAAGTTGAAAAAAGAGAAAGCCTGATAAAAAAAATGTTTGCCACGGTAGGGGAAAATGCCTGGGTAGAACCACCTGTCTATTTCTCTTACGGCTCCAACATCCATATAGGCCGCAATTTTTATGCAAATTTCAATTTAACCATTGTCGATGACTACACGGTAACGATCGGTGATAACGTACTGATTGCCCCCAACGTTACCATTTCCGTTACGGGACACCCTGTACACCATGAATTAAGAAAAAACGGAGAGATGTACTCTTTTGCGATAACGATTGGTAATAACGTCTGGATCGGCAGCCATGTGGTCATTAATCCAGGCGTCACCATCGGGGATAATTCTGTTATTGGCGCGGGAAGTGTCGTCACAAAAGACATTCCACCAAACGTCGTAGCTGCTGGCATTCCTTGTCGGGTTATTCGCGAAATAAGCGACCGGGATAAGCAATATTATTTCAAAGATTTTAAAGTTGAATCGTCAGTTTAAATAAGCAAAATTGCCTGATGCGCTCCGCTTATCAGGCCTATAAGTTCAGTGATCTACGTAGGCCGCATCCGGCGTAAACAAAGCGCAGGAACGAGCGTCGCATCATGCCTCTTTGACCCACAGCTGCGGAAAACGTGCTGGTGCAAAACGCAGGGTTATGATCATCAGCCCAACGACGCACAGCGCATGAAACGCCCAGTCCATCAGGTAATTGCCACTGATACTACGCAGCACACCAGAAAACCACGGAGCAAGCCCGGCAATGATAAAACCAATCCCCTGCATAAACGCCACCAGTTTGCCAGCAATAGCGGGTTGCGCAGAGTGATCGAGCGCCAGCAGCAAACAGAGCGGAAATGCGCCACCCAGACCTAACCCACACACCATTGCCCACAATACCGGCAATTGCAGCGGCAGCCAGATAAAGCCGCAGAAACCCACCAGTTGTAACGCCAGTGCCAGCATTAATAGTTTGCGCCGATCCTGATGGCGAGCCATAGCAGGCATCAGCAATGCCCCTGCGGCTTGACCAAGCGTCATCAACGCCAGCAAGGAACCGCTGTACTGCGTGCTGGCACCGATCTCAATATAGAAGGCGGGTAACCAGGCAATCAGACTGGCGTAACCGCCGTTAATCAGACCGAAGTAAAGGCCCAGCGTCCACGCGCGGGGAGTGAATACCACGCGAACCGGAGTGGTTGTTGTCTTGTGGGAAGATACGACCTCGCGGGAGCTTTGCCACCACCAGGCAAAGAGCGCAATAATGGCAGGCAGCGCCCACCAGGCGAGAGTCTGGAACCAAATCTCGCTGTGTTGAACTAACCAGGGCGTCAGGGCGGCACCAAGTCCACCGCCGCCCATCAGAGCCGCAGACCACAGCCCCATCACCAGTGGCGTGCGCTGCTGAAACCGCCGTTTAATCACCGAAGGCATCACCGCCTGAATGATGCCGATCCCCACTCCACCGAGCAGTGCGCTGCTAAGCAGCAGCACACTTTGAGGGTAAAGCTCTCGCATCAATGCGCCGACGGCTATCAGCAACAAACTGATGGCGACGCTGCGACGTTCGCTGACATGCTGATGAAGCCAGCTTCCGACCAGCGCCAGCCCGCCCATGGTGACCACCGGCAGAGCCGTCAACAGGGCAGCCACGCTAAAGCTCATTCCGCTCGCCTGGCGCAATTGCGGTAGCAGTGGCCCGACGGAGGTGAGCAGTGGTCGCATATTAAGACCAATCAGCACCAGAACCAGCAGCATCGTGAACGTCTTTTGATGGTCGCGCATGGTTGTCAGAACGGTTTGGTCGGCAGATATTTGCCATCTAAGGTGATGACCGCGCGTTCGCCACCTTCCGGATCCGCCACTTTCTTAACGTCGAGTTTGAAGTTAATCGCGCTGATAATGCCATCGCCAAACTTCTCATGAACCAACGCTTTCAGGGTTGTGCCGTACACCTGCAACATTTCATAGAAACGGTACATCGTTGGGTCGGTTGGAACACGGTCATCAATGCAGCCACGCAGTGGAATCATCTGCAACAGTAAAATGGCGTCTTCGTCGAGCTCCAGCTTCTCCCCGACCAGGCGGGCAGCGTCGGCAGGAAGCGCCTGCTGCCCCAGCAAAGCCGCGGTCACAAAGGCTTCTGCCAGACCGGTGCCGTCGGCAATCTCGGCAAATGAGAGATCTTTTTTAGCTTTGCTGAGCAAAATGGCATCGGCAAGATCAAGACGAATATTGCGGTTAATTTGCGACTGAATCATGGTGAATCTCCTGATGGTTTAAAAATAAGGTTACGCTGCGGTCGGCTGGCGTAGCGGTATGGCACAAACGCAAGGATTAGCTGCCAGTGGCACAAACTGGCGGGTTGCGCCGTCAAAGGCTGCGATACTTCCGCTTTCAATGTCGTAGACCCAGCCGTGCAGAGCGATCCGCCCCTCTTCGAGCGCCAGGCGCACCGATGGATGAGTTTGCAAATTAGCCAACTGAGCAATGACGTTTTCACGTACCATCGCCGCAGCTTTTGACGCTAAATCGGAATGCGGGCGCGCCTCATTAACGACGCGGGCTGAATCGGCATAACGCAGCCAGTGGGAAACGGCAGGCATATGGTCCATGCACTGACAGCTGGCAATGGCGGTCATCGCGCCACAGTTGGAATGACCGCAAATCACAATGTCAGATACCCGAAGCGCAGCGACGGCATACTCCACCGAAGCAGAAACGCCACCAGGTTCCGGTCCGTAGGAAGGGACGATATTGCCCGCGTTGCGAATCACGAACAGATCGCCAGGTTCGCGTTGCGTCACCAGCTCAGGGACCAGACGGCTGTCGGAGCAGGAGATAAAAAGTGTGCGCGGGCTTTGCTGTGTCGCCAGCTGTTTAAACAAGGCTTCCCGCTCAGGAAATGCCTCGCGCTGGAATTTAAGGAATCCATCAATAATCTCTTTCACCGTTAACCTCTGTCTGTCTCTGGAATGAGAGGCAGACTACTCGCCGATTGCCATAAGGTAAAAGACTCATTTATGATGAGTTCTATTGGATTTACTTATAGGTTGGCGAATGCTCTCTCGACATATCAATTACTTTCTTGCCGTGGCTGAACATGGCAGCTTCACCCGTGCCGCCAGTGCGTTGCATATCTCCCAACCTGCGCTTTCCCAGCAGATTCGCCAGTTAGAAGAGAGTTTGGGCGTACCGCTGTTTGACCGTAGCGGGCGAACGATTCGTCTCACCGATGCGGGAGAAGTCTGGCGACAGTACGCCAGCCGTGCGTTACAGGAACTGGGGGCGGGTAAACGGGCGATTCATGATGTTGCCGATTTGACGCGAGGATCGCTGCGCATCGCCGTCACCCCCACCTTCACGAGCTACTTTATCGGCCCTTTAATGGCGGATTTCTATGCGCGTTATCCCGGCATCACGCTCCAGCTACAGGAAATGTCACAGGAGAAAATCGAAGATCTGCTTTGCCGCGACGAGCTGGATGTTGGGATTGCCTTCGCGCCGGTGCATTCGCCGGAACTGGAGGCAATACCTTTACTGACAGAAAGTTTAGCGTTAGTCGTGGCGCAACATCATCCACTGGCAGTCCATGAACAGGTGGCGTTGAGTTGCTTGCATGATGAAAAACTGGTACTGCTCAGCGCGGAATTTGCCACCAGAGAGCAAATTGACCACTACTGCGAGAAAGCGGGGCTACATCCACAGGTGGTGATAGAGGCGAACTCAATTAGCGCAGTTCTGGCGCTGATTCGCCGCACTTCCCTTTCCACATTGTTGCCAGCAGCGATTGCCACACAACATGACGGGCTTAAAGCTATATCCCTTGCCCCACCGTTACTGGAGAGAACGGCGGTTTTGTTGCGGCGGAAAAATAGCTGGCAGACAGCCGCCGCAAAGGCATTTTTGCAAATGGCGTTGGATGAATGTGCGGTTGTTGGCGGGAATGAATCACGGTAGCCGCTGACACAGGTCAGCGGCTGGAATTGCCTGATGCGCGACGCTTATCAGGCCTACGAGTTCAGTGCAAGGCGTTCACGCCGCATCCGGCATAAACTACGCTCGCTGCAACCCAGCCGATTACCGTTTGTAATCGATGGCTTCTGGCTGCTCCAGATATACGGTGGTTTGTGCCGGTTGTGTGCTGGCAATCACCTTGCCGCCACGTACCGAATAACGTACCGGAACCTGACGGCGCAGCGCATCAAATCCATTTTCAGCCGGCAGGATAATCAGGTTGGCGCTGTTTCCGGCGGCAATGCCGTAATCCTGCAAATTCAACGTCCTGGCGCTGTGGTGGGTGATTAAATTCAGGCCATCGTTAATCTGCCCGTAGCCCATCAACTGACAAACATGCAGCCCCATATGCAGCACTTGCAGCATATTCGCCGTTCCCAGTGGATACCACGGATCGAAGACATCATCGTGACCAAAGCAGACGTTAATGCCGGACTCCAGCATCTCTTTAACGCGCGTAATACCGCGACGTTTTGGATACGTATCGAAACGCCCTTGTAGATGAATATTGACCAGCGGGTTGGCGACAAAGTTAATACCGGACATTTTCAGCAAACGGAACAGGCGCGAGGTATACGCCCCGTTATAGGAGTGCATTGCCGTGGTGTGGCTGGCGGTGACTCGCGCGCCCATGCCTTCACGGTGAGCCAGGGCAGCAACGGTTTCGACAAAGCGTGACTGTTCATCATCGATCTCATCACAGTGAACGTCTATGAGACGGTCGTATTTTTGCGCCAGGGCGAAGGTTTTATGCAGCGACTCCACGCCGTATTCACGGGTAAATTCAAAATGCGGAATCGCCCCCACTACATCTGCCCCTAAGCGTAACGCCTCTTCCAGCAACGCTTCACCGTTGGGATACGACAAAATCCCTTCCTGCGGGAAGGCGACAATTTGCAGATCAATCCACGGCGCGACTTCCTGCTTCACTTCCAGCATTGCTTTCAGCGCAGTTAGCGTTGCATCCGAAACATCGACATGGGTACGCACATGCTGAATACCGTTGGCAATCTGCCATTTCAGCGTTTGCCAGGCGCGTTGTTTCACATCGCCATGGGTTAATAACGCTTTGCGCTCGGCCCAGCGTTCAATGCCTTCAAACAGCGTGCCGGACTGATTCCAGTTCGGTTGCCCGGCGGTTTGCGTGGTATCCAGGTGAATATGCGGCTCCACAAACGGCGGTAAAACTAAACCTTGCTCGGCATCCAGGCTGTTTTCTGTTACGGGCATCACGCCGGATTGCGCATCAATGGCGCTGATTTTTCCGTCCTGCAGATGAATCTGCCATAGCCCCTCTTTGCCGGGTAACCGGGCGTTAATAATTGTCTGTAAAGCGTTATTCGACACTGTTAGCCTCCACATGCGTCATTGCAGCTGTCGTTTTGCGATTCAAAATCGGGTTAAGGATCAGATAACTCAGCGCGCCACCTAATACCGCGTTGACCGGAACAATGCCCGGTAACCAGTGGCCTGCGGCAATCCCCAGCGCGACCGCCAGAATCGCCACCCAATTGACACTCATCATACGCGTGGTCGCAAAGTGCTCATAGCGGCGACGGTTCATCAGATAGTCGGCGATGATCACGCCACCCACCGGAGGAATAGCAGCCGAAAGGAAGGTTAGCCAGCCGACAAAATTGTTATACAGCCATAGTGCGCAGACCGTGCCGATAACACCGTTGATTACTGAAAGAGTTTTGCTCGACATACCGGTAATATTGGCGAAACCTAAACCCGACGCATAGAGCGCGTTATCGTTGGTGGTCCAGATATTCAACCCCAGCACCACAATCGCGGGCAGCAGCAGGCCCTGAGCAATCATCACATCAGAGATATCCGCCATCCCCAGTGCCGCCGCGCCCGCTGCACCGAAAATAAACATCAACGAGTTGCCGAGGAAAAAGGCCACCATCGCCACCAGCACCGCCAGTTTGGCATTGCGACCAAAGCGGACAAAGTCAGCGGTGAGCGTACCCGCGCTGATAAATGACCCCACAACCAGCGCCAGCGCGACATTGAAATCTAGCGGTTGTGCGGGAACGACCGCTTTTAATGCCTCCAGGCCGCCCATGCCGTTAACGGCCAGCCATACGGAATAACCGCCAAGGCAGGCAATCGCCGGAACCGCAATCACCGAAAGTACCGTCAGCGCCGAAATGCCAAAGAAGACGGTGACGGTCATCAGTAAACCGGAAACGGCAATCAGCAAATTAATATCCAGCCCGGTTGCCTTGCCCACCGGAATAGCAAACATCGCCACGCCAACACCAAACCAGCCGACCTGAGTGCCGCCCAGCAGCAGTGAAGGCAGCCATGAGCCTTTAACACCAAACGAGAAGCGAGCAAGAAGATGGGTGGTCAGGCCGGTTTTTGCGCCAATGTAACCAAGAAATGAAGTGTAAATACCGAGGAGAAGATTACCAATGAGGACTGCGAGGAAGAAATCATGATAGCTAAGACCGGTTCCGAGAGTGCCGCCGGTCCACATACTGGCGGAAAAGAAGGTTAATCCCAGCATGACGAACGTCAATGCCAATACCCCTTTCCGCGCCGACTGCGGGACTGGCCCCTGGCTAAAGTTGTTATCTTGCGACACGAAATTCCCCCTTTTTGCTGTTTGAAACCCAAAAAATCCGCCGCATTCTATTCATCTGAAGATAAAAAGCAATCGTTTTCGTGGAGGGATATATTTTTTATATGGATGAATGCGGAAAAGTGGATAAAAACTTATTTGAGAAAAAATGGGTACACATGATAAGACACGCCTGCCTCGCATCAGGCATCTGCGCACAGTGTCGGATGCGGCGCGTGCGCCTTATCCGACCTACGGTTCAGGCCTGTAGGCATGATAAGACGCGTCAGCGTCGCATCAGGCATCTGCGCACGGTGTCGGATGCGCCGCGTGCGCCTTATCCGACCTACGGTTCAGGCCTGTAGGCATGATAAGACGCGCCTGCGTTGCATCAGGCATCTACGCATAGCTGTCGGATGCGCCGCGTGCGCCTTATTCGACCTGCGGTTCAGGCCTGTAGGCATGATAAGACGCGTCAGCGTCGCATCAGGCATCTGCGCACGGTGTCGGACGCGCCACACGACACATCCGACAATACCTTACTCTTCCATCGCCTGGCGGATCTGATCCAACGACGCAGGATCATCAATAGTCGTCAGATCCCCCGGATCGCTTCCTTCACAAATCGCCTGGATCGTGCGGCGCAGCATTTTTCCGGATCGCGTTTTTGGCAATTGCGAGACAAACCAGACGTGCGCCGGGCGACCAAAGTTGCCAATCTGGCTGTCCACCAGCGCCATAATCGCCTTCTCTTGCGAGTGCGCCACCTCGCGATCTTCCAGGCTATCGCTCTCTTTCGGAATGACAAACGCCACCGCCACCTGCCCTTTCAGCGCATCTTTCACCCCAACCACCGCCACTTCAGCAACGCCCGGATGACTGGAGATACTCTCTTCAATCTCGCGTGTGCCAAGCCGATGCCCGGCAACATTAATCACATCGTCAGTGCGCCCGAGAATAAAGTGATAACCGTCAGCATCGCGGATGCCCCAGTCAAAGGTGGCGTACACCGGACGGGAAAACAGCGACCAGTACGTCTTCACAAAACGGTCGTCGTCGCCCCAGATGGTTTGAATACACCCCGGCGGCAATGGCCCTTCCACCACCAGCATCCCTTTCTCGTTGACGCCGCACGGTTCGCCGGTGACTTCATTGAGCAACTGCACGTTGTAGCCATACATCGGCACGCCGGGGCTTCCCAGACGTGTCGGCCTGTCGTCCAGACCACGAGCAATCGCCATAATCGGCCAGCCGGATTCAGTCTGCCAGTAGTTGTCGATGACCGGCACATCCAGCGTATTGCTCACCCAACTGGCAGTCGGCTCATCCAGCGGCTCCCCCGCCAGATAGAGCACTTCCAGCGACGAGAGATCGTGTTTGCGAATTTCGGCGGTAGGGAATTTTTTCAGCACGCGAATGGCGGTTGGCGCTGAGAACATCCGGCTAACCTGATATTTCTCGACGATTTTCCACCACACACCGCAGTCAGGATAAGTCGGCAATCCTTCGTAAACGATAGTCGCCATCCCCGCCAGCAGCGGCGCGTAGACGATATACGAATGCCCAACTACCCAGCCGATATCCGACGCACAGAAGAACACACCGCCCGCTTTACCGCCAAAAATGGTGTCCATTGAGGTCGCCAGCGCCACCGCATAACCGCCGACGTCACGCTGTACACCTTTTGGTTTGCCGGTCGTGCCGGAGGTGTAGAGAATGCAGGAGGTTTCGTTGGATTCCAGCCACGCCACCGGCACCCGCGCGCCGATGTGTTGATGGCGCAACGACGCGAAATCGACATCCCGCCCGCTGACGCGCGCCATTTTCGCCAGCCCGCGATCCACCAGCAAAACGTGGCGCGGCTGATGCTGAGCCTGACTTATCGCATCGTCGAGCAATTTTTTATACGGAATAATTTTGCCACCGCGCGCTCCGGCATCTGCCGAGACAATCAGCACCGGTTTAGCGTCATCAATCCGCGCAGCCACGCTGTGCGAGGCAAATCCACCAAACACTACCGAGTGAATAGCGCCAATGCGCGCGCAGGCTAGCAGGGTAATATGCGCTTCGGCAATCATCGGCATATACACCAGCACCCGATCGCCACGCCGTACGCCCAGTGAGCGCAGCATTGACGCCACCGCGTTCACTTCGTCATGCAACTGGCGAAAGGTAAAGGTGCGCTCTTCTTCTGTTTCCGAAGAGACGGCAATTAATGCCAGCGCCTCTGGCTGTTTCTCCAGCCAGCGGTCGATGGCGTTGTGGCACAAATTGGTTCGGCCTTCACAAAACCAACGGGCAAACGGCGGATTGCTGTGATCGAGCGTTTGCGTAAAGGGCGTCTGCCAGTCAATACGCCGGGCCTGCTCGGCCCAGAATTGCTCCGGTTCGTTAATCGAACGCTGATAAAATTCGCTAAAAGACATAATGCTCTCCTGTTGAACTTACGCCTTACCGCCGTTTACTTAAATGACGTACAGATCGAGATACTCATTGACCGGCATCTGTTCCAGGCGAGTTCTGTCGAGAGAAACCTCCAGAATGCGCTGCTGTTGGCGAGTCGGGAACTGGCGCGCGAGATTGATTTTGAATTTATCCACCAGCTTCGGAAAGCCATCCTGACGGCGGCGAGCATGACCAATTGGGTACTCCACCACCACTTCTTCAAATCGCGTGCCGTCGGTGAACTCAAGGGTTATGGCATTGGCGATGGCGCGTTTTTCCGGGTCGTGGTAGTCAGCGGTAAATGCCGGATCTTCAAAGCAATTGATCTTCTCGCGCAGGGCGTCGATGCGTTTATCTTGCGCGACGTTTTCTTCGTAATCTGCTGCCGTTAAGCGCCCGAACAGCAGTGGGATCGCCACCATATACTGAATGCAGTGGTCGCGGTCAGCCGGGTTATTGAGCGGCCCTTTTTTGTCGATGATGCGAATACAGGCTTCGTGGGTGCGAATGGTCACTTTTTCGATATCCGCCGCCGTTTTGCCTGCTGCCTGCATCTGTTCATAGAGCGTCATCGCCGCTTCAACTGCCGTCTGGGAGTGGAACTCCGCCGGGAAGGAGATTTTGAACAGCACATTTTCCATGACGTAAGAACCGTACGGACGCTGGAAGCGGAACGATTCACCTTTAAAGGAGACGTCGTAGAAGCCCCATACCGGCGCGGTCAGGGCTGACGGGTAACCCATTTCGCCCGTTTTCGCCATCAGTGCCAGACGTACCGCGCGGGAAGTGGCATCGCCCGCCGCCCAGGATTTACGCGTGCCGGTGTTCGGCGCATGGCGATAGGTGCGCAGCGACTGACCGTCCACCCACGCCAGCGAAACAGCGTTGAGAATTTCCTCGCGGGTCAGGCCAAGCATTTCGGCGACCACGGCGGTGGAAGCCACTTTCACTAACAGAACGTGGTCGAGGCCAACGCGGTTAAAGGAGTTTTCCAGCGCGATGCAGCCCTGAATTTCATGGGCTTTGATCATTCCGGTTAGCACCTGTTTCATGGTCAACGGCGCTTTGCCGCTGGCGACCGCGTTGCGCGAAAGCCAGTCCGCCGTTGCCAGAATGCCGCCGAGGTTGTCGGAAGGATGGCCCCACTCCGCCGCCAGCCAGGTATCGTTGAAATCAAGCCAGCGGATCATCGCGCCGATGTTAAATGCCGCCTGGACGGGGTCGAGCTGGAACTGAGTTCCGGGGACGCGCACGCCGTTAGGTACGACGGTGCCAGGAACAATTGGCCCCAGCAGTTTTTTACAGGCCGGGTATTCGAGAGCTTCCAGACCGCAGCCAAGGGTGTCGAGCAGGCAGTAATGGGCGGTGTCGTAGGCCACTCTGGAGCTGATTTCGTAGTTCATGACGTAATCGACAATATCAATAATTTCGCGGTCGAATTCCGGGCGGATGTTGTTGATTTGAGCTGACATTGGGTACGTTTCCTTCTTGTTATTCGTAGAGGTTTACTGGCGCTTATCCAGCGCGACAAACTGGCGGTCTTCCGGTCCAACGTAATTGGCGGAAGGACGGATAATTTTGTTGTCCTGACGTTGTTCGATAATGTGCGCTGCCCAGCCGGTGACGCGGGCGATAACAAACAGTGGCGTGAACATCTCGGTGGGAACGCCCATCATGTTGTAGGAAACAGCGGAGAACCAGTCGAGATTGGGGAACATCTTTTTGCTCTCCCACATCACCGCTTCCAGACGATCGGCGATGTTGTACATCTTCAGCGAGCCGCCTTCCTGCGAGAGCTGCTTCGCCACGCGTTTGATCACCTGATGACGCGGGTCAGCGATGGTATAAACCGGATGTCCAAAACCAATCACCACTTCTTTGTTTTCCACGCGCTTGCGGATATCGGCTTCGGCTTCGTCCGGCGTTTCGTAGCGTTGCTGGATCTCCAGCGACACTTCATTCGCCCCGCCGTGTTTCGGCCCGCGCAGTGCGCCAATCGCGCCGATAATCGCTGAATACATGTCAGAGCCGGTGCCCGCAATCACCCGGCTGGTAAAGGTGGAGGCGTTAAACTCGTGTTCGGCGTACAGCACCAGCGAAATATGCATCGCCTTTTCCCAGCTTTGCGACGGCTTTTCGCCGTGCAGCAAATGCAGGAAGTGACCGCCGATGGAATCGTCATCGGTTTCCGGCTGGATGCGTTCGCCGTTGTGGCTGTAGTGATACCAGTAGAGAAGAATCGAGCTCAGCGACGCCAACAGTTTGTCGGCAATATCACGCGCGCCAGAGACGGTATGCCCCTCTTTTTCTGGCAGCGTGCAGCCGAGCGCGGAAACGCCGGTGCGCATAACATCCATCGGGTGCGACGCCGCCGGTAAGGCTTCCAGCACGGTACGCACGTTAGCCGGTAAACCGCGCAGGGCTTTCAGTTTCGTTTTGTAGGCGGCGAGTTCGTCACGGGTCGGCAGTTTGCCGTGGATCAGCAGATGCGCCACTTCTTCAAATTCGCAATGTTCCGCCAGATCAAGAATATCGTAGCCACGGTAATGGAGGTCGTTGCCGCTTTTACCCACGGTGCAGAGCGCCGTATTGCCCGCCGGAACGCCAGAAAGTGCCACAGATTTTTTCGGTTTAATGACATGGGTACTGTTTTGCAGGATCGTTGTGTCGCTCATGTTGTCCTCGTCATTGTTATCATTTGTAGGGTCGAGATTGTTGTCGGATGCGACGCTATGCGTCTTATCCGACCTACAGTTCAGTTCATCCCGTAGGCCTGATAAGCCGCGTCAGCGACGCATCAGGCATCGGTTGTCGGATGCGACGTCATGCGTCTTATCCGACCTACAGTTCAGTTCATCCCGTAGGCCTGATAAGCCGCGTCAGCGGCGCATCAGGCATCGGTTGTCGAATACAACCAAAGGGCGTTTTTTATTTCGCCTGGTTACGGGCAAACAGGTCGTCGAGCTTCTCTTCGTACTGGTAGTAGTTGATGCTTTCATACAGCTCGTTGCGGGTCTGCATGGTGTCGATGACGCTTTTCTGCGTGCCTTCCTGGCGCAGGACGTTGTAGACATGTTCAGCGGCGCGGTTCATTGCGCGGAAAGCAGAAAGGGGATACAGCGCCATTGCGACATGGGCGCTGCGTAATTCGTCGGTGGTAAACAGCGGCGTGGCACCAAATTCAGTAATGTTGGCGAGGATTGGCACCTGCACCGCATCGGCAAACTGGCGGTACATGGCGAGTTCGGTAATCGCCTCCGGGAACAGCATTTCGGCACCCGCTTCAACATAGGCCTGCGCACGCTCGATCGCCGCATCCAACCCTTCAACCGCCAGCGCATCGGTGCGCGCCATGATCACAAAATCAGGATCGGTTTTCGCATCCACCGCCGCGCGGATCCGATCCACCATCTCTTCTTTCGAGACGATCGCTTTGTTCGGGCGATGACCGCAGCGTTTTGCTCCAACCTGATCTTCAATATGTAAGCCCGCCGCACCGGCTTTAATCATCGATTTCACGGTGCGGGCAACGTTAAAGGCCGAAGAGCCAAAACCGATATCCGCATCCACCAGCAGCGGCAGCGAGCAGACGTCAGTGATACGACGAATATCAGTCAGCACATCATCAAGAGTAGAAATACCGAGATCCGGCAACCCCAGCGACCCTGCCGCCACGCCACCGCCGGAGAGATAAATTGCCTGATATCCGGCACGCTGCGCCAACAGCGCATGGTTGGCGTTAATGGTGCCAACAATCTGCAATGGATTTTCTTTAGACAGTGCAGCGCGAAACGCTTTACCTGGAGAGTGTAGAGACATAGCCCATCCTTTGTTATCAACTTGTTATTTGCGTTGATAAAGACAAAGCAAGGGGTATGCCACAATTTCCTGAATAAAATTAAATGTTTAATTTCAATTTGTTAGAGATAAAGTCATGAAGTAATCCGCAAATATGCGTTTCAGTTAACGTTTCAGGCAATGTTTCACCGCGTTTCATTGCAACAATTATGAAACAAGGCTAAACCCAATATTCGGTTTCTTAACTTTGCGGTGCGCTATGGCACATCCACCACGGCTGAATGACGACAAACCGGTGATCTGGACGGTATCGGTAACGCGCCTGTTCGAGCTGTTTCGCGATATCAGTCTCGAGTTTGATCACCTGGCGAATATCACCCCTATTCAGCTTGGCTTTGAAAAAGCGGTGACCTACATCCGCAAAAAACTGGCCAGCGAACGCTGCGACGCCATCATTGCTGCTGGCTCTAACGGCGCATATCTTAAAAGTCGCCTGTCAGTGCCGGTTATTTTGATTAAACCGAGCGGCTACGATGTGTTACAGGCGCTGGCAAAAGCCGGAAAACTCACCTCTTCTATCGGCGTTGTCACCTATCAGGAAACCATTCCGGCACTGGTAGCGTTTCAAAAAACCTTTAATTTGCGCCTCGACCAACGTAGCTACATTACCGAAGAAGACGCACGTGGGCAGATTAACGAGCTAAAAGCCAACGGCACCGAAGCGGTGGTCGGCGCGGGGCTGATTACCGACCTGGCAGAAGAAGCCGGAATAACCGGAATTTTTATCTATTCTGCCGCCACCGTGCGCCAGGCATTTAGCGATGCGCTGGATATGACGCGCATGTCGTTACGCCATAACACTCACGATGCCACCCGCAACGCCCTGCGTACTCGTTACGTGCTGGGCGATATGCTCGGTCAATCACCACAGATGGAACAGGTACGGCAGACTATTTTGCTGTATGCCCGCTCCAGTGCGGCGGTGTTGATTGAAGGGGAAACGGGGACGGGCAAAGAGCTGGCGGCCCAGGCGATTCATCGGGAATATTTTGCCCGCCACGATGCGCGACAGGGCAAAAAGTCGCATCCTTTTGTTGCCGTCAACTGCGGGGCGATTGCTGAATCTCTGCTGGAAGCGGAGCTGTTTGGCTATGAGGAAGGAGCGTTTACCGGCTCGCGACGCGGAGGCCGCGCCGGGCTGTTCGAAATTGCCCACGGCGGTACGCTGTTTCTGGACGAGATTGGTGAAATGCCGCTGCCGTTGCAGACCCGGCTGCTGCGGGTGCTGGAAGAAAAAGAGGTCACCCGCGTCGGCGGGCATCAGCCTGTTCCGGTGGATGTGCGGGTTATTAGCGCCACTCACTGCAATCTCGAAGAGGATATGCAGCAAGGGCGTTTTCGCCGTGATCTGTTTTATCGACTGAGTATTTTGCGTCTGCAATTGCCGCCGCTACGCGAGCGGGTGGCGGATATTCTGCCGCTGGCGGAAAGCTTTTTGAAAGTGTCACTGGCGGCACTTACTGCGCCTTTTTCTTCCGCGTTACGTCAGGGATTACAGGCAAGTGAAACTGTGCTATTGCGCTACAACTGGCCGGGAAATATTCGTGAACTGCGCAATATGATGGAACGACTGGCGCTATTTTTAAGTGTGGAACCGACGCCGGATTTAACGCCGCAATTTTTGCAGTTGCTACTGCCGGAACTGGCGCGCGAGTCGGCGGAAACTCCCGGTCCATGCTTACTGACGCCACAACAGGCACTGGAGAAATTTAATGGCGATAAAACAGCCGCGGCGAATTATTTAGGTATCAGCCGAACGACATTCTGGCGGCGGCTGAAAAACTGAAATGCCGAATCCAGCGCGAACGCCTTATCCGGCATAAATTTCAATAGATGATCACCGATAAACTTACGCATCGGGCATGTTTACATGGGGTGCAGAATTATTTCTTCTTATAAATATTTGCCGTGCCGTGGATCTTATTGTCAGTTTGACCAGAGGTCAGCACCAACACATCTGCCCCTTTTTCATCCGCTTTTTTGATCAGATCTTCTTTCGCATCTGCAGTCGACATTTCATTACTGCTTGAAATATCACCTATTTTTTCATATTGCGATGCAACTTTTTCAAATTCTGCTTTGGTCATTAATTCTGCGGCATAAACGTTGGTAACGGCAAACGCTAACGCACCGATTAACATTTTAGAGATTATTTTCATATTACGGCTCCAGAGTTGTTATCAAACTATCACCCACCCATATTATTGGGCTGATTAATAATTAGTTCAGTCAGGGCATAAACGCCAGTAACCGGAAATAAGACACTTTGTGATCTCTCTCGCATCCGATTATTTTTTGTAGAAATATGATGAAGTTACTTCACTTATTTATGGATGAAATCACATGGATCCCTTGCACGCCGTTTACCTGACCGTAGGACTGTTCGTGATGACTTTTTTTAATCCGGGAGCCAATCTTTTTGTGGTGGTGCAAACCAGCCTGGCTTCCGGTCGACGCGCAGGAGTGCTGACCGGGTTGGGCGTGGCACTGGGCGATGCGTTTTATTCCGGGTTGGGTTTGTATGGTCTTGCGACACTCATTACGCAGTGTGAGGAGATTTTTTCGCTTATTAGAATCGTCGGCGGCGCTTATCTCTTATGGTTTGCGTGGTGCAGCATGCGCCGCCAGTCAACACCGCAAATAAGCACACTACAACAACCGATTAGCGCCCCCTGGTATGTCTTTTTTCGCCGTGGATTAATTACCGATCTCTCTAATCCACAGACCGTTTTATTTTTTATCAGTATTTTCTCAGTAACGTTAAATGCTGAAACACCAACTTGGGCACGTTTAATGGCCTGGGCGGGAATTGTGTTCGCATCAATTATCTGGCGAGTCTTTCTTAGTCAGGCGTTTTCTTTGCCCGCTGTGCGTCGTGCTTATGGGCGTATGCAACGCGTTGCCAGTCGGGTTATTGGTGCAATTATTGGTGTATTCGCGCTACGCCTGATTTACGAAGGAGTAACGCAGCGGTGAGCAGATAATTTACTCTCTACGTAATCAACCTGATTTGCCGAATCCCGCTCATCGGCGATGATACCCCCCGTAATGCGTGGTCCTTATTTCCGATAAGTTTACTTGAGTCTTTAGCTTCCCATTTCAGCCCACTCTCCCCTGTGTGGGCTTTTTTCATTTGTCTGCTTCAGTGAGTAGCTGGCAATGCTCCATCCACTCTGCAAGGATGATAATAAGAGGATCTGATTCAGAAGAGTTTTGAAAAATTGGACCGCCATCGAGGCCTCGAACCCCGTACCATACAACAATCCTGGTTGTCGTCTGCTCTTCCTGATGAGCTAATGGCGGTTTGTGATATGAGCCTTACAGCATATTGTCTGTCAGGCTTGAGTGCGATGCGTAAGATACAGAAAAGACCCCACACAAACATGATGGAATTATGATTTTTTTCATATGAATTTCAACCAACACATTCATAAAACACTCGCACAAGTTCACTTTTTAAGCAACATGACGCCGATCACAACAAAATATCGGCGAAAAAGGAGGGTAAATGCCATTTGACGTAGAGATAAGCAGATGAAATGATTACCCGCTTTGCGATTCACTCTCTGATGGAATAACAAATTGGAGATGGAAAAGTTTCTAAACTAAAGAGTGTAGCGTATTTTAACGTGCTTATTTACAGGATAATATTTGTCACCTAATTCCTGCACTCTATTAGATACCCATTGATTTAATCGTGCATCATCTCTGTATGTTTTCACGTTCAGAACGGAGAGCAATAACATCACTAGCGATTTAGGAAAAACAGGGTAAATATTTTTTAAGTGCAATAATAATTCATACGCAAGCGCCTGCTTAATAGGTGCGTCTGCATCTGGAATGCGCGACATTTCGCGAAGCCATTTTTCTACATGCTCACATTCTTTCCCTTCACGGAAAAGTCTCAACAAAGGCATATGGTGCTCAAGAAGAATGCATTTGCAATCTGTTCGTACTGAATCGATAAACTGCACTAATTTCTTAAGTCCGGTGAAGCGTCCGGCATGGATATTCTCTTTAATATCAAGAAACACGTCATCCTGATCATATACCCAAACGGTCCCTTTTTGATTTTCAAGTATCCGAAAAACAAACTTAATCGGGTAATCAGGGTAATCCACCCAGTCATAAACTCCAGGGAAATCATTAAACTGCACATTTATGGTAAGCGCATTGTCGGCTGCCCACTCGCAATCTCGTACGGCAGCCATGAGATAAATGAGTTTATCATCATCGACTAAATCATCACGACAATCATAAGGATAATCATAGTATTGTTTAATCAAAACCTTGAATATATCGACACAAGAAACCAGTGTACTTCTGATATCTTCAGGTAACTGATTGTTTTTAACCGTATTGTGTACGCTTTGTTTCGTATATAGCAACAAATTATTGTGCGGCGCTTTTAATGGTATCATTGCGATCTCTCTTAAATAAAAATAAACGTCGCAGATAATAAAGCCCTGATTAAACCAGGCACTATCAGAAATCGCTCATAACTAACGAGTGAAGTATTGTGTACTGGAGGTAGTTATTTTAACAATTTGAATTTACGTTATAGGTTTTACCGCTACTTTGATATTATTTCGCTCTCCTTAACTAAAAAGTTAAGTGGAGAGCGAAGTTAATATGTTAAACCACAGGGTATTTATTAATTGTTTCAGTCTGTTAGTGTGCGATTATCGATAACAAAACGATATTTCACATCTCCTCGCAGCATTCGCTCATAGGCTTCATTAATTTGATCGGCCCGAATCATCTCTATATCAGCCACGATGCCATGTTCGGCGCAAAAATCGAGCATCTCCTGTGTTTCTGGAATGCCGCCAATCATAGAGCCGGCTATCGCGCGGCGTTTCATGATCAGGTTGAAAACTTCCGGCGATTTATGCGGTGTCGCAGGCGCACCAACCAGCGTCATGGTGCCATCGCGCTTCAGCAAGGTGGTAAAATCATCGAGATTATGTGGCGCAGCTACGGTATTCAAAATGAAATCGAAACTCTTCACATGAGCCGCCATCTCATCGGCATTGCGCGAGTTAACAACTTCATCGGCCCCAAGGGCTTTTGCCGCTTCGCGTTTTGACTCAGACGTGGTAAACGCCACTACATGCGCCCCCATCGCGTGGGCCAGCTTTATCCCCATATGCCCCAGACCGCCAATGCCGACCACTCCCACTTTTTTACCCGGCCCGGCCTGCCAGTGACGTAGCGGCGAGTATGTGGTGATCCCTGCACACAACAAAGGAGCCACCGCCGCCAGCTGCTCTTGCGGGTGACGAATACGCAGAACATATCGCTCATGAACGACGATCTGTTGTGAGTAGCCGCCCAGCGTATGGCCCGGTTCGTCCGGCGTCGGCGAGTTATAGGTGCCGGTCATGTGATCACAGTAGTTTTCCAGCCCATCTTCACACTCTTCGCAATGTTTACAGCTGTCGACAATGCAGCCGACACCGACCAAATCGCCCGGTGCATGTTTTTTTACCTGATCACCAACGGCTACCACGCGCCCCACAATTTCATGGCCCGGCACGCAGGGATAAACCGTCCCCGCCCACTCGGAACGGACCTGGTGGATATCGGAATGGCAGACGCCACAGTAAGCGATTTCAATTTTGACATCATGCGGTCCCGGTTCACGCCGGGTAATATCCATCGGTTCCAGCGGTTGTTTAGCGGAATATGCACCAACAGCTTTGATCTTCATTGTGTTTACTCCTGATTAGCTATGTGTATTTGGCGATGCCTGATATGTCATCGCGGCAAAACGCGTCCATTGAATATAGCCAATATTTAAACCACCCGATCCAGCCCCAACATGCCGCGAGCCTGAATGAAACAGAGCAGCAACGTTCCCCATAAGGCCATCGTCAGGTAGGGGCTTATCCCGAGAATATTGAAGCCGCTTTCAATAATTTGCAGAAGAAACAGCGCCAGCACCATACCAATTATCCGCCCGCTGCCGCCGTCCGGATTAACCCCGCCGAGTACTGCCGCGAGGATTGACACCAGCAAGTACGATTCGCCATAAGAGGCCTTAGCCGAGTTGAGTTTCGACATCATCAAAAATGCCGCTACCGCACAAAGCAAGGCGGAAATGACATACACCCATATCAGCACCCGACGCGTGTTAATACCGGAGTAAAGTGTTGCTCGTTCGTTAGAACCAATCAGATAAATGGATTTACCGAGCGGCGTTTTCTCCAGCAATATCCACAGCCCCAGCGCCACTGCGGTAAACAACCACATCGGTAGCGGAATACCGAACCACTGTGCATGATTCAACCACAGCACCCATGAGGGATAATTGGCAATGGCGCTACCGCCTGTCACCAGAATATTTACCCCTTTGAGCAACGTCATCATCCCAAGCGTTGCAAGAATTGGCGACACTCGAATACCGGCAATCAATACGCCATTACATAAACCAATTATCACCGCCGCACCAGCGCCCGCCAGCAGCGTAGCGACAACCGTAGTAATACCCGGCGGATACTGAGTCGCCACCCACGCCATCACCAGTGAACAGGCGTTAGCGGTAGCAATAATTGACAAGTTAATGCCGCCACAAAGCATGGTCACCGCCATAGCCAACGCCAGAATGCCCAGCACGGGCATTTGCGAAGCGACAGACTGGAAGTTACTTATCGACCAGAAAATCTCCGGCATAGTAATGCTGAACGCGGCAACAGTTAGCACCAGCAGGCCGATCAAATAAAACTCAACGTTATTACGCCACGATTTTTTCATAGCAGACTCCGGTTCTGATGCTGACTCCACGCCGTGGCGCTAATGCTGGCAACGATGATGATGCCTGTGATCAATGTTTGCCAGTAAGACGAGACTCCCAATAAATTTAGCCCGTTTTGCATCACTGCCAACAACACCACGCCGAGCAAAGTACCGGTTAACGTGCCGCGCCCGCCGAGCAAACTAGTGCCGCCAAGCACCACCGCAGCCAGTACTGTCAGCTCATAACCCAGAAGAGAATCGGGGGCGACAGTCATCACCGTCCACGACTGCACTACACCCGCAGCACCAGACATCAATCCCATATAGCCGTAAACGAAAAGTTGCAGTTTCAGCACGCTAAAGCCGATGCGACTGGCTGATTCACGGTTCCCGCCAAGGGCATAAATTTTGCGCCCTACACTGGTGAAATTCATGATAAACGCTGTCAGCAGCACCACCGTAATCATGGCGATCAGCGGCAGACCAAGGCCATAGTCATAGCCGTCAACATCGGTGTACTTGAACAACATTACCCCCTGCTCAAACCACGGCGGAAAGTCGTACAGCCACACACCTTTACTCAACCATAACAGCAGGCCATAGAAAATATTCAGCGTCGAAATGGTGATGATGATAGAAGGCACCCGTAGGCGATTAACCAGTAAGGCGTTTATTAAGCCAAGTAAAATGCCGATGCCGCCCGCCAGGGCAAACGCGACAGCAAAGTTGCCACCCATTTTTTGCAGCAACAGCACCATGCCGTATTGCGCAATGATGGTCATTGCCGGAAACGAAATATCAATCCCACCGGAAATTAACACCACAAACAAACCACAGGCGAGAATAGTCAACATGGCATAGTTATTGGCGAGATCGTACAAATTACCGAATGTCAGAAACTCGTCGCTGCGCCAGGCAAGGCCAACAAACAGCACTATAATCAGTAATGCCAGCCAGAATTCATGGCGTTTTTTCAGTTCAGCCATTTACCACCTCCGCAATCCTGGCCTGAGAACTGCTGTCAGGCAGGAAGCTATGGGTGATCTGACCTTTTTGCATTACCAAAATCCGGTGGCTTTGATACCACGCTTCTTCAATTTCATCGCAGATCATCAATACCGCAATGCCATGAGCCGCCAGATCGCTGATAATGCCGTATATTCCTGCTTTGTTGGCGATATCAACACCGACAGTCGGGCTATCGAGAATCAACAGTCGTGGCCCAATCGCCAGCCATTTGGCGATCGATACTCGCTGCGCGTTACCCCCGGAAAGCGTATTCACCGGGAGATGTGGGTCAGAGACTTTGATGGTCAATGCCTTAATTAGCCTGTCCACCAGGTCACGCACTTTAGCTTCACTCAGAAAGCCGAAGCGATCTTTTACCTTGTGAAAAACAGTGCTAATGATGTTGTCTTCAATAGATTGCGCCATCACCAAACCGCGCGACATGCGATCTTCCGAAACATAACCAATACCGTGGCGGATGGCGTCCTGGTTACTATGCAGTGTAACCGGCTGACCGTTGATGAGGATCTCACCAGCATCCGGTCGGGTCATACCAAACAGACTCAGACATAATTCCGTGCGCCCCGCACCAAGCAGGCCAACAATCGACACCACTTCGCCCGCTTCCACCCGCAAGTTAATATTTTGATATTCCCCATGACGACTTAAATTACGCACCTCCAGCACTGGGGTGCTGGATTTTCCCTGCCACAACTCTCGCACCTGATATTCAAACTCCTGGCCGGTCATCAGGAAACCGAGTTGTTTTGTGGTCATCTCTGCAGCCGGAAAGGTCCCGACCAGCTCACCATCTTTCAACACTGAAATACGGTCGGAAACTTCCATCACCTCTTCCAGACGATGACTGACGAAGACCACGCAGATCCCGCGTTCCCGCAATTGATGCACCACCTGTAATAACCCTTGCACTTCCTGATGGGTCAGCGAAGCGGTTGGTTCATCCATCACGATCAACCGTGCGTCCTGCGCCAGTGCACGGCAAATTGCCACCAGCTGACAGCGGGCAATTGAAAGCTCAGAAACGAGCGTATCCAGTGGCAATGTGACGTTAATACTGGTCATTGCCGCCTGCGCCACCTCACGCAGACGACGTCGGTTAACAAACAGTCCGTGGTGATAGTGATTCACGGCGATATTCTCCCAGACACTCAGGTTAGGAAATAAAGAGAGGTCCTGATAAATCACCTGAATCCCCTGCGCCACCGAAGCGGCGGGTGTCAGCTTTGACCAGTTTTTCCCACCAAGCGTAATTTCCGCCCCCTCATCCGGGCGATAAACACCGGACATAATTTTAATCAACGTCGATTTACCACAGCCGTTTTGCCCGGCAAGGCAGTGCACCTCACCCGACATAAAGTCGAGAGAAACATCGCGCAGCGCTCGCGTGGCATGAAACGTTTTGTTGATATGACGAAGGGAAAGGAAGGTTTCCATAGCATCCCCTGGCAATAAGAATCGGGGCTTTCGCCCCGAAGAAATGGATTAATAAAGTGAGTCAATATTGTCTTTGTTGACCAGTAATACCTTATGGAAACGGATAATTCGCTTATCCATATCTACGTCGGCCTTACCGAGATTCTCCATTTCTAATCCAGGTTTGATCTCTTCACCCTTCAGCAACGTGCTGGCGACGGCCGCGAGTGCGTAACCTGCAGAGGCCGGATCGTAAGTAATCCCTTCGGTGATATCACCACTTTTAATCAATGATGCCGCCTGTGAAGGGATCATCATGCCATAGACTGCGACTTTATTTTTCGCCCGTTTCTCTTTCACCGCACGTCCCGCGCCAATCGGACCGTTTGAACCAAAGGAGACAACCGCTTTCAAGTCAGGATAGGTTTTCATCAGGTCCAGTGTGGTACGACGTGAGTCATCCACACTCTCGGCAACCGGCATGCGGCGGGTAACTTCATGCATATCCGGGTAATGCTCTTTCTGGTATTTCACCAGCAAGTCAGCCCATAAGTTATGCTGCGGCACGGTCAAACTACCCACGTAAATCACATAGCCGCCCTTGCCACCCATGCGTTTCGCCATATGTTCAACATATTCAGCGGCAAATTTTTCGTTATCAATGATTTCGATATCCCAGTTAGCACTTGGCTGACCGGGGGATTCGTTGGTCAGAACCACAATTCCGGCATCTCGCGCTTTTTTGAATACCGGTTCCAGCACGTTGGCATCGTTTGGCACGATAGTAATTGCGTTAACCTTACGGGCGATTAAATCCTCAATGATTTTAACCTGTTGCGGAGCATCAGTACTTGAAGGCCCCACCTGTGACGCATTAACACCAAAGGCTTTACCCGCCTCGACCACACCTTCGCCCATGCGATTAAACCACGGCATACCATCGACTTTAGAGATATTCACCACGACTTTTTCCGCGGCCTGGAGCGGCGCAGAAATTAGCGCAGCGCCTAATAACAGCGAAGACACCATATTGATAACAAAACGTTTATTCATCATTTCAGCCTCATTGCAGGGTAGTCAGGAAGTGTTCGCCCAAATTAGCGCGCTGGAGAGAATAAGAATTTTCGAATATTTTTATGCAGAATAAACAGCCCTATTTCAGGCAGCTATTAAAAATTTGGTTATAAATATGGACAAAACGGGCAGTAACAATAAGTGTGACAATCATCACGTAAAAAATAGCAAAATAAACAAAATTAGCGATACTTTATGTTTGTGAGCTTATTTCGCGTAGAAAAATAGTTATCTACACAATGTCAATAAGGGCATATTCTTCAAAGATAACATCCATTTCGGGTGAATAGCATCCTTCTGCCTGGAAAAAACGACGGTGTTCATTGCGCCAATATTCAAGACTGAGGTCACCTTCACCTTCCTTACGGGCAAGCTCCGCGGTGACATCAGAAAAGCGCAGTAAATGCAGGCCAATAACTCTGATAACACATACAGGCTCACCACGGCTATTTTCTACAATCTTATACTCACCAATCATCGGAAATGCGTTGTCTTCAATACATCCCGCCAGCGAACCACAGGAAGCTGTTTTAACACCAGTCGCAATCAACGTTGCGAGGTGATCAGCCAACGCTGCTGAATCGCCAAAAGTACAAAAGGAAGCATGGGGATATTTTTGTGAGATTTTTTCTTTTATGGTCATGAGAATATTTTCGCGATTACGGAAAAAAATCACATCTTAATTACTGTTGATAACCATCAGCAAGAGGATCATTGGTTTTTCTATGTTTAATCTTTTTTATCCGAAGCAGGTCACATTTATGGCTTGATAAATACCTTTGTTAAAACTCACTTTTGTGTATTTCTCTCAAATAATCCCCTGGAAATTATGCCGGGAGATTATAAAGTTCAGGATCATTCATTAACAAACCATTCCCGCCCCACTCCCTGGGGCTTAAATCTCTTACTATTCACCGTTGCAGGCGTTTCAAATTCGTATCAACCTGCCACACTCCCCCACACCAGTTGCCCTTTATGGAACGTTGCGGTTCTCGGCGAGATACGCGCCACCGCCTCGGCGGAACAGGAGGCGTCCACCAGCACAAAGCTGGCGTCATCCTGCGCTTTAGGCCAGACGCGCTCGCCTTTTTCGTTGAGCGGCAATACATCACCAGTGGCTAAAAACAGCGAGCGGGACAAATTCTGTTCGTTAGGACGAATATAGAGCTGCGCGTACAGATTGGCTTTTTCCAGCATGTCGCCCAGGCCGTAAGGCGACCAGTGGTCGATAACGCTGTCGGTGCCGGTCATCACTTTTACGCCTTTGTCGTGCAGCTGTTTGAGCGGCATATGCAACGTGCCAATCGGCACCGTCGAGGCGATCGAGATTTGCTGCGCCGCCATCCGGTTCGCCAGTTCATCTACTTGTTGCTCGTTGAGGGTAGCCAGCGCAAAGGCGTGGCTGATGGTCAGCTTGCCTTTTAGCTGCGGCGTTTTCTCCACTGTTTCAACCATATAATTGATGGCTGCCACGCCCGCCGGAGTGGTTTCGTGCAGATGAATATCGACGCCTTTGTCGTAGTCCAGCGCAATCTGGAACATGGTGTCGAGGGATTTTTCCATCGCGCCATCAACACTGGTCGGGTCCAGCCCGCCGACGTAATGCGCGCCTGCCTGCATTGCTTCACGCATCAAGGGTTCCGATTTCGACAGCAGCAAACCGTGCTGCGGGAAGGCGACGATTTCACACTCGAAGCCCGCCTGACGTCGCGCCAGCACCGCCTGCAAATTTTGCAGATTTTTCAGGCCGGAAACCGGTTCGATATTGCAGTGGCTGCGGGCAATGGTGGTGCCTTTCGACTGCAATAAATCGATCAGTTTTTCTGCCCGCTCCTGAGTGTACGGTTGTAACTCCGGCAGCATTTTCTGCTCGAGTTTGATCATGTCCTGGATGGTGGTGCCTGCCGGGCGATTGAGCGAGCGCCACGGTCCGCCGTAAAAGGTTTTGTCGAGATGAATATGCATGTCGCGAGTAGTGGGCAGCATCAGCTTACCGCCAGCGTCATATTGCGGCAGCGTGGCGTCCGGATGCTGCTTGTTCTCATGTAGCGCAACAATTTTACCGTCCTGAATCTCCACGGTCTGGCGCGCCGTGCGGGTCTGCACCGCCACACCGTTTTCGTAGTCAAAACCGGTTTCCAGCAGCACGTTATCAAGATAGTAATGCGGGTCAGTGATTTTCATGGTGTTATTCGCGTCGCAGTGGGTTGTGCCAGAGACCTCCGCATGGGCGAATGGCACAGAGGTACCAAACAGCGCGGCGGCGGTGACCATCTTACCGCTCTGGCTCAGAAATTCACGGCGGCTATTGTTTTTTTTCATCTTACGTCCTTACGTTTTAATAATATGGGTGCCCGTTTCGCCACGCAGCGCCGCGGGCAGGCATTCCGGCGTGGTGATAATCACTTCTTTACCGCCCTGTTCCAGGAACGTCAGGCTGGCGATGATTTTTGGCAACATGCTGCCTGGCGGGAAATGCCCTTCCTGCATATAGCGGGTCATGGTGGCAATATCCACCCGATCCAGCGCCTGCTGCTGCGGTTTGCCAAAATGAATACACACTTTTTCGACGCCAGTGGTGATCACCAGAATGTCGGCGTGAATTTCACGGGCCAATAGCGCGGTAGAGAGATCTTTGTCGATAACCGCGTCCACGCTTTGGTAATCTCCCGCGTCACTGCACACCACCGGAATTCCACCGCCGCCCGCGCCAATTACCACAAAGCCTTGTTGGATCAGCGCCTTAATGGCAGGTGCTTCGACAATACGTTTCGGTTCCGGCGAGGCGACCACGCGGCGATAGCCCCGTCCGGCATCTTCAACAAAACGCCAGTCAAGATTTGCCTTTTGTAATTCGTCACGCTGGCTGTCACTAAAGAATGCGCCGATGGGCTTGGTGGGATGAGCAAATCCCGGATCGTTTTTATCCACTTCCACCTGAGTCACCACGGTGACGGCTTTTTTCTCGCCGTGACGCGCCAGCCGATTGTTCAGCGCCTGTTGGATCAAGTAGCCAATGCCGCCTTGCGTATCTGCCACACAGTTCGCCAGCGGCGTTAAGGGCAGCCCTTCGCGCTCGTGGGCAATCTCCGCACGGCGTAGATCCAGCCCAACCTGCGGCCCGTTGCCGTGGGTCAGCACAATGTCGTAATCGGAAGCCAGCATTTCCAGCACCGTATCGGCCACGGCTTTCACCGCCTCCGCCTGATGCTCAATCGACTGGCTGGCGTTATCTTTGATAATGCTGTTGCCACCAATGGCAACGACCACAAGTTCTTTCATGTTGTTATGTCCGCTACAGAGGGTGATGGGGTTATGACCAACGCCAAATTGCCTGATGCGCTACGCTTATCAGGCCTACAGATTCTTGCGCCATTCGTAGACCGGATAAGGCGTCCACGCCGCATCCGGCAATCGTGACAAATGCCTGATGCGCTACGCTTATCAGACCTACAGATTCTTGCGCCATCCGTAGGCCGGATAAGGCGTCCACGCCGCATCCGGCAATCGTGACAAATGCCTGATGCGCTACGCTTATCAGGCCTACAGATTCTTGAGCCATTCGTAGACCGGATAAGGCGTTCACGCCGCATCCGGCAATCGTGACAAATGCCTGATGCGCTACGCTTATCAGGCCTACAGATTCTTGCGCCACTCGTAGGCCGGATAAGGCGTTCACGCCGCATCCGGCAGAGACAACGCGCACTTTGCAGGTCAGACGCCGTAACGTTCGCACCAGCCAAGAATGGCTTTTTCGAAGCAGGCGAATGGTGGATGCACAATGCCCGCGCCAATCATGCCGACGCCCGCATCTTTATGGGCAATGGCGGTGTTGATCACCGGCAGAATGCCACTGCTACCCACGCGGGTGATGTCGATTGCCGTCGGCACACCCATAAAACCGAGCAGCGGAATGGTCACGTTCGGGTTTTCGCCGAGAGTGATTTCGCGCATCTGACGGGAGAAATCGATAGCCTCTTCCACCGTACCGCCCACCAGCGCGACGATTGCAGGCGCGGTCGCCATAGCAAATCCACCAATGCCGTAGGTTTCGGTGATGGCGCTGTCGCCAATATCCAACCCAGAATCTTCCGGCTTATAACCGGCAAACATCGGGCCGATCACCTGCTGCGCCGGGCCGGTAAACCACT
Source organism: Escherichia sp. HH41S (assembly GCF_009820115.1). Lineage (NCBI taxonomy): Bacteria > Pseudomonadati > Pseudomonadota > Gammaproteobacteria > Enterobacterales > Enterobacteriaceae > Escherichia > Escherichia sp. HH41S. The sequence goes on from NZ_VNXE01000064.1 coordinate 81,384, forward strand.
GCCCCGGTAATCCGCTGACCCGCAGGCCGAACTCGACGCCGTTACGCGCCATCGTGGTCACCACGGTGCTGTATTCGATGCCGTGCGCCGCATCCATCGCCGCTTTACACATCGCCATCCACGTCGGGCCGGAGAAGTAGTCGCTGCTGGCGACAAACTCAAACACTTCGCGCTGTTGCTCGACAGAATAGCCCGCCTGAATAATCCCCGGTGTCAGCGCCTGAATCAGCAGCGTCGTCCCGGCGTTATTGCGGTTATGGCACTCATCGCCCATATGCAGCGCCTGCGCCAGCATTAAGCGCAGATCAATCTCAGCGAGAATCTTCATTGCGTCGCGCAGCATGGGTCCCTGCACATCGCGCATCCAGTTCAGGCGGTCAATCACGCTCTGATCGTTAGCGCCCATACGCAAAATCTTCGCCATCTGCTCGCTCATGTTGGTGTAAGCGATGTTGCCGTAGGTTTTGTTTTTCACGATGTGCATAAACATCGAGGCCGAGGTAACACCCGCCATCGAACCCACGCAGTCGTGTTCGTGGCACGGCGAGAAAGTGATCTCCCCGGAGGCCGCCAGTTCGGCCGCCTCGTCGAGATCTTTCGCCAGCCCTTCGAACACCAGCGCCCCGGTGACCGCGCCTTTCATAGCGCCGCACATTTTTTCCCAGGTCACTGGTGGCCCGGCGTGAAGAATGGTTTTCGCTGTCATGCCAGGCACCACGTTAATCGCCTGATCAAAGCCAATCAGTACCGGATGCGACTGGATAATGCGTTCCAGCGCCTGCTGGTTAGCGGCGGCGATTTTGTCTGCCAGCGGTGAATCGGCAATGTTGTCCAGCGCCTGCACCACCTGCATATTGCCCTGCCCCGGCGGCGTCCAGTCGAGTTGGGTCACTTCTACATACTGCTTTTTCAGGTCATCGCTAAACATGGCGATGCCGACGTTAATAACGTTCAACGGTTGGCTAAACAGTGACTGGCTCATCAGGCTTCCTCACCTTTGCAGATAAATTCACGCGCCAGCAATCCGGTATTGGTGCTACTGCTCGCCAGAATCACTCCGGCATCAAGCAGCATCTGGCTTTGTTGTTCTAATGATGGCGTATCAAGATCGGTACCCAGCACATAGGCGAGAATGATCAACTCGCGTCCTTCGACAGCGGCGATCGCTTTCGCCTCTTTGATCGCATTGATGGTGGAGCCGACCGGATCTTCATGCGATCCAAATCCGAGCACAAAATCCATCACGATCACCGCCACTTCTGGATCGCGCGCTTCTTCGATCAAGCGACTGATACGGTTGGTCGGGTCAATCATTGGATGCGGCTTGCCGTTGGTGAAGTCGTCATCGCCAAAGTCGAGGAAGGTATGTTTGATGCTGCGGTTGATATCTTGCAGGCGGAATTCAGGATCGGGCTGGATATTGCTGTAGACATCGCCGTGTTTTTCCATCACCGCGAACATGGTTTCGTCACACAGCGTGCCGCCGCAGAACAGGCCACGAATGTATTTCTGCTGCGGTTGCAGGCGAGCGCGCACGTCAGCAATCAACGGCTGGTTCAGCGTATGCAGCTCGAGATGTTCCTGTTTCACGCCGGAGAGCATCACCGCTTTCAATGCCGCCTCTTTACTGCCGCGGGCAAACTGTAGCCCCTGCTCATCCACTGGCGTTTCGCCACGACCGAGGAAGCAGACTACCACCGGCTTGCGGCAGGCGCGTGCGCGTTCCAGCACTTTGCGGGCCACCGCAGGCGCAGGCGGTTTGGAGATAAGCACAATGATTTCAGTTTGCGGATCGTTTTCCAGCATCCCGATGGCGTCGAGCATCATCAGGCCGCCGATTTTCTCGCTCAGGTCGCGCCCGCCGGTACCGATCAGTTGCGAAACGCCGCCGCCAAATTCATGAATGCGGACGCTCAGCTCCTGGCTGCCGGTGCCAGATGCGCCAACAATACCGATGTTGCCGCGACGCACGGCGTTACCAAAGCAGAGCGCCGCGCCGTTAATAATCGCCGTGCCGCAGTCAGGCCCCATCATCAGCAGCCCTTTTTCGTGGGCCAACTGTTTGAGCGCCAGTTCATCTTCAACCGAGACGTTATCGGAAAACAGCATCACGTTAAGATCGTTTTGCAGCGCCTGACGCGCTTCGCGAGCGGCAAACAGACCGTTGACCGAAATCACTGCCAGGTTACTTTCCGGGATATGCTTTTTGGCGCTGGCAATAGTGGCATAACGCGCCTCGTGCGAGCCGCTTTGCGCTTTGCTGTTGAACAGTTCTTCAATCTCCACCAGCAACTGCTCGTTGTCTGCGCCCGCTTTGCCGTTGATGACAATCATCAGGTCGCCGTTTTTCGCCTGCTCCAGCTCCGGCGTCAGCAGCCCTAAATTCTTCAGCACGCCTTTGTTCATTTCGGTCGCCATCGCCACAAATGCCTGCTCGACGCCGTCGAGTTTATTTGCACGCGTGGAGATAGACATCAGCGAGACAGAATCAAAATAGGTATTCGGTTTAATGACTATTTTAACTGACATAATTCCCTCCGTAGGTTTGGCTCAGCGCACAACCATCGGCCATGCCATACAGCATGTCGCAGCCGGAACTGGAGCCAATATGTTTAATTTTTTCTATTGCCTGAGTTGCGTTCCCAGGTATGTCATAAATAATGTTATGAATAAAACGATGAATATTTTCCCGGCAGCGTTGTTGTAATGCGGCTTCCAGCGTTATGGCACTTAATAACGTGGTATTATTTCTGCCGCGTTGCAGACCGAGATAAAATTCCTCTTTGTATTTTTCCGCCGGATGCCCGGGAATAAATAAAATAAGCACCAGACCTGTTAAATAATCGTCGGCTGATGGCGTAAGGCCAATCCCTAACCCCATCATACTGACGACCGCTGAGGCGATATTTTGTTTATCGTTTACTGCCTGAATAACTGCCCGTCGTTTAATATGTAATTCTTTATTTAACGCCTGATAAAACGGATTATCGCCGCGATAATTAAACAGGGTTTCATTTTCCCCCAGGTGCTGATGAATAATGTCATGCCACTGTTGCCAGGCGATAAGGTGAAAATTCACAGCGGTCATTTGCAAGGTTGGGGACAGCCAACGCTGGCAATGACTCATCTCTATATGAAGATGTTGACCAACCGTAATACCTTGATCATCAAACTGAACCTTATCACCATGACGGAACAGACCATCAAAGTGAGTGAGTGCCAACCGACAACTGTTTGGCGCATTGTCGTACTCTTCACAAAGCAGTGTCAGCAACTGCTGGCGAGCCGGGATTGCGATATTTACCGCTCTGGCAAAGACCTGTTCAACCTGTCCTTGCTCCCGCTGCGCCAGAAAATCAGTATCCGCAGTTAGCGCCCACACACACCGTCTTTCTGGTGTGTTGATAGCAAGCCTCCCGGGTTATGCGCCTGCAGCAATAAGCAACTGAGCAATCTCTTCAAAGCCCCGTTCCCGTGCCAGTTCCAACGGTGTTTTACCATATTTATCGGTCATATGCGGGCTGGCACCATGTTCCAGCAATAACTGGACAATCGCCTGCTGTTTTATCCCGCCATCGTTAAGCACAATTGCTTCCAGGAGTGGCGTCCAGCCAACATGGTTGGTCTGGTTAACGTTAATATCCGTATGCGTCAAAAGCTCTTTCACAATACTTAAATGACCTTTTTCACAGGCAGGCGTCAGGCCGACACCGCCGAAACGGGTTACACAATTAAGGTCTGGTTTAGCCGGTAAAATAATTCGTAGTAGCGTTAAATCACCGTTCAGGCAGCTCATTAAAAAAGGATTTAAACAGGTCTGGTCTTGTTTATTAATATCCGCACCGGCATCAATTAATGCCTGAACGCAAGCATATTGCTGATATAAACTTGCCAGTGTAATTGCCGTTTTCCCCTGCCGATCGCAGGTATTTATATCGACACCCAGCGCAAGGCAAGTTTTTACTTTATCGATATCACCCTGTTGTGCAGCCAATAAATAGTCGGCAGGTAGATTTTTTATACTCATTAACATTCCCCTGGTTTTTGTGGCTGTTTTCGATGAATTGAGAATAGCAACGATAATCTGATAAAAGAACCCGCTTAAATTTAATTCGCCGTATTTCGCCTTTTTGTTGAATGATGTTCAACAATCTTTTCGCAGTGTGCGGTAGTGCAATATTTGTTTCTTTGACCCGATACCCTTTCACTCAATCAGGTTTTATTTCTCTATAGTCTGCACATGTAAGAGTAGCTTTCGTCCATGTCTAACCAGAGGGGAACAAGATGAACGGACTCACGGCAACGGGTGTCACCGTCGGTATTTGTGCAGGGCTTTGGCAGTTAGTGTCTTCACATGTCGGGCTCTCTCAGGGATGGGAATTATTAGGAACCATTGGCTTTGTCGCCTTTTGCAGTTTTTATGCCGCAGGCGGCGGTAAATCGGGGTTTATCAAGAGCCTGGCGGTTAATTATTCCGGGATGGTGTGGGCGTTTTTCGCCGCGCTGGCTTCCGGTTGGCTGGCCTCGGTGAGTGGGCTTTCCGTGTTCTGGGCAAGCGTGATGACTACCGTGCCTTTCTCAGCTGTAGTGGTCTGGCAAGGGCGTTTCTGGTTACTGTCATTCATTCCCGGAGGCTTTCTCGGCATGACGCTGTTTTTTGCCAGCGGGATGAACTGGACGGTGACATTACTGGGTTTTCTGGCGGGTAACTGCGTGGGGATAATTTCAGAATATGGCGGACAAAAATTAAGCGAAGCGACGACTAAACGCGACGGGTATTAAAAGTTATTCAAAAATGATTATCTATCTTTAACCGATACCTCTACAGTCATAGCTGGAGAAATTCATAGTAGATAATGGCGGGAATGGTTTAATGAACTCAATTTTTACCGAAGAAAATCTGTTGGCATTTACTACCGCTGCGCGTTTTGGCAGCTTCAGTAAAGCCGCAGAAGAGTTGGGTTTAACCACTTCCGCCATTAGCTACACCATCAAGCGAATGGAAACAGGGCTGGATGTGGTGCTGTTCACTCGCAGTACCCGCAGCATTGAGTTAACGGAGTCCGGGCGTTATTTTTTCCGCAAAGCTACCGACCTGCTGAATGATTTTCACGCCATCAAACGCAGCATCGATACTATTTCGCAGGGCATAGAAGCGCGTGTGCGTATTTGTATTAATCAGCTGCTTTATACGCCCAAACACACCGCACGCTTATTACAGGTACTGAAAAAGCAGTTTCCAACCTGCCAGATTACCGTCACCACCGAAGTGTATAATGGCGTCTGGGATGCGATTATTAATAATCAGGCGAATATCGCTATCGGCGCACCCGACACGCTGCTGGACGGCGGCGGCATTGATTACACGGAGATTGGCGCGATTCGCTGGGCTTTTGCTATCGCCCCGGATCACCCGTTAGCCTTTGTGCCGGAACCCATCGCCGAAAGCCAACTGCGTCTCTATCCTAATATCATGGTGGAAGACACCGCGCATACGATTAATAAAAAAGTGGGCTGGTTGCTGCATGGGCAGGAGTCGATTCTGGTGCCAGATTTCAACACCAAATGTCAGTGCCAGATTTTAGGCGAAGGAATTGGTTTTTTGCCGGATTACATGGTCCGTGAGGCGATGGCGCAATCCCTGCTGGTTACCCGACAAATCCATAATCCGCGCCAGGATTCACGCATGTTACTGGCGACCCAGCACTCTGCCACTGGTCAGGTGACGCAGTGGATTAAAAAGCAGTTTGCGCCAAAGGGTATATTAACAGGGATCTATCAGGATTTACTGCATCGGGAGAATTGATATCTACCAACCTCCCGATGCGCTGTGAATAGCGGTTTACATCAACCACCTGCTTTCATTACCCATTCAGAGATAAATTTATTACCCGGTACTGGCGGAGAGTACAAATAGCCCTGCAAAAAGTGAACGCCTTTGCCGATCATTAAATCCGCCTGCTCCTGGGTTTCTACCCCTTCCGCCACGATACTCAGACCAGGCTTACGCGCCAGTTCGACAATATTGTCCACAATATGACCGGAAATTTCGTCGACACTCGCCATTTGCACAAACGACTTGTCAATTTTAATAAAATCGACCGGAAACGCCTGCAGATAACGATAGGTCGCATAACCCGTACCAAAGTCATCCAGCGCAAAGGTAATGTTATGCTGATGAAGGCTGTCAAATATCGCTCTGGCTTCTGGCGTTACCGGAATGGGGTTGCGTTCCGTTAGCTCAAGAACCAGCTTGATTTTATCGTTACCTAATTTCTTGACCAGGTTCAGACACTCTTTTTCAAATCCTGCAGCCAAAAAACAGCCCGCCGAGACGTTGATACCAATATGGAAATTGTCCGGCAGCAAATGTTTTACTGGCATCAGAATATCCGCAGTCTGTTTCATCAGCTGGCGAGTCATTATGACAATAAGACCGGATGACTCCGCCAGAGGAATAAACTGATCCGGTGGGATAATTCCCGTTTGCGGATGTTCCCAGCGAACAAGCACTTCACAGCCCGTCAGTACCCCTGTCTGCGCGCAGAAAACGGGCTGGATCCACGGTTTGAATTCGTGATTTTCCAACGCCAGACTGATGGCTTCAGGCGTGACGATATGGTGACAACGGTTATCAGGAATATAAAAATTATTTTTATTTCCCTTGCCACTGATGACTTGCGGATGATATTGAAAAAAGATATCCCGCCAGAAAGTAATATCACTCTGGATGCCTAATTTTTCATACAACTGCTTCTTCTGATGTGAAATTGTCTTTGCGCTACGATTTCTGTATTGTGATATTTCTGTAACCGACATTCCCTCCATTAGCAGCTTGAGTAAAAGCCGTTCTTTTTCGGACACGATACCAGGCAAGGTCAAATTAACCGTTGCCCCGAACTCTTCCAAAAAAACACTCAAATCATGCGAAGCCATTGAACACACCTTGATGAAATCTTGTGCGCCAGCTAAATCTGCTTGTCTTCACTCTGACTGATAAAGCTGACTGCAAGAAAATGACACAGAGAGCCGAATTGTCTCCCGTTCGGCTCTCTCTCCTTTTACTCATTATTCAGATCAGAATTGCCACTTAATGCCCACCATTGCAGAGGTGTCATTATATCCTCTATCGGCAATCTGAACGCCCACATTCCCCCAGACATTCAGGTTGGCATTTAGCTGTCCTTCCACCCCGGTTTTTATCTCAGCAATATTTCGGGCTCCATCCTGAGTGACGGACACGCCATCCATACTGGTGCTGAAATCCTTACTGTTATGCAGCCAGTTCACTTCTACAAACGGCTGGAACTCGCGGGATTTACCGTCATCCATTTTATGGTGGCTCTTCAGCCAGGTTTTTACGCCAAGTCGGGTTTGAACATTGCCATCACCGTTGCTATGAACGAGGGTTCCGTTGCTTTCGCGGTGATTATCGGCTTTGACTCCCATCCAGGTAACCTGTGCTTGCGGCTGAACATACCATTCATTACGCGTTCCCTGGCTGCCATTAAATTCAGCTAATTTGTGTTTGTATCCAGCTTCCAGTGAAGCGGTAAATCCTTTTGATTTATAGGATTCACTTTGTAAATCATCACCTTTCACTGTGTTATCAAACCAGCTGTACTGCGCCCAACTGTCGAGATACGCGCCATTACGCGACTCGTCATCGGCATACCAGGTGGCATAGAGGCCTGTGCTATATCCGTTCACACTCGCTTTAGCACGATAACCAGTTCGCGAGGAAATGGTTTTGCTGTCGCTGTTGCCATATCCCGCCATGACCCCAACATGCCAGCTGTCGCTGCCGTTTTGGCTCCACTGCGCGATATCGCCTCCCAGTTGCAGAACATAGCGATTGCTTTGGGTTTTCAGCTGGCCGCTGCCATCACGCCATTTATTATGACCACCTTCATGGCGCATCCACATAGTGGTTTGTTTCTGCTCACCCGTCACCATGTCGGTATAGTACGTATTACCCAGACGCTCATGCAGACGCGTGTTGAACATGGTATTCGCTGCTGCAAGGTTCGCAATGTAGCTACCCGCCTCCGGTCGCAGGTCATTATCCACATTCAGATCCGGACCCGGCGTAGGTGTCGGGTTAGGGTTCGGCTCTGGATTCGGGTTTGGCTCCGGATTCGGCATCGGGTCTGGCTCCGGCTGCAGTTCAGGAGAATCACTGCCGCTGGTCAGATACCAGTTACCACTATTTGCCCCTTGTCCACGCGCGAGAGTGTAGTCATATGCCCCCGCAACGATACGCCCAGCCTGAACAAATTCGCCCTCAGACTTACCGTCAACATGGATAAGTTCGATACCGTTAAGGGTTTTCGCACCTGTACCGCCAGCGTTATTCACCGTAACGGCAGTCGTGCCGCTAGTATCACCCTCGACAACCAATTTATCAGTTACTGAATCATCGCCATTCAGTACCGTATTCATTACCAGTTGGCCGTTATTACCGTGGTAGTTCCCCTTCACCACTAATACGTTGCCAGCTTGCAGTCCTGACATCCCGGTCATCAGCGTACCGTTGTTGGTCAGATTGCCACCCAGGGTGTAATTCACTGGTGCAGCCGCTCTTTTTTCAGCGCTATTATTCAGCGCCAGGGTGCCGTTGTTCTCAATGTTTGCGTTACCCATTCCCTGCGCATGACTAACCAGGACATTAGCCGAGCCAGCAATGTTCACATTCGCCGTCAGGTTGCTGTTATCGCCCGCGATATCCAGCGTGCCGCCCTGGATATTCAGTTCCCCGTCGCCGCTTAACGAACCGCTTGAAGTCCCCCCGTTGGTAACCGTCAGAGTGCCGCCGTTTAAGTTCAGCAACGAATCGGCGCTAGCCTTGAGCGTACCCACGGTCTGGCTGTGACCATTCATATCCAGTTCAGTCTCTGCCGCCAGACGCAGTTCATGGGTATTACCCAACACGTTATCGTTATTCAACAAAAGCGTCCCGCTACGCAGATCGGTAATACCGGTATAGTCATTGTCTTTGTTTGAAAGCGATACGGTCTGACCATTCTGGCTGCTGAATGCCAGGTCACCACTGCCGGTAACCTTTGCACTGAGATCGGCGGCATTCTCGCTCTTACCGTTGGCACTCAGCACCAGGGCGTCACTGTCGGTAGCCTGCAATTCAAGCTGGGTCAGGCCGTAACCGATATACAGACCGTCATTGTTTACCCCACTCGTCAGGCGATAATCATAAGTGCCGACGGCCGCTTTTTGCCCATTCTGCTGAATATCACGTTGGGCGCTGCTGGAGAGGATTTGCCCATTTTTATCCTGCAATTGCAGATTGCCCGCATCGCCCAGAACTTCCGCACCTTGCGCATCAACCAGCTTAATGGTGCTGTTACCATCATCGACTTCAGTGAGCGATAACGCAGAGTCAATATCACGAGAAACAGAGCGTACAACGTCACTGTCAGTAACCTGAATCACACCCTCGCCGCGCAAATCCAGCGTTTTACTAACGTTGACTGTCCCTTCTGTCATCTGCGCGCCAGCGGTCAGGGCACCAAAATCAACGGTTCCGCCCGAGAATCCCAGAGTGCTAATGGAGTGAGCGCCCTTACCCACTGTTATCTGGCTTCCCTGACCCGCAGTGATCCCGCCTTTCTGCAGAAACTCAGCATTTTTTTCCAGGTTAAATGTCGTGTTCTGGAATGCCAGTGCCCCCTGAAACCAGTCTGTATAAGCAAACTCATCGAAGGAGAATTCGTGATTCCCCATGTTTATTTCAACAACGCCTTTACCTTCAAGATCGTTATCAAACACCCAATCTTTATTGGCATTAATTTGCAGTTTGCCATCAACATCCAGTTCTGCACGGCCGATGTTCTTGTCTTCAGAAATAACAGCGACAGCATCGGAAGCGACATCAATATATCCGCTGAATGCATAGTTATTGCCGGTCAACTCCACCGTCCCACTGTCGATACTTATTGTACCGTTGCCGGAAATCTTATTGGCAAAGGTCATGCTATCGTCAGCCTTCAGGTGTAATTTCCCGCGGTTGGTGATTTCTGCTGTACCTATATTTTGGGTGATCCCTAAAGCGCCATTTTGCTCAATTTTGACTTTACCGCTAAAGGCGGAGTTATCCCCGGTTAAGTAAGTCGTGCCATTGAGCGCGTTGATATAACCCAGGCCCTCGCTGCCACTGACAATATTTGCGGAGATAGTCGCGTTTTTGTCTGTGTGGTTTAAAGTGATTTTCTTCTCGGATGTTTTTGCCCACACAAACTCAATTTTTTCGGCATCAATAATCCCTGCCGCCTTCGCTGCGCTTCCTTCCTGTGCACCTAACGCTAACTCAGAGTTGGTGCTTAAACTAATAGTCGGCGCAGAAATTTTACCACCTTCCGAAACGGCAAGTGTTGTATCGGAGTTTTGATCATAATAACCCAGGCTAATTTTCTCACTGGCATTAACTTCACCGCCGTTATTAACTGACAGGTACTGATTGCCACCGTAACTGCCGTAAACGCCCATAAAGAAGGTTTTAGAATTTACCTGGCTGCCTTCACCACTGACATTTCCCTGCAAATAGGTCAGACGACTGGTGCCCTTAACATGGATTTTGCCGCCATTGGAGACGTTAAAATAGCCGCGATCATGCCAGGAGCCGGAGTTTGAGTCATATAAATCATCTGCATACAACTCACTACCAGCATTGGAGACGTTCAGGAAACCTGTACCTTTCAGCAGGACGTCAAGCTGACCATTGATATACACTTTCCCTCCGGTGATATCCAATCCACCACCAGAATTGAGCGTAAAGCGTGGACGCGAGGTGTCTGTTACGTTAATAACCAGATTAGCATTATCAGTCACCGTAATACGGTAATCGATGTTCTGATCGGTTTTGCCGTAATCAACAGTCTTATCCTGGTTCACGATGAAATCACCAGAGAACGCCAGAGATGAATATAAACTTATCGCGCTAATTAAAACAGCCCGGGACTTTTTTCCTTTTACTCTGCTCCCCAGCTCCGAGCAGACGCTCCAACAGTTACGGGACCTGTTCCACTTTAGCCGATATATTTTATTCATCACAATCTCCAGCAATACATCCAAATAAAACTAAGATTGCATAAACAGCAACGCATTAAATGCCATTCCGGTTACTGTTCATCGCATATAAAAATTCAAAAATTTTGCATAGCATTGACAACCACATATCTGAGTATGTAGTTCAGAGGGTAATAAAATAGCAAGTTACTACTGAAAACTTATTTTAAGTTAACACTATTAACTTTATCATTACATTCCACCCAGTCTCGAATACATGCGCATTATATGTATCCAGGAACTCAAATCAACTCAAAATATAAACAAAAGCAGGAGGAATACATTTAATATACAGCCGGTAAAAGTGGTAACTCTTATTAGGTATCTAAATATAAGAATCGTCTTATTAATAAATATATAACTCTATAGGACTGAATCCATTCAGCTAATGCAAAATAAAATCGTTAATTAATAAAATATAAAATCATGAAGTGATACAAGAGGAATTGCAGGATATGACATGACAATCATATATAATATATGCATAATTTTTTACAGCGAGTCAATGATTTCCGCGCCATATGCAGACATGGCGCGGTTTTATGCAATAACAATCACGCGTCCGGGAACATCACGCTATGGCCCGGCGCTTCACGATGGAGATGGATAAAGTTAAGGTGCCGCTCGTACTGATCGAGAATATCGGTGATCACCTGCTCTTTGCTGTAGTCCATCAGGTCGTTGCCCTGGCTGCCTTCTAACAGGAAGGTTTCCAGCCGGTAGTAGGTCGATTTCCCGCTACGTGCGCGGTAGGTAAAGCCCGGCACCGAATATTGCTGCGGCCAAATCTGATAGACAAAGTTTTGCTCTTCACCCATATGCACCAGCAAATCCAGATGCCCTAACTGTTGTCCCTCTTCCGGCGGCAGGCTTTTTAACTCGACGTACGCACCGCGCAGTCGCAGTTCCTGCGCCACTTCTTCCATTGCCGGATAACAGACGGTTTCCATCATCTGTTTGGTGTAACGCGTTCCTGGGTAGTTCATCAGGCGCGAGAGACGCTTTTTCCAGCTCAGGCGATCCTGAAGCCCCAGCGGTCGCGGCGCGGTATCGCGATTTGCACTTTCTCGGCGATAATCTTCAACTTTCAGTGATTTATACAATCCCGCCATGACGAAGAAAATCACAAAACTGAATGGCAGCCCCATGATGACCGTGGTGTTTTGCAGCGCGGATATTCCGTTGGTCATTAACATACCGAGCGTCAGCAGACCAATGGCAACCGACCAGAAGACACGCAGCCAGCCCGGCGCGTCGCTGTTGATATCTTTAAGCTGCGAGGTGAAATTCCCCAGCACCAGCGCCCCGGAATCCGCCGAAGTTACGTAGAACAGCAAGCCAGTGATGGTGGCGACGGAGGCGCTAAAGGTAAATGCCGGATACTGCGCCAGCAGGCTGTAGAAGCCGCGCTCCGGATGGACCATCGCTTCCTGGGCAAATGCCGCGCCGCCGTGGATGATTTCATACAGCGCGCTATTGCCGAACACCGAGAGCCATAACAGTGTGAAGGTAAACGGAATAATCAACGTGCCCAGCACGAACTGGCGAATGGTACGCCCGCGCGAGATACGCGCCAGGAACAGGCCGACAAACGGCGACCATGCCACCCACCATGCCCAGAAGAAGAGCGTCCAGTTATTCATCCACTCAACCGGGCGGTCAAAGGCGAAACTGTTGAGCGTCATGCCCATAAAGCGGTTAACGTAATCGCCAACGTTCAGCACCAGCGCATTAAGCAGGAACGAGGTGTCGCCCATAAACAGCACGAACAGGATCAACCCCAGCGCCAGCGCAACGTTGAGTTCCGATAACACGCGAATGCCCTTATCGACACCGGAGGTGACAGAGATCGTTGCGATGATCACCGACAAGGCGATCAGTGCCGCTTTCGCCGCCATCGAATCGGGAATATCAAACAGTACGCTCAAGCCATAGTTAAGCTGCACCACACCGATACCGAGCGTAGTGGCAATACCGAAGATGGTGCCGATTACCGCTGCAATATCCACTGAATGACCAATCGGCCCGTTAATCCGTTTACCGAAAATCGGATACAGCGCCGAGCGGATCGTGAGCGGCAAATTATAACGATAGCTGAAGTATCCGAGCGCCATGCCCATCAGCGCATACATCGACCAGCCGGTTAAGCCGTAGTGAAACAGCGTCCAGACCATCGCCTGACGCGCGGCCTCAATTGTCTGTCCCGCGCCTTCCGGCGGCTGCATATACTGCGTGACCGGCTCAGCAACGGAGAAGAACATCAGATCAATACCAATCCCGGCAGCGAACAGCATCGCCGCCCAGCTCAGTAGACTGAATTCCGGTTTGGATTGTTCAGGCCCGAGCTTCACCGAACCAAAACGCGAACAAGCGATGCAGACCACAAAGACAATATAGAGCGTTGCCGCCAGCAGATAGTACCAACCGAAGGTTTTAGAAACCCAGTCCAGCGTGCGGCCAATCCACAGGGCCGAGAAGTCGCGAAACAGGATCGTTGTCAGGGAAAACAACAAAATCAGTCCGGCGGAGGTGTAAAACACCACCGGATTGATTTTGTCCTTTTCCCTGCTGTGCGAAAGGTCTGTCATCCAGTATCCCCACTGTTATTGTTACCATTTAAAATCAAATTAGTAACAATTAAGACACATTTTATATTGAACGTCCAATCAATAACGGCTTTAATAGATTAACAACGCTGATGAATGGAGTGGCAAAAATGCCCAAATTGGGGATGCAGTCGATCCGGCGCAGACAACTGATCGACGCCACGCTGGAAGCAATAAATGAAGTAGGTATGCACGATGCGACGATCGCGCAGATCGCCCGCCGGGCGGGCGTTTCCACCGGGATCATTAGCCACTATTTCAAAGATAAAAATGGTCTGCTGGAAGCAACCATGCGTGATATCACCAGCCAGCTGCGTGACGCGGTCTTGAACCGCTTACACGCGCTACCGGATGGCAGCCCTGAGCAGCGATTACAGGCGATTGTTGACGGGAATTTCGATGAGACGCAGGTCAGTAATGCTGCGATGAAAGCCTGGCTGGCGTTTTGGGCCAGCAGTATGCATCAGCCGATGCTTTACCGTTTGCAGCAGGTGAGCAGCCACCGCTTGTTGTCGAATCTGGTGAGCGAATTTCACCGCGAGTTACCGCGCAAAGAGGCACAGGAGGCAGGTTATGGCCTGGCCGCGCTGATTGACGGTTTATGGCTGCGCGCGGCATTGAGCGGTAAACCGCTGGATAAACCTCTCGCACACTCGCTGACCCGTCACTTTATTACTCAGCATTTACCCACCGATTAACCGAGGAGACGTGATGTCCCGAATGGCAGAACAGCAACTTTATATACATGGTGGTTATTCCTCCGCCACCAGCGGTCGCACCTTCGAGACCATTAACCCGGCCAACGGTAACGTGCTGGCAACCGTGCAGGCCGCCGGGCGCGAAGATGTCGATCGCGCCGTGAAGAGTGCCCAACAAGGGCAAAAAATCTGGGCGGCGATGACCGCCATGGAACGCTCGCGCATTCTGCGTCGAGCCGTTGATATTCTGCGCGAATGCAATGACGAACTCGCTAAACTGGAAACCCTCGACACCGGGAAGGCGTATTCAGAAACCTCAACCGTCGATATCGTTACCGGCGCGGACGTACTGGAGTACTACGCCGGGCTGATCCCGGCGCTGGAAGGCAGCCAGATCCCGCTACGCGAGACGTCGTTTGTTTATACCCGCCGTGAACCGCTGGGCGTGGTCGCCGGAATTGGCGCATGGAACTACCCGATTCAGATTGCTTTGTGGAAATCCGCTCCGGCACTGGCCGCAGGCAACGCGATGATATTCAAACCGAGCGAAGTTACCCCGCTTACTGCGTTAAAGCTGGCTGAAATCTACAGCGAAGCGGGCCTGCCGGACGGCGTATTTAACGTGTTGCCGGGCGTAGGTGCGGAAACCGGGCAGTATCTGACCGAGCATCCGGGCATCGCCAAAGTGTCGTTTACCGGCGGCGTCGCCAGCGGCAAAAAGGTGATGGCTAACGCGGCGGCCTCTTCCCTGAAAGAAGTGACCATGGAGCTGGGCGGTAAATCACCGCTGATCGTTTTCGACGATGCGGATCTCGATCTCGCCGCTGATATCGCCATGATGGCGAACTTCTTCAGCTCCGGTCAGGTGTGTACCAACGGCACCCGCGTCTTCGTTCCGGCGAAATGCAAAGCCGCATTTGAACAAAAGATTCTGGCGCGCGTTGAGCGCATTCGCGCGGGCGACGTTTTCGATCCGCAAACTAACTTCGGCCCGCTGGTCAGCTTCCCGCATCGCGATAACGTGCTGCGTTACATCGCCAAAGGCAAAGAGGAAGGCGCGCGCGTACTGTGCGGCGGCGATGTATTGAAAGGCGATGGCTTCGATAACGGCGCATGGGTTGCACCGACCGTGTTCACCGATTGCCGCGACGAAATGAGCATCGTGCGCGAAGAGATCTTCGGTCCGGTGATGTCGCTTCTCACTTATGAATCTGAGGACGAAGTGATTCGCCGCGCCAATGATACCGACTACGGTCTGGCGGCGGGTATCGTCACGGCGGATCTGAACCGCGCGCATCGCGTCATTCATCAGCTGGAAGCCGGCATTTGCTGGATCAACACCTGGGGAGAATCCCCGGCGGAGATGCCCGTTGGCGGTTACAAACACTCCGGCATTGGCCGCGAGAACGGCGTGATGACGCTCCAGAGTTACACCCAGGTGAAGTCCATCCAGGTTGAGATGGCTAAATTCCAGTCCATATTCTAACCAGGAGGTTTATTTGCAATTTGACTACATCATTATTGGTGCCGGCTCTGCCGGCAACGTCCTCGCGACACGTCTGACTGAAGATCCGAACACTACCGTGCTGCTGCTTGAAGCGGGCGGCCCGGACTATCGCTTTGACTTCCGTACCCAGATGCCCGCTGCGCTGGCGTTCCCGCTACAGGGTAAACGCTATAACTGGGCCTATGAGACGGAACCCGAACCGTTTATGAACAACCGTCGCATGGAGTGCGGACGCGGCAAAGGGCTTGGTGGATCATCACTGATCAACGGCATGTGTTACATCCGTGGTAACGCACTGGATCTCGATTACTGGGCGAAAGAACCCGGTCTGGAGAACTGGAGCTACCTCGACTGCCTGCCCTACTACCGCAAGGCCGAGACGCGCGATGTGGGCGAGAACGACTACCACGGCGGTGATGGCCCGGTAAGCGTGACCACCTCAAAACCTGGTGTCAATCCGCTGTTTGAAGCAATGATTGAGGCGGGCGTGCAGGCCGGTTATCCGCGCACGGACGACCTTAACGGGTATCAGCAGGAAGGTTTCGGCCCGATGGACCGCACCGTCACGCCACAGGGCCGTCGCGCCAGCACCGCGCGGGGTTATCTCGATCAGGCCAAATCGCGCCCGAACCTGACTATTCGAACTCACGCCATGACCGATCACATCATTTTTGACGGCAAACGCGCGGTAGGCGTCGAGTGGCTGGAAGGCGACAGCACCATCCCAACCCGCGCAACGGCCAACAAAGAAGTGCTGTTATGTGCAGGCGCGATTGCCTCACCACAAATCCTGCAACGCTCCGGCGTCGGCAACGCTGAACTGCTGGCCGAATTTGATATTCCGCTGGTGCATGATTTGCCCGGCGTGGGCGAAAATCTTCAGGATCATCTGGAGATGTACCTGCAATACGAGTGCAAAGAACCGGTTTCCCTCTACCCTGCCCTGCAGTGGTGGAACCAGCCGAAAATCGGCGCGGAGTGGCTGTTTGGCGGCACCGGCGTGGGTGCCAGCAACCACTTTGAAGCAGGTGGATTTATCCGCAGCCGTGAGGAATTTGAGTGGCCGAACATTCAATACCACTTCCTGCCAGTAGCGATTAACTATAACGGCTCGAATGCGGTGAAAGAGCACGGCTTCCAGTGCCATGTCGGATCGATGCGCTCGCCAAGCCGTGGGCATGTGCGGATTAAATCCCGCGACCCGCACCAGCATCCGGCGATTTTGTTTAACTACATGTCGCACGATCAGGACTGGCAGGAGTTCCGCGACGCGATTCGCATCACCCGCGAGATCATGCATCAACCGGCGCTGGATCAATACCGTGGACGTGAAATCAGCCCCGGCACGGAATGCCAGACGGATGAGCAGCTCGATGAGTTTGTGCGTAATCACGCCGAAACCGCCTTCCACCCATGCGGTACGTGCAAAATGGGGTACGACGAGATGTCCGTTGTGGATGGCGAAGGCCGCGTGCACGGGCTGGAAGGATTACGCGTAGTCGATGCGTCAATTATGCCGCAGATTATCACCGGCAATCTGAACGCCACGACCATTATGATTGGCGAGAAAATGGCGGATATGATTCGCGGACGAGAAGCGTTGCCGAGGAGCACGGCAAGATATTTTGTGGCAAATGGGATGCCGGTGAGAGCGAAAAAAATGAGTCGTGATTTGAACTAACGCAGGAACTTACAAGATTGAGAGTTACCGTTCTACGATGAGGACCGAATCCTTATATAAAAAACATAGGTAACTCTCATGCTTCATATCCAGTATTCATGATGCTGGTTTTTTGCTGATGTTTTTACCAGAATATTCCTGATACAGACTATTAATTCAAGCTTATCTGCGACAGATTTCATTTTCTGGATATATTATGAGTGACAAATCAAACAGGATATCGATCTGATTGAAATTTTATTTTATCTGAAGAAAAAGATTCGTGTTATTCTGTTTATTATAGCTGTTTGTATGACAATGGTGCTATTATTTCTGTACATCAATAAAGACAATATAAAGCTGAGTTACAGCCTAAAAATAAACCACACAACATCAGGCATACTTGTAAGCTGTGATAGCAATAATAACTTTGCCTGTCAGACCACAATGACTGAAGATGTTATTCAGCGAATTACGAGTTTTTTAGACCAGTACTAATGCTAAAAATTGCCTTGTCAAAAAAATGGTAGATGAATACAAACAAAACTCTGGGCAGTAATAAACAGCATTCTGATAGAGAGTGCCTGTATAAAGCTGAAGTGACAATGACCGGGAAGGGAGCCCGTCTTCAGGAATGGATTCCTGTCTTTTTCACTGTAAATATCCTGGCATTATTAATGTCAGGATATTTACAGAAGAGCAGCATAACCATGACGGAACGGGGTTAAGTCAGGTTGTCCTTAACGCTATTCACAACCTCGTATACCGCCTTCAGGTTTATGTCCAGACTTCATATCTCTCTCAGCAATCCTCAATAATCAGATACACCGCTTTCACCGGACCATGAACCCCGACGACTTTGATAAGCTCAATGTCCGCCGTTGAACTAGGACCACTGATGATGTTAATACATGACGGCATTCGTTCACCGGCCTGCGCTTTCTGATGCAATTTTTCTGCGAGTTGCGCTACACGCGGCAGGATTGTGCTTTTACGCAGGATAAAAAGAGAAGATTCCGGGAGCAGGCTCAATGAACGCCCGCGCCCGGCAGCGGAAAAAAGAACCACGCCACCCGATTCGGTTAAACCATATTCAGCATACACGACGCCCACTTTAGCCTGCTCTGCTTGTGATATGTTCTCAATACCTTTCGCCGGATCCCAAACAACGGCATTGCATTCCTGCTGCAAACGTTCGCTAATCCCCAATTCCTCCAGCCTCGTGTCACCGCTAATCACGACCGACTGCTCTCCCAGCTCTTTACACAGACATATTGCAGCTTCTGCGGCCTGCGCCTCGCTGGTCAGTTCACAGCGCGTCAACATAACATCGCTGGCAAACTGGATAAACGCGTCACAGCGCTGCTGTTGGTTAAGTTCGGTAAGCCGCTCGTTAGCATAGTTGTTAAGCGGCGCATCTTCTGCTTGCGGTTCAAGTCGCTGCGGGCGACCCAGTGCCTGAGCAACGTTATTCAAAAATTCGCTCCGATTATCCATTCTTTTTCTCCTGCGCCTGATGTTTCTTAAACCAACTACGGAAACTCTCTCCGTCAGCTTCAGGAAGATCGCGTGCTTCCATCCAGTCGCTAATCGCGCCAAATTTGAGTGGTGTTTTGCCGCCATTGATAAACCAGCTTGCCGCATGAGCACCAGCCATCATCCCGACTTTCCACAATCCTGGATGACTATTGGCATAAGCGAACATTTTTATCGCCCGTTGCTCTGCTTTTGCGGTGATCCCTTTTTCAGCCATCACCCGACGATGACGCAAAATCAGTTTTGACAGCGGAATACGCACCGGACACACGCTGTCACAAGCGGTGCATAAAGAGCAGGCGTAGGGTAAATCTTTAAAATCTTTATAGCCGCCAAGTAGCGGAGAAATCACCGCACCAATTGGCCCTGGATAAATAGAGCCATATCCATGACCGCCAATATGGCGATATGCCGGACAAGTATTCATACAAGCCCCGCAGCGAATACAGCGCAGCACATCCCGAAATTCAGAAGCCAGCACCTCAGAACGCCCGTTATCGACAATAACCAGATGAAACTCTTCAGGACCATCAACGTGCCCCGCTTCGCGCGGTCCTGTCAGCCAGGTGTTGTATCCCGTCAAACGTGCACCAACGGCACTGCGCGCCAGCATGGTGATCAATACATCTACCTCGGCAAACGTGGGGGCAATACGCTCCATTCCCATCACTGCAATATGCGTTTTAGGCAGCGTGGTACACATTCGCGCATTACCTTCATTGGTCACCAGGCATACCGAACCGGTCTCTGCCACCGCGAAATTACAGCCGGTAATACCTATTTCAGCACTGAGGAAATCTTCGCGGATTTTTTGCCGAATGAATAAGGTCATCGCTTCAGGCGTTTCCGGCCCCTCATAGCCCAGACGTTCGTGTAGCACTCGACGGATCTGATGGCGATCTTTATGAATTGCCGGGACCACAACATGAGAGGGCGGATCTTGATCCAGCTGGAGAATGTATTCACCCAGATCGGTTTCAATCACCTGAATACCAGCATCCTGCAACACATGATTGACACCAATCTCTTCGGTCACCATCGATTTAGATTTCACCACCTTCCGGGCATTTTTGCGTTGGGCGACCTGTAAAATGTAGCGGGTGGCGTCTTCTTTGGTTTTTGCAAAATAGACGTGACCGCCGTTTTGCGTCACTTTTTCAGAGAGCTGGTACAGATAAGCGTCGAGATTACTCAGAACATGATCACGTATCTGGGCGGCCCGATCGCGCCACTCCTCCCAGTGCCCCAATTCATCGACCATTTTTTGCCGATTTGCCCCAATACGCTGCTGCGCGTTTGCCACCGCTTTGCGCATGATCGGATCTTCAATTTGCTGACGGATGCGTGTCTTAAAATCTGTATTACTGGTTTTGATCGACATCTTTATATCCTCAGCGGCTCATCAGCACTTCAGCAATATGCATCACTTTGACTTTCTGCCCTTCCCGTTGTAATCGTCCACTGATGTTCAGCAGGCAACTCACGTCAGCACCAATTAAATACTCAGGGCGGACTTCCATCAGGTGCGCAACCTTTTCTTTCACCATCTCGCCGGATATTTCGGCCATTTTGACCGAGAACGTGCCGCCAAATCCGCAGCAGGTATCCTGTTCAGCAAAGGTCAACAGCTCCAGTCCACGCACATTTTTCAGCAGCGTAAGTGGCTCGTCCTTCACCCCCAGCTTACGGGCCAGGCTACAAGATGGGTGATACACCGCTCTCCCTTGCAAACTGGCACCTACATCGACTACCCCTAATGTATTAACAATAAAAGAGGTGAGATCCTGCATACGCGCGGCAACCTTTTCGGCACGTGATGCCCATTCAGGCTCATCCGCCAGATACGTTGGGTAACTTTTTACGGCATAGGTACAGGAGCCAGCCGGTGAAATAATGGGATCGTCGTTATCCTCCAGTGCGGCGATCAGATTTTTCATCCCTGGAATCGCTTCTTTGATATAACCACTATTGATCGCAGGCTGACCGCAGCATCCCTGTTTCTCCGGGAAATTTACGCGACAGCCGAGTTTTTCCAGTAGCAGCACGGAGTCTCGTGCCATTCTTGATTTCAGGGCGTCACCAATACAGGTGACAAAGAAATTGACATTCACAACTAATACTCCATTACTTCATGCCCATTTATGCCCGATGGTTCCCCCACCAGGGGATCAATCATCAATAAATATGGCGTTCTTTTTTAATTGGCTAGCAACATACCACCCCTCATTTGTATGACAAATGATAATCTTTCATCCAAACTTCAAATGCAATAACTAATTTTATTTCTTTCGGCATCGCTCACATTTTATAGGGAAATCGACGATCATTTTTGGCATAAGAAATTCATTTAAAAAGGCCACATCCCTTATACCTATTCAGAGCTACTTATTCAGGGGTTGTTGAGATATACAATGATGGTGTACTAACAAAATCACCGGCAATAATCAGGTATCAAGTAATAGTCGGCATTTTATTTAATTAAAGCAATTTAGTTTGCGTTTTTATTTACATACTGGGCCTGCATTCTTCAAAAAAACATATAAAACACTGTTGGAAATAGAAATAGTTGAAAGGCTCACAACACCCGGAATGCTGATTATCTTTGCTCCGATTCCTGGCGGTTTTATTCAGGGTGCAAGCTGTCTGACTCTTTCCCGATATTCTCCCGGGGTACAACCAAACTCGCGGACAAACGCCTTGTGAAAAGATGATTCACTGGCATAGCCTACTGACTCAGCGATCACCACAACAGGGAACGTTTCCCGGGAAAACATCTGGGCCGCTATTTGTAGACGCAACTTTGTTAATACAGCCAGCGGCGTGGTTCCGGAAACATCACGGAAAAGCTGGGCAAAACTTGCCCGGGACATGTGGGCGATGCTGGCCAGCGATTCGACGGTCCAGGCGTGTCCTGGCATTTCCAGCATTTGCTGTATTACCGCACCAAGACGTGGATGCAGAAGCAAACTGAGAATGTTTTTCTCAGTATTAACCTGTGCAATCCACTCACGCACCGCGAGGGTAAAGAATGTAGCGCAGATCTGGCTACACAGTGCATCCACTCCCGGCATTGCCGATTTGGACTCCTGTTGTAAAAACGGGATCGCCTCCCTCAGCCAGTTATATTCCACGCTGTGGTTAACCGGTGCTAAAAACAGCGTTTCCGGCAAAGACGTTAAAAAATAACGCGCCGAATGTTGCAGCCGAAGAGTGCCGCAGACAATACAGGTCGATTCATTATCGACATGACTCAGGCGATGAGCTGAATTTTGTGGTAGCAGGACCACATTTCCCGGGCGTAATGTAAAAATCTCCCCCGTCGGCATTTCCAGCTTCGCCGCTCCTTGCGTTAACGCATGCCAACGAATAACCGATAATTCCCCGGCACCATGTGGAAGCTGCCA
Organism: Escherichia sp. HH41S; assembly: GCF_009820115.1. Classification (NCBI taxonomy): domain Bacteria; kingdom Pseudomonadati; phylum Pseudomonadota; class Gammaproteobacteria; order Enterobacterales; family Enterobacteriaceae; genus Escherichia; species Escherichia sp. HH41S. Next base: position 103,874 of record NZ_VNXE01000064.1, read on the forward strand.
GTCACTTCCTAACACGCAATTCTTATCGATCGTTCCTTGTGGAGCGTTAAGCATCAACAAACGGCTAAGGGCATCCATATCAGACTCCTGAGTGGTTTTTGATTACAAACACCAACAATCTTAGACAATAATTAATCTAATACCATCAAATGGTTAATCATGATTTTTGTTTTGTGATTCTGATTAAGAAAAAGAAAATACCAGACGATAAGACAAAATATCAAGCGTTGTGAAGAAATGTTATTTGCTCTTTTGCGTCTATAGTCATGATGTCAAATGAACGCGTTTCGACAGGAAATCATCATGAATAAATATCAGGCAGTTATTATTGGTTTTGGCAAGGCTGGAAAAACATTAGCCGTCACGCTGGCAAAAGCAGGTTGGCGTGTGGCTCTCATCGAACAATCAAATGCAATGTATGGCGGGACCTGTATTAATATCGGCTGTATCCCAACCAAAACATTGGTTCATGACGCACAGCAGCACACAGATTTTGTCCGTGCCATACAGCGTAAAAATGAAGTGGTTAATTTTTTACGTAATAAGAATTATCATAATCTTGCGGATATGCCCAATATCGACGTGATCGACGGCCAGGCGGAGTTTATCAATAATCATAGTCTGCGTGTTCATCGGCCTGGGGGAAATCTGGAGATTCATGGCGAGAAAATTTTTATTAATACCGGTGCACAAGCCGTGGTTCCGCCAATTCCTGGAATTACCACCACGCCTGGTGTATATGACAGCACCGGATTACTTAATCTAAAAGAATTGCCTGGGCATTTAGGTATTTTGGGCGGCGGATATATTGGCGTTGAGTTCGCCTCTATGTTCGCTAATTTTGGCAGCAAAGTAACCATTTTAGAGGCAGCTTCGCTGTTTTTGCCTCGGGAAGATCGGGATATTGCTGATAATATCGCGACGATTTTACGCGATCAGGGCGTCGATATTATCCTCAATACCCATGTGGAGCGAATCAGTCACCATGAAAATCAAGTGCAAGTGCATAGCGAGCACGCCCAACTGGCGGTGGATGCACTGTTAATCGCTTCCGGTCGTCAACCGGCTACCGCTTCGTTACATCCAGAAAATGCCGGTATCGCAGTAAACGAGCGCGGGGCAATTGTCGTTGACAAGCAATTACATACCACCGCAGACAATATTTGGGCGATGGGAGATGTTACCGGCGGGCTGCAATTTACTTACATATCACTGGATGATTACCGCATTGTACGTGATGAGTTACTGGGTGAAGGCAAACGTAGTACTGATGATCGGAAAAATGTGCCTTATTCCGTATTTATGACACCGCCCCTTTCCAGGGTTGGTATGACAGAAGAACAAGCCAGAGAGAGTGGTGCTGATATTCAGGTGGTGACATTGCCTGTAGCTGCAATTCCGCGCGCCAGAGTGATGAACGATACCCGTGGGGTATTAAAAGCGATTGTTGATAATAAAACCCAACGTATATTAGGGGCATCACTGCTGTGTGTTGACTCCCACGAGATGATTAATATAGTGAAAATGGTGATGGATGCCGGGCTGCCTTATAGCATATTACGCGATCAGATATTTACTCATCCGTCGATGAGCGAATCACTCAATGATCTATTTTCATTAGTCAAATAAACTCAAAATCAGACGCCAGGACAAATATTCTGGCGTCTCAGAGAAAAGAATCTTATTAATTCCTTGTTATTATATAACTTCTTAATCACTTCATTGATGGTATTTTATATGTTTAAAAAACCTGTTTTATTTGCAACACTATTATCTGGCGTTATGGCATTTTCCACCAATGCAGATGATAAAATAATTCTGAAACATATCAGCGTCTCGTCAGTATCAGCATCACCGACAGTTCTGGAGGATGCCATTGCTGATATAGCCAGAAAATATAATGCTTCATCCTGGAAAGTCACATCGATGCGAATTGATAATAATTCAACCGCAACAGCAGTATTGTATAAATAAGAATGTTCACAATGGAAAAATACCTGCACCTGTTAAGTCGGGGAGATAAAATTGGCCTGACATTGATTCGTCTGAGTATTGCGATTGTTTTTATGTGGATTGGGTTATTAAAGTTTGTCCCTTACGAGGCAGACAGCATTACACCATTCGTCGCAAACAGTCCACTAATGTCGTTCTTTTATGAACACCCGGAAGACTATAAACAGTATCTGACTCACGAAGGCGAATACAAACCAGAAGCAAGGGCATGGCAATCGGCCAATAATACCTATGGTTTTTCCAACGGTCTTGGCGTCGTGGAGGTGATTATTGCTCTGCTGGTTTTGGCTAATCCTGTCAATCGCTGGTTAGGTTTATTGGGAGGGCTGATGGCATTTACCACACCGTTGGTAACACTCTCATTTTTAATCACCACCCCGGAGGCATGGGTACCCGCATTGGGTGACGCTCATCATGGTTTCCCTTATTTATCTGGTGCTGGTCGCCTGGTATTGAAAGATACTCTGATGCTGGCAGGTGCTGTCATGATAATGGCAGATTCGGCGCGGGATATTCTTAAACAACGCAGTAATGAATCCAGTTCAACGTTAAAAACTGAATATTGATAATCCGAACACTGTCTGTTGTTCACTTTTTCAGGCGTCAGGCTCCCTTTCTGATGATGAAGCCTGACGCCATATTACCGGAGATATGACAGAGTGAAGATCAATATCACTCCCCTGTTAAAAGATTCTTGTCGTCTCAGGTAAAATAAGTGATTAATATCAATCATGTATTTTTACAGCAAGACAACCACGAACAAACTCAGGATTAAAATGTTTTACCGATTCCCCAACATAACCCAAATCAAGCGAACTAATTTGCGCCATTTCTTTCTCTGTCAGTGAGAAATCCCAGATAGCAAAATTTTCTTCGATACGCTGTTGATGTGTCGATTTCGGAATAACGACCACTCCCCGTTGAATATTCCAACGCAGAATGACCTGAGAAATCGATTTTTGATGGGCATCTGCAATATTCTGAAGCAGACTATTTTCAAAGGGTTTATGTCGTCCACCGCCTAACGGAGCCCATGCTTCAGGCTGCACGTTATAATACTTCATGGTTGCCAGCGCCTCTGGTTGGGCAAAATAGGGATGCAACTCGACCTGGTTGACCATCGGTTTAACTCTTACCGTTTCACAAAAGTTCGCCAGAACATGAGGGTAGAAATTGGAAACCCCAATCGCTTTTAATTTTCCCTCTTCATAGGCATCTTCGAGTGCACGCCACGCACTAAAATAATCGCGCATGGCCTGGTGTAATAAATAGAGATCGAAGTATTCCAGTCCCGATTTTTTTAATGATGCTTCAATACCTGCTGCTGCAATATCCTGATTCAACATATCCTGCACCCACAATTTAGACGTTATAAATAACTCTTCTCGGGTACATAAACCTTCAGATATGGCTTCACGAACGGCTTCACCGACGGCATCTTCATTACCGTATACCGCTGCAGTGTCGATGAGTCGATAACCCGTGCGGATAGCATTCAACACTGACTGTTTGCATACGTCTTTATCGGTAACCTGAAAAACACCAAATCCCATCATCGGCATTTTCAGATTGTTACTTAATACGGAAAATTCCACTGTCAGTCCCTCCATTAGGTATGAACAATGAGTCTACGTTAAAACGTAACCTCAAATTAGTATGTGGATTTTGATATCACTTATGCAAAAAATTCATTAATAATGTAGGACTGAAACCTCTCTATTTTTGGGGCAATGAAGCAGACGCTATCAGTGCTTTTGCCTTGGGACTTGCTGTTTTTGATACACTTAGGGCCCAGGACATAACGAAAATGTGCGATATGACAAAGAATTAACGGAGAATGTGATGATCAGGCAGAAGATTCTACAGCAGCTCCTGGAGTGGATTGAGTGCAATCTTGAGCACCCTATTTCAATCGAAGATATCGCACAGAAATCTGGCTACAGCAGGCGCAACATCCAGCTTCTGTTCCGAAATTTCATGCATGTGCCTTTAGGAGAATACATTCGCAAACGAAGGCTTTGTCGTGCCGCCATTCTTGTCCGACTCACCGCGAAATCTATGCTTGATATTGCACTCTCTTTGCATTTTGATTCACAGCAGTCATTCAGCCGCGAATTTAAAAAGTTATTCGGCTGCTCTCCCCGTGAATACCGCCACCGTGATTATTGGGATCTCGCAAATATCTTCCCTTCTTTTTTAATACGTCAACAGCAAAAGACGGAGTGTAGATTAGTCAACTTTCCTGAGACACCTATTTTTGGCAATTCATTTAAATATGATATTGAAGTGTCGAATAAATCACCGGATGAAGAAGTCAAACTGCGACGTCATCATTTAGCCAGATGTATGAAGAATTTTAAGACGGATATCTATTTCGTCTCCACGTTCGAACCGTCAACAAAATCGGTCGATTTGCTCACAGTTGAAACTTTTGCCGGTACGGTATGCAAACAAACCGATTCAGAGATGTCGAAAGAGTGGACAATTAACCGAGGACTGTATGCCTCTTTCCTCTATGAAGGTGAGTGGGAGCACTACCCTGAATGGGCGCGAAACCTCTATCTGATGGAATTACCTGCCAGGGGGTTAGCCAGAGTGAACGGCAGTGATATTGAGCGATTTTATTACAATGAAGATTTCGTAGAAAAGGATAGCAATGATGTTGTTTGCGAAATATTTATCCCTGTTCGTCCGGTTTAGTTATCGCTATGTCTAAATGAATTTATAACAAGACTACTGTCAGGCAATTCAATAAATAATGGCGTTGAAGATGTCAACGCCATTATTGTTTATTAGAATGTTACTTTCATACTCTTAATATTATTTCATCGCCTCCTCGCCCGTTGCCGTATTGGCATCCACCGCGGTAATGGTCACCGTCACTGGCTTCATTTCGTACCCGCCATAGGTCAGGGCGTTAAATGTGAACGTATAGACACCAGGCTTGCTGGTACTAAATGTACGCGTGATTTTTCCGCTCACGAAATGGTCATTTTTCGACGGCAGGAACTGATAATCCTTCTCCGTCACCCCTTCCGGCGTCTGAATGTCGACCCACATATTCCCGCCAACGGGGTTATTTGCCGACATCAGGGTCACCTCCAGCTTCGCAGTCGATTTCCCATCCGCCACCAGCGAAGGCACATTAGATGATGCGGTGAGCTGCGCGTTTTTATCATCCGCGACGAATTTAGCTTCGGCGGTTTTCGTTGATACCTGACCGTTGTTCTGACTCACTTGCGCCGTGAGTGTATATGTCGCCGCAACAGTCGTGGTGGCGGTGAAAATAGCCTGCCCTTGCTCATTCGTTGTCGCAGTGCCATTCGGTTCCAGGTTTAACGAAGCCGGGCTGGCGGTCAGCGTCACTTCGCTATCTTTCACCAAATTCTTATTGGCATCAGTCACCGTAACTTTATACGTTTGTTTGGCTTTGCCGTCCGCCAGTGCATAGTTGCCAATCACCTCAATACTGGAGACGGTTGCGGTAGCCTTATCGGCTACAAACGTTATAGTCTGCGTATTCGAAGGCTGGCTATTCCCTGCCGATGCCGTGATCTCATACGTTCCGGCAGTCACTGAAACCACCTGCAACTCTGCTTTCCCCTCATCGTTGGCTTTCACCCAGACATTATCGCCAGTAAGCGGCTTGACACCCCGGGGCAGATTAAATGTCACCAGAGTTCCTGGAACAGGGTTACCGTTTTTATCCTCAACGGTCGCCGTCAGCGTAAAGGCATCTTTGCCGTTTGCCACTTTTTGAACGGCGGTGTCTACCTGCAGGTTTGCCTGACCGGAGCTGGCATCCGCGTTGAATTTCACCGTGACCGTCTTCTGAGAGTTTTTCACCGCGGCCGCGATTTCAAGTTCCCCTGCAACGGTTGATATCAACTCAATATCCGCTTTACCTGCCGCATTGGTTGTTACTGTATTCCCCGTCTTGCTAGTCACACCCTGCGGTAAAGTCAGCGTAACTTCTTGCCCCTGCAACGGGTTACCATAGCTGTCCACGACGGTCAGGGTTACCTGGTTAGCAGACTGTCCATTTGCCAGTTGGTTATTCACCTTCACCGCCATATCACTGATCACTGCCCGGGAAGCGTCGCCTGCAACATTCAGCACCAATGGCTGAGCAACGGCATTTTGGCCGTTCACGCGTGTCATGACAGACAACTGACCTGCAGCCGATCCCAGCGTTAAGGTCGCCACGTAGACCCCATTACTTTGCTCTGTCCAGCTTCCTGCTGAAGGTCGCTCTGATCCCGTGCTGGCGGCACCGCTAAACACTGGTGCATCTGGCTTCAGCCCGGTGACCGGGTTCCCGTACGCATCCTTCACGGTGAAGGTGAGTTCCGTCGTCGTTTTAACCGTTGGAGTCTTATTGTCCGCAACAAGCGTAGAGTTCGCTGATGACATCTCCCCGGCGATGACCGTCAACTGCGCGGCTTCGGTGGCTGCTGGCTGGCCGTTGAAGAGCGGCATGACACGAAGCTCGCCCGTCTTTCCGCCTGTGGTCAACGTAGCAACATAGGAACCGTCACCTTTTTCGGTCCAACTGGAAATAGTCGCCCCTTCAGAGGCGGTCCCCGTCAAACTTGCCGACAACGAAAGACCACTGATAGCGTTGCCATGCGCATCTTTCGCCACCAGCGTCACGGTTGTGCTTTCGCCTGCTTTTACGCGATCTGCGGCTACAGACACTGTCGACTGGCCTGAAGATAACGCATCAGCCACCACGGTTACTTTTGCCGCGTTTGCTGCCGCATCCTGTCCATTGAGCTTCGGCATAACTTCTAATTCACCCGCCGTAGAGCCGAGAGTAATCTGCGCAGTCCACGTCCCATCACCATTATTTGTCCAGCCAGATGCCGTAGAACCAGCAGCTGCTGCGCCCGATAATGACGGTGCATCCGGATTGAGGCCTGTTACAGGGTTGTCATTGGCATCTTTTGCCGTCCAGATTGCCGTAAGCGTACCGCCGACCACCGGTTTATCAGGATTCAGGGTGATGGACGAATGTGCTGCATCAAGCGGCCCGGCAACGAACTTCAGCGTTTGTTGTAATGTGCCCAGCAGATACTGCTCGCTGAAGGCACGCACAACAACGTTTCCGGCACGAGTCGAAGAAACCGTGGCGCTGTAAACCCCTGGTTTTATTTCCGAAATGGCACCAACGGTAACACCATTAGTGTCTTGCGGAACAAGTCGCAGGCGGCTGGCTTCTCCCGTCACCGGATTACCCTCGGAGTCCACCGCAGTCAGCGTCAGCGTGTAGGCTTGCTGACCATCAGCAACCACGTCACCTGACGGCTCGTTAGCGCTCAGGGTGGAGTTTGCCACATCCATCATCGTGGCCCGCAGTTCTGCAGTGACGGTTTTGCTCATGCCATCAACGCTAACAGTAATCGTTGCCTCACCTGACTGCGTTCCGGTCGTAAAGACAGACTGGTACACCCCTGCTTCAGTTTCGGTGAACTCACCCAGTGTGGGTTTTGCCTGTGATTTAGTGGCCTTCAGGGTACGAGTCACAATATTTCCAGCCGGTTTGAAGGATAGTTCAGTCTTGATCTGATCTTTCATGCCCTTGACTGGCTGGCCCTCTGCGTCGCGCAGAGACAGCACCAGCGGCTTTTGCTCATTACCGTTAGCAAGCATTTGAATACGGCTCTGACCATCAAGCGTTAACGCCGTGCGATCGGCGCTCATACCAGCTCCGGTAATAACCACTTCTGTCTGCACACGTTTCGAGGCATTGCCTTTGTTATCGTAGGCAACTGCTGAAATCGCATAATAATTGTCTTTGCCTGGACGGTAAGCCGGGAGCGTTACTTGCCACTGACTACCCTGACCGGTAATTTTGCCACCTTCAGCCAGTAATGACGGCGCTTCCCACTGCACATTTTTCAGTCCGTGAGTTGCTTTGCTGACCACAAGCCCCAGGGAAACCGTCTGACCGCCCTTGCCTTCAATACGCTCAGGCAGAGCAATACGGATCACTTCAGATTTGCGGTACTCAAGAACGATGTTGTTATTACGCTCAACCAGGTCATAGCGGCTGCCTGCCAGCATTCGACGCTCGCGAATGCTGTCTGTATCGAGTTGTTTTTGCAGAGGTTCGCCAATTCGGTAGTTAACTTCCAGGCCAAAGCGAGTGTCATTCTCACCACTCTTGCCCTGCTTATGCCCGGCGCTCAGTGTCAGAAGAGGCACTGGTGTATAGGTTACCTCGGCAGAAATAGCATGCGGGTCTTTCTGGCGTTTATCTTTACCAAACAGCCCGACTTCATCGCCATAATACTGCTCATACATCAGGCTTGCGCCAAGCTGCGGCCAGGCAGGTAAATAGCCCTCAGCACGAATATCCCAGCCATTCGCCGGGCGTTCCTGATAATCCTCAACATCCGGCGATTTTTTCCAGCCAGAAGCCCGGATATAACCATTGGCGCTCAGTTTCAAATAATCACGCCAGTATTCCACACCAACACCAATGCGGGTATGACTACGGGATAAATCATGATCGATAAAAGTATTCACCCCCGCCATCCAGTCATTTCCTGAAAAATGACGCCAGCCAAAACCAATATTTGACTGAGTACGATCGTCGGTACGATGTATTGCCCCCTGAGTGAACAACATATTTGTCGGCGTGTCATAAATCGGATAAAGCATTTCCAGCGAAGAATCCTTCAGCGAGAAATCTTTATCGACATTCAGTTTGACGCGCGCTGTACCATATTTCCCGAGCCACTCCTGTATTTCCTGGTTAGCTTTAGCGGTGGCCATTCCGGTAATAAAATTACGTGTCGCATCGCTATCTGGCTGACTGCTTAAAAATGTCCCGGCATTCGCGGCAAGCGACGCGACATTTTTCTCCACGTTATTATCAGCAGTTACCGTAGTATTTTCCATGCTCAATCGTGGCTGAACCGCATGCTGCGCATGTGCCGCCATTACTGGGGTAAAAGTGACTGCGAGTGGGAAAAGAACCTGAACAGAGATATTTGCCCACGCCACGCAGCGGGCCAGAACTGAATAACGAAATCGTGGTTGTTTATGACCTGTTTTATAACGTGACATTGAGATAATTTCCTGATGAACGAATTAACGAACATAGGCAGACACAAATAATGGTGTCTGCTTGTCAGAAAAACCGGGGATTTCCCGGTTTCCTTTTCCGCAGAAAAGGAAATACCTTTATGTAAGAAAGTACACCGCCACCTAATATATCCAGTGCCTGTAGCCACTCATCAGGTGGTTGGGCGCGGGATTATATTTTTATTTATGGGTGAGAATTTAGCTTTTTGTGCAAACCATTAAATAGATACCTAAGTTATATTTCTTACTCTGCGGACAGTGAATAATTCATTATTCAGAGTGAATAATAATGACCTACCTTTAATTAGCAAATATCGGAAATACGTCGAAGTAGGTATATACGCCAGGATAAACCGATATATTTTTTATGGATATTCATTTTCCTTCATCAGACTGTGAATTGCAGGGATATCGAACTTGCACGACTCATCACAACACTCAAACAGATTTATGAATTTCGTTCATAGCCCCTGACAAATCCTGCCGTCTAATCGAGCTTTTCCCTTTACGTTATGCTTCTCATGAACGATAACGGAAGGATAACACCATGCAAAAAGTAAAACTGAACAACGGTATTGAAATGCCCCTGTTGGGCTTTGGTGTATTTCAGATGACCGATGCCGCTGAATGCGAAAGAGCGGTCATTGACGCTATTAACACCGGTTATCGACTGATTGACACCGCCGCCTCCTATCAAAATGAAACCCAGGTCGGGAACGCACTGAAACAAAGCGGTATCGCCCGTAACGAACTCTTTGTCACCACGAAACTCTGGTTGCAGGATACCAGTTACGAAGGGGCCAAAGCCCAGTTCGAACGCTCTCTGAATCGACTGCAACTTGATTACGTTGACCTGTACTTGATTCACCAGCCATATGGCGATGTCCACGGAGCCTGGCGTGCCATGGAAGAGCTGCAACAGGCCGGTAAAATTCGCGCTATTGGCGTAAGTAACTTCCATCCTGACCGACTGGCTGACCTTATCGCTTTTAATAACGTCGTTCCGGCGGTAAACCAGGTTGAAGTTAACCCTTTCAATCAGCAGCTACAGGCCGTTCCCTGGATGCAAAGTCGTGGCATTCAGCCAGAAGCCTGGGCACCGTTTGCGGTTACAGGGCGGTAAGCGATTATGCATCTACCTATTTACGTCGGTCGCTCAGTCAGAGTCTTGCCCATATTCAATGAGGTTCAACACCGCAGCCAATGAAAAATAGGCCATGCGGGGATTAATAGCATTACTCATTAACCAATCGCTCTTTTCATTTACGTGCTCTTTATGTAACATATTGCTTTTATTGATCTTCCTGGAGTTTGCATGAATAAGAATCTCATCCTCGCATTTGCATTATTTTCCTTACCTGTATTTGCAGAAGAAGATCTGGGGCCAGGCAAATATGTTTGTGACATTAGGATTTCCAGCCTGGATACCGCTACTCAAATTCTGTCAAAATCCGCAACAGTTCTCGATAATGGAAACAATTTCATCGTTCAAATGCCAAATGGAGATCAATTGTACTCTCCAGATCTGGAAAATGTTGATGATGGTATAAAACAAAAAGCAACAATAGGTGGAGTGACATTTATTCGTCGTCCAACTTTTAACGATCGCTTCATCGTGGAAGATGGAAATACAGGATTCTTCTATAAGATGCGAAACTGCGAGAAGAAATAAAGGAAGTTTGATAGCGATATCCTCCTGATTTTCAGGCTTTGTACCTGTTCAAGACTTACAACTACAAGCCGCTACGTGTTAACGCCTCCCAAAATAACCACCGTTAACCGTAGCGGCCATAGATACTATTATTTTAGCCACATTACTGGTGATAATGATAATTGATATTATGGCCGTATAGAAAATAAGTATTAATTATCAGAAAGTTTATTATGTAAACGCGTCCTAATGATTACGTTATTCCTCTTACCGATATTCGCCCAGAGCAACCATCAATTACACATATCATCAATTTTCGAGTTTTACTCTTTTCTCCACCATAAAATCAATAAAAGCACGAACTTTAGAGGGCATTCTCACCCGTGATGAAACATAAATATAAAATCCAGGAAATGAAACAGCCCAATCCTCAAGAATCGGCTGTAACTTGCCCGCATTGATATGTTCAGCGATTGCAAAATCCAGATGTTGAATGATACCCGTTCCATTCAGCGCCATTCGTATCATGCTTTCGTCATCATTAGAAATATACTTACCTGAAACCTCTATTTCGAACTCTTCATTACCCCCCACAACATTAGAAAACTCCCATGCAGAGAGTGCACCGCTACTTTTATGCCGCAACCGAAGGCAATTATGGTTACTCAGTTCCTGAGGCGTTTCAGGAATACCGTGTTCTTTTAAATAATCTGGCGATGCCACAGTAACCAGTTTAATAAGCGGAGAAACAGGAACGGCAGTCATATGCTCATCCAGTCCTTGCTCAAGACGTATGCCCACATCACAGCCGTCCGCAATAATGTTAGATAAACCGTCATCCATAATGAGTTCTATCTTTGTTTTGGGGTAACGAGTAAGAAACTCGCCAATATGAGGTTCAACAAGCATCCGTGCTGCAACACGGGAGGAATTTATTCTCAACAGGCCTGTAGGTTCAAGTTGGGTATCACCAACATCTTTCAAAGCATCATCAATTTGCCCCAAAGCCGACACCAGCACTTCATACAGACGCTGTCCTTCCTCAGTAAGCGACATATTGCGGGTCGTACGGTATATCAGCTTGGTGTTAAGACGTTCCTCAAGAGATTTTAAATTCTGGGACAATGCGGCCCGCGTAATACCCATTTCAGAAGCGGCTCTGGAAAAACTGCCGGCACGAACAATCAGCGCAAACCAGGCAAGAGAAGGCAAAATTGAAGGCTCTATTTTCATCATTGTAAACCTTAACTTAACACTGTGATAGATATTAGACCATTGATGATAACCAATACAAGTCATACTATTACGCCGTTCTCGATATGAACACAAATGCCAGTTGCGGATAATAGAAATGATATTTAAATCTGTTTAGGCAAATCCCCGGAGCTTGAAATGAAAACTGTTTCGATAAAACACACTTACTGGGATATAGCTGCTGATATCTATTTCCCTGACGATTTTAATAGTGAAAAAAAGTATCCTGCCATTATCAGCGCCCATCCAATTGGAAGCTGCAAAGAACAGACATCGGGTAGTGTGTATGGTGCCGCCCTGGCAAAAGCTGGCTTTATCGTCATTGCTTTTGATGCCAGTTTTCAGGGAAGCAGCGGTGGAGAACCGCGTTATCTGGAAGATCCAACAATGCGAGTAAAAGACTTCAGCATTGTCGTTGATTACCTTACCACCTTACCTTACGTTGATGCCGGGCGTATTGGTGTACTGGGTATTTGTGGTGGAGGTGGATATGCCATTAATGCCGCAATGACAGAACGTCGAATTAAAGCTATTGGTACTGTCACGGGTGCAAACTACGGGCGTCTTATGCGTGAGGGATTTACAGCGTTTAATCCTATCGGAGCACTCGAAGCAATGGCGCAACAAAGAACAGACGAAGCTAACGGCGCAAAACTTCGCGTAGATGATTTACTCCCCTCTTCTCCGGAAGCAGCTCTTGAAGCGGGATTAACAGAAATAGACCTTTTTGAAGCAACAGAATATTATCGTTCGCCACGAGGCTGTGCGCCTAATGGGGGAAATCGTTCGCTATTTTCACATCAGACTGTTGCCGTGGGCTGGGATGCTTTTCATCTTGCAGAAGTCCTGTTAACTCAACCACTAATGGTTGTAGTGGGCGATAGAGTGGGCGCTTTTGGTGCCTATCGTGACGGCTGCGAAATTATTGGCCGCGCTGCCTCAAAACATAAAGAGTTGGTCGTGGTTGAAGGTTATTCACATTACGACCTGTATGATAAGCCAGAACCTGTGAAACAGGCGCTCGATAAATTAATTCCTTTTTACAAAACACATTTGTAATAACCTTGCAGGGAGATTCATTATCTCCCTGAGATTTATCCTTTATTGACTACACGACAATAATAAAATTACTCAAAAAGAATTCTATTAAAGGAAAAAAGCATCAAAAAGTAGCAACTCAACTTATTAAGATTATACGCATTAAAATCAGATAAACATTTGAGGTATTGTTATGACAAATAAACACCCATCATTGTTTTCTCCTTTTATGCTGACAGAAAAAATAAAGCTACGTAATCGTATCGTTATGGCCCCTATGACGACCTGGTCAGCGAATCCTGATGGAACCATCTCTGAGCAAGAACTCGAATTTTATAAACGCCGCTCACAAAATGTTGGTTTAGTAATAACAGGATGTACCTATGTCACGCCAAGCGGCATTGGGTTTACTCATGAATTTGCCGCATATGACGACCGTTTCATTAACAGCCTTGAAAAGTTAGCAGCGGCAGCCCAAAGTGGGGGTGCTCCGGCTATTTTGCAGATTTTCCACGCCGGTAATAAAGCCATCCCGGAGCTTGTACCAAATAACGATGTTATTAGTGCCAGCGCATCAAGCGTAAAATCTGGTGACTTTATGAAGAGTGTGGTACAAAGCAGGGAAATGACTGAAAACGAAATTCAGGAAACCATTAGAGCATTCGGAGATGTCACAAAAAGGGCGATTAAAGCAGGTTTTGATGGCATTGAACTTCATGGTGCGCACGGATTCCTTCTACAGAATTTCTTCTCCCCTCTATTTAACCAGCGTAATGACCGATGGGGAGGAGATCTCGAAGGACGTATGCGCTTCCCGCTGGCCGTATTACAGGAAGTAAAAAATGTAGTCTATGAATATGCGACAAAGCCCTTTGCCATCGGTTACAGAATATCTCCTGAAGAATCTGCAACAGGGGGGCTGCGGATAGAGGATACTTATAAACTCCTTGATCGGCTCATTTCATCCGGTATTTCGTATATACATACCTCGCTGGTCAGTATTAACGATAGCTACCCTGTTGAGTCGCCAAATGGCCCCCGAACTATTGAATTGATTTTAAATCATATTGCAGGCAGAGTGCCGGTAATCGCTGCAGGTAAAATACGCACACCGTCTCAGGCTCAAGAAGCAATTTCCGCTGGCCTGCCACTTGTTGCGATCGGTAAAGGGCTGGTGATAAATCCAGAATGGGTGACTTTAGCTGAATCAGGTAGAAGTCATGAAATTCAAACAGCCCTTAATCCACAACGCGTTCCTGAATTAACCATTCCGGATAAACTATGGGATCAAATTCAGGCATCGAAAGGAACTGGCTGGTTTCCGTTAATGGATTAAATATCTATTACTCTCCCGAGAGTAAAACTATCAAACCAATGAGTATCCGATACAGCCTCGCAAATTCTTTCAGATAATTAACCCGTCACTGCGGCACGTTCTCTCATAAAGCGTGCCTGCTGTGTAATCCAGTATGTATCCGGCATACTTGACGGTTTAATAGAACTCAATTCCTTTCCCAGGTTACCAACAACGATATCTTGTATAACACCCCAGGAGATACGACATTATGATGAGATGAGGTATGCTCCTCAGCGCCAATCAACGCCAGGGCTGGGCCAGTTTTGAGATCAGACTCATTCCCGGACTGACTTCAGGCGACATATATCAATGACGTTGGGGCAATAAAAGATAGCCGATGTAATACATCTATTCAAATTTGTGATACATGTCAAAAAATTGGTTGACCAAACTCGTTATTTATATAAGGGCACTTACGAAGTGCACTCTTTTTTAAAGCGAGGAAGTACCAATGAAAGAGAATAAAGTACAGCAAATCAGTCATAAACTGATTAATATCGTTGTTTTTGTCGCAATTGTAGAATACGCCTATTTATTTCTCCATTTCTATTAATAACGGCAATAAACTGTTCACTTCAGTGATATTTAAAATATGCATCCTCTCCCTTTTTTTTAAGTAATTATTATATCCGTGGGGGAGGAATACACGCTGTCAGGTAATCAATCAAACTGCGATAAATCATCGGCCAGTAAAGTGGAGATAGCCTCCATTCTCGAAAAATTCATACTCTCAGCGAAACCATCATCAATCACTCATCCAGGCGTTTATGGGAGCGTCGCCAATGGCTGCTAACAATGCCAGACTTCCCCGTTGCCGAAATTCCACATACCACAAATGGTCACAGGAATTGGGTGTTGAAATGATCCGGATGAGCATGTATCTTTACCTGTTATGTTATAACATAACAGGTAAAAATGATGAAACCCAATATCCATCCTGAGTATCGTACTGTGGTGTTCCATGACACCAGTGTTGATGAGTACTTTAAAATCGGCTCGACTATCAAAACAGACCGTGAGATTGAGCTGGATGGCGTAACGTATCCGTACGTAACAATTGATGTCTCTTCGAAATCGCACCCGTTCTATACAGGGAAGCTGAGAACAGTGGCATCAGAAGGAAATGTTGCACGGTTCACCCAACGTTTTGGTCGTTTTGTTAGCACGAAAAAGGGGGCATGATGAAAGTCCTTAACTCTCTGCGTACCGCAAAAGAACGCCATCCAGACTGTCAGATTGTGAAGCGAAAAGGACGGCTGTATGTGATTTGTAAATCTAATCCACGTTTTAAGGCCGTTCAGGGTCGTAAGAAAAAACGTTGATTCAAAATTCGACGAATTAACGATATTTGTCTGATTAATAATCATACCGGATTAATGTTGGTGTATTTATTACACCAGCATTAATTTTTCTGGGGATGTATCTTCCTGTTCATTTAAGGTCAACTGCCTGACGTTTCTCTCCGAATATTCCATTATATTAATGATGACTTGTTGACCAGCTGCGCCCTGTATGCTGGCATCAACTCTATTTTAGTCTGAACACGCCACTCAGTTTCCTCCCTTTGCGACGCAGCCTGCATTTACACTCAAACTATTAAGATGATAAATGTGGTAAATCTGTTGGTACTGACATAAAAACGTTTACGCCACAGGAACGGCCTGATCCATCGGTAACCCCATCGCCGACGTTCGAGTGCCAGTTAGAGTAACGCGCACAGATGACTGAACGCAGTGCCCTGGCAAAGAGGCCATCGTTCCTGTGACAACTGGCAGTCTTCGTTTAACTTCACTTAATTTGGCTCTTAGGGGGCTTACCGGACAGATGACGTACTTACACCTGTTTAATTTTTCATCACTTATTGGGATGAACACCCATAACCATTTTGTGCGGCATGTTAATCCATTAAAACACCTTACCGATTGGCAAATCATCTTTAATTATGACTCATGATAGTTTTATATTCTATTTCTTATCATTCAAACTTGTTTTTTTACTAGTCCATTACACAACACATTAAGACTATTCCTAACACCTCAGGGCAAAGTTCCTGGCTAATATAAAATGCAAGTAAGAATTGAACGTTATATTGCCAATAACCTTATGAAACTGAATGTCTTTTTCTTCTTATCAAAAAAGCAATATTTTCATTTTTAGTAAATATTGACTTAACCATGGAATTCCTTTTCTGTTCACATATTGACACTCATCAGGAAAAAAACATAAATTTAAGCCCAATCGAAAATAATTAAAACTTAATCTCGTTTAACCTATATTGATATGTGCTACGTATCTTATTTACTTCCGATTTACTAACAACACTGAATGTACCTGTAAAAATTACAGGTTTGGAAAGTAGTGACATGGCAAAATGATTACAGCAGGGACTATGAGGTTAAAAACCATATGGAATATCAAAACCGTTCTGATAAATACATCTGGTCTCCCCATGACGCCTACTTCTATAAAGGACTCTCTGAACTGATTGTGGATATCGACAGATTAATTTATCTATCGCTGGAGAAAATTAGAAAAGATTTCGTGTTTATCAATCTCAATACGGATTCTTTAACTGAGTTTATAAACCGTGATAACGAATGGTTATCCGCGGTAAAGGGGAAACAGGTCGTATTGATTGCGGCCAGAAAGTCAGAAGCCTTAGCAAATTATTGGTATTACAACAGCAATATTAGGGGCGTGGTATACGCTGGGCTGAGTCGTGATATTAGAAACGAATTGGCCTATGTGATTAATGGCAGGTTTCTCAAAAAAGATATTAAGAAAGATAAAATCACTGACCGGGAAATGGAAATTATCCGCATGACGGCCCAGGGAATGCTGCCTAAATCGATTGCCAGAATTGAAAATTGTAGTGTGAAGACAGTGTATACCCATCGGCGTAATGCTGAGGCCAAGCTGTACTCAAAAATATATAAGTTGGTTCCGTAAACTCCAGGCAAGTTAGTTTTAAAAAATGACTCACAGGGACATCATGTCCTCAATTTAACTCGGGAAGAAAAGCAATGAAAAAAAAGGTTCTGGCAATAGCTCTGGTAACGGTGTTTACCGGCATGGGTGTGGCGCAGGCTGCTGACGTAACAGCTCAGGCTGTAGCGACCTGGTCGGCAACAGCCAAAAAAGACACCACCAGTAAGCTGGTTGTGACGCCGCTCGGTAGTCTGGCGTTCCAGTATGCCGAAGGCATTAAAGGCTTTAACTCACAGAAAGGTCTATTTGACGTGGCTATTGAGGGTGACTCAACGGCTACCGCCTTTAAACTGACCTCACGTCTTATCACCAACACCTTAACCCAGTTGGATACCTCAGGTTCCACACTGAATGTGGGCGTGGATTATAACGGCGCGGCAGTCGAAAAAACTGGCGATACCGTGATGATCGATACCGCCAACGGCGTACTGGGCGGCAACCTTAGCCCGCTGGCTAACGGTTACAATGCCAGCAATCGTACCACCGCACAGGATGGTTTCACCTTCTCCATCATCAGCGGTACCACCAATGGTACCACCGCAGTAACCGATTACAGCACTCTACCGGAAGGCATCTGGAGCGGCGACGTTAGCGTACAGTTCGACGCTACCTGGACCAGTTGATCTCTTTGATGTACCAGCAGGGGTAGCCCCCTGCTTTATTCCTGGACGGAATTGTTATGAAAAAGCACCTTCTGCCTCTCGCTCTGCTGTTTGCCGGAATATCTCCGGCCCAGGCGCTGGATGTCGGCGATATATCATCGTTTATGAACAGTGACAGCAGCACGCTGAGCAAAACAATCAAAAACAGTACCGACAGTGGTCGCCTCATCAATATCCGTCTCGAACGGCTCTCTTCACCGCTTGACGACGGGCAGGTTATCGCAATGGACAAGCCGGATGAGTTGCTACTCACTCCCGCCAGCTTGCTGCTACCCGCCCAAGCCAGCGAAGTGATCCGCTTCTTCTATAAGGGACCAGTAGATGAAAAAGAGCGCTACTACCGCATTGTCTGGTTTGATCAGGCCCTCAGTGATGCGCAGCGCGATAATGCCAACCGCAGCGCTGTGGCCACTGCTTCCGCCCGCATCGGCACCATTCTGGTCGTCGCCCCCCGCCAGGCGAACTACCGCTTTCAGTACGCCAACGGCTCCCTGACAAATACAGGAAATGCGACGCTGCGGATCCTCGCCTACGGCCCCTGCCTGAAAGCCGCCAATGGTAAGGAGTGTAAAGAGAACTACTACCTGATGCCGGGCAAGTCGCGTCGTTTTACCCGCGTGGACACTGCGGATAACAAAGGACGGGTTGCACTTTGGCAGGGTGATAAGTTCATTCCCGTGAAATAGATAGCTGTGCAGATGGATAACGACAATGCCTTTACGACGGTTCTCCCCAGGACTGAAAGCCCAGTTTGCCTTCGGCATGGTCTTTTTGTTCGTTCAACCCGATGCCAGCGCTGCTGACATAAGCGCGCAGCAAATAGGTGGGGTGATTATTCCGCAGGCCTTCAGTCAGGCGCTTCAGGACGGCATGAGCGTCCCGCTCTATATTCATCTTGCCGGTAGCCAGGGTCGCCAGGACGATCAGCGAATCGGCAGCGCTTTTATCTGGTTGGATGATGGACAGTTACGCATCCGGAAAATACAGCTGGAAGAGAGTGAAGATAACGCCAGTGTCAGCGAACAAACTCGACAGCAACTGATGACTCTGGCCAACGCCCCGTTCAATGAGGCCCTTACCATCCCCCTGACTGACAACGCGCAGTTGGATCTCAGCTTGCGCCAACTGCTGCTGCAGCTGGTGGTCAAGCGCGAAGCACTGGGCACCGTACTACGCTCACGTAGCGAAGACATCGGGCAGTCCAGTGTTAACACCCTCAGCAGTAACCTGAGCTATAACTTCGGCATCTATAACAACCAGTTGCGTAACGGCGGGAACAATACATCCAGCTATCTGTCGCTAAATAACGTGACAGCACTGCGCGAACATCATGTGGTGCTCGACGGCTCGCTGTATGGGATCGGTAGCGGTCAACAGGACAGTGAATTATATAAAGCGATGTATGAACGCGATTTTGCTGGTCACCGATTTGCCGGTGGAATGCTCGACACCTGGAACTTGCAGTCCTTAGGGCCGATGACCGCCATTTCAGCAGGGAAGATTTACGGCCTTTCCTGGGGAAACCAGGCCAGCTCCACCATCTTCGACAGCAGCCAGTCGGCCACGCCAGTGATCGCCTTTTTACCTGCAGCGGGCGAAGTACATCTCACCCGTGATGGGCGGTTACTGAGCGTTCAGAACTTCACCATGGGCAATCATGAAGTGGATACCCGGGGTCTACCGTACGGTATTTACGATGTGGAAGTTGAGGTGATCGTTAACGGTCGCGTGATCAGCAAACGCACCCAGCGGGTCAATAAGCTGTTTAGCCGGGGGCGCGGCGTCGGTGCGCCGCTGGCGTGGCAGATATGGGGCGGCAGCTTTCATATGGATCGCTGGTCGGAAAACGGGAAAAAGACGCGACCAGCTAAAGAGAGTTGGCTAGCAGGAGCCTCGACCTCCGGCTCACTGAGTACGCTTAGTTGGGCGGCAACGGGATATGGGTACGATAATCAGGCAGTGGGTGAAACCCGTCTGACGCTGCCGCTTGGGGGAGCAATCAACGTTAACCTGCAAAACATGCTGGCCAGTGACAGCTCATGGAGCAATATCGGCAGCATCAGCGCCACACTACCGGGAGGCTTTAGTTCGCTATGGGTTAATCAGGAAAAAACCCGCATTGGCAATCAATTGCGACGTAGCGATGCCGACAACCGTGCAATCGGCGGCACACTCAACCTGAACTCACTGTGGTCGAAGCTGGGCACATTCAGCATCAGCTACAATGATGACCGCCGTTACAACAGCCATTATTACACGGCAGATTACTATCAAAATGTCTACAGCGGTACCTTTGGTTCGCTTGGCCTGCGAGCCGGTATTCAGCGCTATAACAACGGCGACAGCAACGCCAATACAGGGAAATATATCGCTCTCGATCTCTCGCTACCACTGGGCAACTGGTTTAGCGCAGGGATGACTCATCAAAACGGCTACACCATGGCAAACCTGTCAGCACGCAAGCAGTTTGATGAAGGGACCATTCGCACTGTTGGTGCCAATCTGTCACGAGCCATCTCCGGCGATACCGGTGATGACAAAACCCTCAGCGGTGGGGCGTATGCACAGTTCGACGCTCGTTACGCCAGCGGAACGCTGAACGTCAATAGCGCGGCGGACGGCTACGTCAATACCAACTTAACTGCCAATGGCAGCGTTGGCTGGCAGGGTAAAAACATTGCTGCCAGCGGGCGGACTGATGGCAACGCCGGGGTGATATTCAATACCGGGCTGGAGGACGACGGTCAGATCAGCGCCAAAATCAACGGACGGATTTTCCCGCTTAACGGCAAGCGCAACTACCTCCCGCTCTCTCCGTATGGGAGATATGAGGTGGAGTTGCAGAACAGCAAAAACTCACTCGACAGCTACGATATCGTCAGCGGCCGCAAAAGCCATCTGACCCTCTATCCAGGCAATGTCGCCGTCATTGAGCCAGAGGTGAAGCAGATGGTTACCGTCTCCGGTCGTATCCGTGCAGAAGACGGCACACTGCTGGCTAACGCACGGATTAACAACCATATCGGCCGAACCCGAACCGATGAAAACGGCGAGTTTGTCATGGACGTGGATAAGAAATACCCCACTATCGATTTTCGCTACAGTGGCAATAAAACCTGCGAAGTGGCACTGGAACTCGACCAGGCGCGCGGTGCCGTCTGGGTCGGTGATGTGGTCTGCAGCGGCCTGTCATCGTGGGCGGCGGTGACGCAGACAGGAGAAGAGAATGAGAGTTAACCTACTGATAGCGATGATAATCTTTGCGCTATTCTGGCCAGCAACCGCGCTCAGAGCTGCAGTGAGCAAAACAATCTGGGCGGATGCACCGGCACGCGAGTTTGTGTTTGTCGAAAACAACTCAGACGACAACTTTTTCGTCACGCCTGGCGGGGCGCTGGATCCGCGCCTGACCGGTGCTAACCGCTGGACCGGTTTAAAATACACTGGCTCAGGAACCATCTATCAACAAAGCCTCGGCTACATTGATAACGGTTACAACACCGGCCTTTATACCAACTGGAAGTTTGATATGTGGCTGGAAAATTCGCCGGTTTCATCTCCTTTAACTGGCTTGCGCTGCATCAACTGGTACGCAGGGTGTAATATGACCACCAGTCTTATCCTGCCGCAAACCACCGACGCCAGTGGATTTTATGGCGCGACGGTGACCAGCGGCGGCTCGAAGTGGATGCACGGCATGTTGTCAGACGCGTTTTACCAGTATCTGCAACAAATGCCCGTTGGCAGCAGCTTTACGATGACCATCAATGCCTGCCAAACCTCAGTGAACTATGACGCCAGCAGCGGCGCGCGCTGTAAGGATCAGGCCTCCGGCAACTGGTATATTCGCAACGTCACCCATACGAAAGCAGCAAATTTGCGGTTGATAAATACCCACTCGCTGGCGGAGGTATTTATCAACAGCGACGGAGTACCGACTCTGGGCGAAGGGAACGCCGACTGCCGGACGCAAACCATCGGCAGCCGTTCAGGATTAAGTTGTAAGATGGTTAACTATACCCTGCAAACAAACGGGCTCAGCAACACCTCAATCCATATATTCCCGGCGATCGCCAACTCGTCGTTAGCCTCGGCCGTCGGGGCGTACGATATGCAGTTCAGTCTGAATGGCAGTTCATGGAAACCGGTGAGCAATACCGCCTATTACTACACCTTCAACGAGATGAAGAGCGCAGACTCGATCTATGTTTTCTTCTCGAGCAACTTCTTTAAGCAGATGGTGAACCTGGGGATCAGCGATATCAACACCAAAGATCTATTCAACTTTCGCTTTCAGAACACCACATCACCGGAGTCTGGCTGGTATGAATTTTCTACCTCCAACACGCTGATTATCAAACCCCGTGATTTCAGCATCAGTATTATCTCCGATGAATATACTCAGACACCGTCGCGAGAGGGATATGTCGGCAGCGGCGAACCGGCACTCGATTTCGGCTATATCGTAACCACCAGCGGTAAAACAGCTGCCGACGAAGTGCTGATCAAGGTGACCGGACCCGCGCAGGTGATTGGCGGGCGCTCCTATTGTGTCTTCAGCTCCGATGACGGTAAGGCGAAAGTACCGTTCCCGGCGACGCTTTCCTTTATTACCCGCAACGGAGCTACAAAAACCTACGATGCCGGGTGCGATGATAGCTGGCGGGATATGACCGATGCGCTGTGGCTAACCACACCGTGGACTGATATCTCTGGCGAAGTGGGGCAGATGGATAAGACCACTGTCAAATTTTCGATTCCAATGGATAACGCCATTTCGCTGCGTACGGTAGATGATAACGGCTGGTTTGGCGAAGTCAGCGCTTCAGGAGAGATTCATGTTCAGGCGACGTGGCGTAACATTAACTAAGGCCCTGCTGACAGTGGTCTGTATGCTGGCGGCACCTTTGACACAGGCGATTTCGGTCGGCAATCTGACTTTTTCACTGCCGTCCGAGACTGACTTTGTCAGCAAACGTGTAGTGAATAACAACAAAAGCGCGCGGATATACCGTATTGCCATCAGTGCCATCGATAGTCCAGGCAGCAGTGAATTGCGCACTCGACCGGTGGATGGTGAACTGCTTTTCGCTCCCCGCCAGCTGGCGTTGCAGGCTGGTGAGAGCGAGTATTTTAAATTTTACTATCATGGTCCACAGGATAACCGCGAGCGCTACTACCGGGTCTCATTCCGCGAGGTCCCCACTCGCAACCAGACAAGACGTAGCCCAACCGGCGGTGAGGTCAGCACAGAGCCGGTGGTGGTGATGGATACCATTCTGGTAGTACGACCACGTCAGGTTCAGTTTAAATGGTCCTTCGACCAGGTGACAGGAACGGTAAGTAACACCGGCAACACGTGGTTTAAGCTACTGATTAAACCAGGATGTGATTCGACCGAAGAGGAAGGCGATGCCTGGTATCTACGTCCGGGAGACGTGGTTCATCAGCCTGCGTTACGTCAACCGGGGAATCATTATCTGGTCTATAACGACAAATTCATTAAGATTAGCGATTCCTGTCCGGCTAAGCCCCCTTCGGCGGACTAAGACTTATCCATCGGTCGAGGGAAGAATTCCACCTCAGAGACTCAAATAATCGTTTAAATGATGTGGAAGCGATCGTCAATATCACCTGTAACGATGGGCTTTCTCATATGTACACCATAGTGTTCAGGAGACACGGAAAGGTGCCAGGCAGCCTGCTAACGAGTGGTTTCTTCACGAATTAGTACGTAAAATCGGTAACGGCTGGAAATCATTCAATACTCACACTATCGAAAGTTCCCCAGCCAACCGCGGTACGTTCTTACATACGATGTACCGCTGTTCTCTTTACGATTTATAGCTGTACTGGTGAATTATGAGCAATCTGAATCCATGCATGACGTGTGGTGCCTGTTGTGCATTTTTCCGCGTCTCTTTTTACTGGGCCGAAGCCGACGATGCTGGCGGTACCATTCCCGCCAGGCTCACTGAACAAATATCCCCTTTTCACCGATGCATGAGCGGTACCAATCAGAAAAACCCCCGATGTATTGCCCTTGCAGGAACACCGGGCAAAAATGCCTGCTGCACGATATATAAAAATCGATCGTCCACGTGCAGAGAATTCGCCATGTCTGGTGAGAACGGAGTCGTCAATGAGGCTTGCAATCGTGCAAGAGCTAAATACGGGCTGACACCGTTATAAATATGCAATAATTAATTGCACTGCCCCGCCAGCTATAATCGCGGGGCTTCGTTTTTCAGGGATAACAAAACCCGTAACTTCTTCCATCTGCCAGCAACAATGCCTCTTCCTCTATAGTGTTCTCCGGATCTACAGCATCCTGAAGTAGCGCGATGTACTCACTGGCTATCTGCATCAGAAAGTTAAAAACAATGTTTTTAACCTATAAAAATGGCGCTGTATTTGCGCCATTTTTATCATTCAATGCATTATCTGTTTGAGCCTAAAGGGATCTCAGGGTCTGGCTCATGAGTAATTCTGTTTCGTAAATCTCTGCGAATAATTTCAATAGACCAGAACCAGACTAAATGTCCAAAAATTTCAGAAACATTCTCATACCACGGGAGATCAAACAGAGGTGGCGTCAGTCCCATGAGAGGGAATGAAATCATATGAACAAAAAGTTGGGCTAAAGCACCTGCCAGTAAGCCCTGCCAGAGTTTAATTTTTGGAAATACTTCAGCGACCACACAATAACCGACAGCAAACACTATCGAAAAGATAATGTGCGTAACACCAACCCAGTTAAAGACATGCCCGGCAAAGGTATAAACAGCCGCATTGGGATCTGTCAGCCCCAGCCAGTCTCGAAGAAAAATATACGGAGGATTGAGAAAATTACGGGAGCAATCAATTTGCCCAGCAGCCCTGATTAATGATTCCGGGCCACACGCTGCATTAAACATATCCACCGGGCTACGTGGCGGCAATGGAACTTCAGCCCCCCACTTCACAAATGCGGAAACAACGCCAGCAATTAGCCCAATGAATGCAGCAAGACCATAACGTCTGCGGTTCGGTGGAGTTTGTTCAAATATATTCATATTTACCCTGTTTGTTTCATTATGTTGTACACCTCTTCAGGAGTATTCATAAAACAAGATAAATGTAAAGAACTGTATTGTTTTGTATAATGCAATGATGACTAATCGCCAATTAATATAAGCACCATCATTTCTCCCTATTTTTATGTTAGAAGTGACAACGATTTGCAGGGTGATGCAGAGCTGACAATCACAGGTTTCCTTATCGGTTTTTGCATCGCACAACTAAAGCAATAAACTAGCTCCCGTCATCGGCGAATATGAATTAATTAGCCGGGCTCATAGCTGCATTCGCGTTTTAAGAATAATCCTCCTGCTCTCACCGACTATGCTTAACGTTTAAAAAAGCATCAACACTCTCGCAACGCACTCTTATTTTCCCCTTTAGAATACCGGAGGCCTGGTATGAGCAACCAAGGCGAATACCCCGAAGATAATCGGGTTGGGAAGCACGAGCCGCACGATTTTAGTTTGACCCGCCGCGATCTGATTAAAGTGAGCGCCGCAACGGCGGCGACCGCCGTGGTTTATCCTCATTCTACGCTTGCGGCAAGCGTTCCGGCAGCTACACCCGCGCCAGAGATAATGCCCCTGACACTTAAGGTGAACGGCAAAACCGAGCAGCTTGAGGTGGATACCCGAACCACGCTACTGGACGCTTTGCGTGAAAATCTGCATCTGATCGGTACCAAGAAAGGTTGCGATCACGGACAGTGCGGAGCCTGTACCGTGCTGGTCAATGGTCGCAGGCTTAATGCCTGCCTGACGCTGGCAGTCATGCATCAGGGGGCCGAGATCACCACCATTGAAGGCCTGGGTTCACCAGAGAATCTTCACCCCATGCAGGCGGCCTTTATCAAGCATGATGGCTTCCAGTGCGGCTACTGCACCTCCGGGCAAATTTGCTCATCAGTAGCGGTGCTAAAAGAGATTCAGGACGGCATTCCCAGTCACGTCACGGTCGATTTGGTTTCCCCTCCAGAAAGAACTGCCGATGAGATCCGTGAACGTATGAGCGGCAACATCTGTCGCTGTGGTGCATACGCTAACATCCTTGCCGCCATTGAAGACGCTGCGGGGGAGATAAAATCATGAAGGCGTTTACCTATGAACGTGTGAACACCCCTGCCGAGGCGGCACTTAGCGCTCAGCGCGTACCCGGCGCAAAATTTATCGCTGGCGGGACCAATCTGCTGGACCTGATGAAGCTGGAAATTGAAACGCCAACCCACCTTATCGATGTGAACGGGCTCGGGCTCGATAAGATTGAAGTGACCGACGCGGGTGGGCTGCGCATCGGCGCACTGGTACGGAACACCGACCTGGCGGCTCACGAGCGCGTGCGTCGTGATTACGCGGTACTCTCCCGCGCTCTGCTCGCTGGCGCGTCTGGTCAGTTACGTAATCAGGCAACCACCGCAGGTAATCTGCTCCAGCGCACGCGCTGCCCCTATTTTTACGACACCAATCAGCCCTGCAATAAGCGCCTGCCCGGGAGCGGCTGCGCGGCACTTGAAGGCTTTAGCCGTCAGCACGCGGTGGTAGGCGTAAGCGAAGCCTGCATTGCCACCCATCCGAGCGATATGGCGGTCGCAATGCGGTTGCTGGATGCGGTGGTGGAAACCATCACGCCGGAGGGAAAAACTCGCAGTATCACACTGGCTGATTTTTATCACCCACCGGGGAAAACGCCGCACATTGAAACCGCCCTGCTTCCCGGTGAGCTTATCGTTGCGGTGACGTTACCTCCGCCGCTCGGCGGAAAACATATCTACCGCAAGGTGCGCGATCGCGCCTCCTACGCCTTTGCCCTGGTATCGGTCGCGGCGATTATTCAGCCTGACGGCAGCGGGCGCGTCGCGCTGGGCGGAGTAGCACATAAGCCCTGGCGCATTGAGGCTGCGGATGCTCAGCTATCCCAGGGGGCGCAGGCCGTGTATGACGCGCTGTTCGCCAGCGCCCATCCCACCGCTGAAAATACCTTTAAACTCCTGTTGGCGAAGCGAACGCTTGCCTCCGTACTGGCTGAAGCGAGGGCACAGGCATGAAATTTGATAAACCCGCAGGGGAAAACCCGATCGATCAGCTGAAGGTTGTCGGTCGTCCCCATGACCGCATCGACGGACCGCTGAAAACTACCGGCACGGCACGCTACGCCTACGAATGGCATGAAGAAGCCCCCAACGCCGCCTATGGCTATATCGTCGGTTCCGCCATTGCCAAAGGACGCCTCACCGCCCTAGATACGGACGCCGCGCAAAAAGCGCCGGGCGTACTGGCTGTCATTACCGCCAGTAACGCTGGGGCACTCGGCAAAGGCGACAAAAACACCGCCAGGCTGTTAGGCGGCCCCACTATTGAGCACTATCATCAGGCCATTGCGCTGGTAGTGGCCGAGACCTTCGAACAGGCGCGAGCGGCGGCCTCGCTGGTGCAGGCGCACTATCGCCGTAATAAAGGAGCTTACTCCCTGGCGGACGAGAAACAGGCCGTCAGTCAGCCGCCGGAAGACACGCCCGATAAAAACGTTGGTGACTTTGACGGGGCTTTCACCTCCGCTGCAGTGAAAATTGATGCTACATACACGACCCCGGACCAGAGCCATATGGCGATGGAGCCGCATGCCTCGATGGCCGTCTGGGATGGAAATAAGCTTACCCTCTGGACCTCAAATCAGATGATTGACTGGTGCCGCACCGATCTGGCAAAAACGCTGAAAGTGCCCGTGGAGAATGTGCGTATTATCTCCCCGTATATCGGCGGAGGGTTTGGCGGCAAGCTATTCCTGAGAAGCGATGCGCTGCTGGCGGCCCTCGCCGCCCGTGCGGTGAAACGTCCGGTTAAAGTGATGCTCCCCCGCCCCACTATTCCCAATAACACCACGCACCGCCCCGCCACCCTTCAGCACCTGCGTATCGGTGCCGACCAGAGCGGGAAAATCACCGCTATCTCACATGAAAGCTGGTCCGGAAACCTGCCCGGCGGCACGCCGGAAACGGCGGTACAGCAAAGCGAATTACTCTACGCAGGGGCAAACCGTCATACCGGCCTGCGGCTCGCCGCGCTTGATTTGCCGGAAGGGAACGCCATGCGTGCGCCCGGCGAAGCCCCCGGTCTGATGGCGCTCGAAATCGCGATCGACGAACTGGCGGAAAAAGCGGGCATCGATCCCGTCGAGTTTCGCATCCTGAATGACACTCAGGTTGACCCCGCCGACCCGACGCGCCGCTTCTCTCGCCGTCAGCTTATCGAGTGCTTGCGCACCGGAGCGGATAAATTTGGCTGGAAGCAGCGCAACGCCACACCCGGACAGGTGCGCGACGGGGAGTGGCTAGTCGGCCACGGTGTTGCGGCGGGCTTTCGCAATAATCTGCTGGAAAAATCGGGTGCTCGGGTTCACCTCGAACAAAATGGCACCGTTACCGTAGAAACGGACATGACCGACATTGGCACCGGCAGCTACACCATTCTGGCCCAGACGGCAGCGGAAATGCTTGGCGTACCGCTGGAGCAGGTTGCGGTTCACCTCGGCGATTCCAGTTTCCCGGTTTCTGCGGGTTCTGGTGGACAATGGGGCGCGAATACCTCCACCTCCGGCGTTTACGCCGCCTGTGTGAAACTTCGCGAAATGATTGCCTCGGCGGTCGGGTTTGATCCTGAGCAGTCGCAGTTTGCCGACGGCAAGATTACCAACGGTACCCGAAGCGCCACGCTACATGAGGCCACCGCAGGCGGCAGACTGACAGCGGAAGAGAGCATTGAGTTCGGCACTCTCAGCAAGGAGTACCAGCAATCGACCTTTGCCGGGCATTTTGTGGAGGTCGGCGTGCATAGCGCGACGGGAGAAGTTCGGGTCCGGCGTATGCTCGCCGTGTGCGCAGCGGGGCGCATTCTGAATCCGAAAACTGCACGCAGCCAGGTCATTGGCGCGATGACTATGGGCATGGGCGCGGCACTGATGGAGGAGCTGGCGGTAGATGACCGTTTGGGCTACTTCGTTAATCACGATATGGCGGGGTATGAGGTGCCGGTTCATGCGGATATCCCAAAACAGGAGGTGATTTTCCTGGATGATACCGACCCCATCTCCTCCCCGATGAAGGCCAAAGGTGTCGGTGAGCTGGGCCTGTGCGGCGTGAGCGCGGCTATCGCCAACGCGGTGTATAACGCCACCGGTATTCGGGTACGGGATTATCCCATCACTCTGGATAAGCTGCTCGATAAACTGCCGGATGTGGTTTAAGGAGGAACTATGTCATACTCGCTTTTTGACAAAGACGAGCACTGGCATAAGCCAGAGCAGGCGTTTCTCACCGATGACCACCGGACCATTCTGCGCTTCGCCGTAGAGGCGCTAATGTCCGGTAAAGGAGCGGTGCTGGTGACGCTGGTGGAGATACGCGGCGGCGCGGCGCGCCCGCTCGGAGCACAGATGGTGGTGCGCGAAGATGGTCGTTACTGCGGTTTTGTCTCTGGCGGCTGCGTGGAGGCCGCTGCCGCTTTTGAAGCGCTGGAGGTGATGGGCTCAGGCTGCGATCGCGAAATTCGCTATGGCGAAGGTTCGCCGTGGTTTGACATCGTTCTGCCCTGCGGCGGTGGGATCACGCTGACGCTCCATAAACTACGCTCGGCACAGCCTCTGCTCGCCGTGCTGAACCGCCTGGAACAGAGAAAACCGGCGGGTCTGCACTACGATCCGCAAGCTCAATCGCTGGTGTGCCTGCCCACGCAAACCCGAACGGGCTGGAATCTCAATGACTTTGAGGTGGGGTTCAGGCCATGCGTCAGGCTGATGATTTACGGACGTTCTCTTGAGGCGCAGGCAACCGCGAGTCTTGCAGCAGCCACAGGCTATGACAGCCATATCTTCGATCTTTTTCCGGCCTCAGCCAGCGCTCAGATCGATACCGATACGGCGGTCATTTTGCTGTGCCATGATCTCAACCGGGAGCTGCCAGTGTTGCAGGCCGCGCGAGAGGCAAAACCCTTTTATCTCGGCGCATTGGGCAGCTATCGAACCCACACGTTACGTCTGCAAAAGCTCCACGAGCTAGGATGGTCCAGGGAGGAGACAGCGCAAATCCGGGCACCCATCGGGATATTCCCCAAAGCCCGGGATGCGCATACTCTGGCACTCTCCGTGCTGGCAGAAGTCGCTTCTGTACGTCTCCATCAGGAGGAGGATTCATGCCTGCCCCCGTCGTCGTGATCCTTGCGGCCGGGCGTGGAGAGCGCTTTCTCGCCTCCGGGGGAAATACCATAAATTAAGAGAAAAATCTGCAGTAGCCGTTTTAGAAAATCACCTAAATCGTTTAAAAGAGCGCCCAACCCATAGTGGGCGCTCATCGCCTTGTGTAACTTATTCAGCAACGCGCGCCCTCGCCGGACTAAAGCGCACCGGCCTTCTGGCGTGCGGTAACAAAGGTCAGTACGCCAGCGCAAAGGAGCAGCACGCTACTCATAGCAAACGTGCTCTGCCAGCCAAGGCGGTCAAACACAATGCCTCCTGCCGTTGATCCAAGGGCGATGGCGAGCTGAATCACCGCGACCATGAGCCCGCCTCCGGCTTCGGCGTTGTCAGGCAACGTACGCGCAATCCATGTCCACCATCCGGTTGGCGCGGCGGTGGCCAGCATGCCCCAGAGTCCTAACAGCAACGAAACCGTCCAGACCAGATGCCCGGTCAGCATCAGGCCGATGGCAATGACGGCCATAAGTCCGGGTATGACCATCAGCGTGGGGTAGAATTTTCTGTTGAGAAATGCCGAAACAACCAGCGTGCCAATAAAACCGGCCACGCCGATAATCAGCAAAATCAACGACAAGCCTGAGGAATTAACCCGTGTCACCGACTCCAGAAACGGGCGCACATAGGTGAATAGCGCAAACTGCCCCATGAAAAACAGGCCACAAGCTATCATGCCGACCACAACCATGCGGCGGCTAAATAAGCGGAATACCGTGCCAAATGACGTGTGGCTTTTATTCGCATCCATACTGGGCAGGCTGATGCACTGCCAGATAAAGGCGACCACCGCGATGGGCACCAGGCACAAGAAAGCGCCTCGCCATCCGACCGTGGCACCCAGATAGCTTCCCAGCGGCGCGGCCACGACCGTCGCCAGCGCATTACCGGCATTGAAAATCGCCAGCGCACGCGTGACCTGTTGCTGCGGCACCAGACGAATCGCCGTTGCCGCAGACATCGACCAGAATCCGCCAATCGCCACACCAATCATCGCGCGACCGATCATATACATCAGATAACTGGAAGCCAGCGCAATAATAAGCCCCGATACGGCCATCAGAACCGTCATCCCCAGCAGCAGGAATTTACGATTCATCTTTCCTGCTAGCGTTGAAAGCGTCAGGCTGGTCAGAACCGCCAGCGCGCCGGAGATAGCAATCCCCTGCCCTGCAAGCCCCTCCGTCACGCCTAAATCGCGGGTAATCGGCGTGAGCAGGCTGACGGGCATAAATTCAGAAGCAATCAGCACAAACACGCACAGGGTCATGGCAAAAATACCGCCCCAGTATGCGTGCTGATGATGAGGTGATGGTGTTTGGCTTAGTGTCGACATAGTGAAATTTCACAAAGATCAGGATAAAAGCCACCGGCCATAGACCGGTGGCTTTGCATCAATTCAGGAGAGGTTTTATTTCAGTTTGGTCTGGAAAAATTGTTCGAACTTCGCGAAAGGTATTTTTCCGGCCACGTTATCGTACAGGTCCACGTGATTTGCCCCTGGTACCACCACCAGCTCTTTGTCTTTACTGCCAACCGCCTTGTAAGCATCTTCAGCAAAATAGCGTGAATGCGCTTTCTCACCGGTCACAATCAGCGTCGGAATGGTGATTTCACTGGCGTAGCTCAACAGCGGCATATTCATAAATGACAGCGGCATCGTTGCCGTCCACGCCCCGGTAGAGTTAACGGAACGTTCGTGGAAGCCGCGCGGCATGCGATAGTAGTCAAAGAACTCTTTCAGTACCGGATGAGGATTTGCCGGCAGCGTTTCTGGCAGAATACGCTCGCCCGCACTGACCTTGCCGTTGCTGTCGACATTAATATCATGACCACCGTGAGCGAACGTTCCGCTCTGCGCATCCTTCCAGCGCTGTTCATTCAGATATTGCAGAACAGCACGACGGTCGGCGGTAGAATAACGGTCTTTGCCATCCCCCACACCATGGCCCATCGCCCGGCTCATGTCATACATCACGCTGGTAGCTACCGCTTTAACGCGGGTATCCATCGCCGCGTCGTTCAGCGCCATGCCGCCCCAGCCACAAATACCGAGCAGCCCGATACGGTTGCGATCTACCTCTTTTTGCAGCCCTAAGAAATCCACCGCCGCGCTGAAATCTTCAGTGTTGATATCCGGTGAGGCGACGTTTCGCGGATAGCCGCCGCTTTCCCCGGTGTAAGAAGGATCGAACGCCAGGGTAACAAACCCTCGTTCCGCCAGCGTCTGCGCATACAGGCCGCTGGATTGCTCTTTCACCGCGCCAAATGGCCCACTGACCGCAATCGCCGCCAGCTTGCGATCGCCACGGTCTTTAGGCAGGTAAAGATCGCCCACTAAGGTGATGCCATATCGGTTCGGGAACGAGACTTTACGGTGATCGACTTTCTGGCTCTCGGCGAACGTTTTATCCCATTTATCTGTCATGGACACAGGGGCATTAGGATTGGTTGAATCAGCATAACTCATTGTCGTGACTCCACTTAATGATGCGAAAAGCAGCATGGTCGGCATCGCGATTTTTAGCGTTCGGGTGAAGGCTTTCATAAAAATCCCCATAAAAAACAACAGAGAGATACAGGTTTCCGACGGACAACGCTGCGGTGCTTTACTTTGATGGGGTCATTATAGTGAGCAGAATTAGTGCTGATTAGGGGGCGATTAATGCTAAGATTAATACCATATTGTTATAAATTAATGCGGAGATTGCCGGCATGAAGGGGGGATGTTTCAATGGCGAAAAGGGAGAACTACAACGAGCTGTACCTGTTTATGCAGGTGGTGCGGGAAGGCAGCTTTACCGCAGCGGCTCAGCGGCTGGGTCTTGCTCAGTCAGGAGTCAGCCGTTCTGTTCGCGAGCTTGAAGAAAGGCTCGGCGTCCAGCTGCTGGTGCGCACCACGCGTAAACTGTCGCTGACGCAAGCAGGCGAGCAGCTCTACCAGAAGACGGCATCTGGATTTGAAATGTTAGATCTTGGGCTTGCCACACTGGCGCACTATCGAGAGACGCCCTCCGGCACGGTGCGTATCAATGCCAGCCAGCACGCGATTGATAAATGCCTGCTGCCAAAGCTGGCGGTATTTAAACAGCGATATCCTGATATCCGGCTTGAACTGATAAATGAGAGCCGGTTCGTCGATATCATCGAGGAAAGATTCGATGCTGGTGTCCGCCTGGGGCCTGAAGTCGGCCAGGGTATGGTCGCGGTACGCATCACGCCCGATATGGAGATGGCAATTGTGGGGACTCCGGAACATTTTCGTCGCTATGGTTTTCCGCAAACCCCGGCGGATTTAAAGGCGCATCCCTGTATCGCCTATCAGTTTGCCGACGGCAGCGTATACCAGTGGGAACTCAATCAGGATGATAAAAAAATCACTCATCGCCCTGAAGGGCAATGGGCCCTATCCGACAGCTATATGGAAGCAGAAGCCGCACGGCTGGGCCTCGGATTGGCCTATGTTCCTGTTGAACTGGTTGCGGATGATTTAGAACACGGTAAACTTATCAGAGTGTTGCAGCGTTACAGCCTGCGAATGGAGGGATTGTTTCTCTATTACCCTCATCGCAACGTCTCCCCCGCTCTGCGGATGGTCATTGATACATTGAAAATCTGAACGTTAACAACGACCGACTCTTCACTGTGCAATATTGTGTCAGGTAGTCATTCTGCGTTCAATTCCAGGGGCCGCTTTGAGCGAGAAAGAGCGGTCTTATCTGTACAAGGGGACTATCCAGTAATGGAGATCACCCATAAGAAAAAAGTACCTGGCTCCCTCGACAACCTTCATCCGGGAATTTAGCCTCAATCAACATTTTTATATCTGTCAGGTTACTTCATTATGAAAACCGATCAATATCGTTGTTTTTGTTGCAATAGTAGAATACGCCTATTTATTCCTCCATCTCTATTAATAACGGCAATAAACCGTTCACTTCACTGATATTTAAAATATGCATCCTTTTCCTGTTTTTCAAGTTGTTCAGCGGCGTAAGAAAACGTATTAAATATGAATTCGACGATTTAACCATTTCTGTCTGATTGGTAATCATCTGTGATTAATGCTGGTCTATTGATTACGCCAGCATTAACCGCTTAGGGATGTATTCTTCCTGATCATATACAGCCCTCGAAAAAGAGAGAAAATAAAACTGTGTCCAATATTACTCTACCACTCCAGACCGAAGCATCGGTAGAATTAGCAGAACGACTGGTACAATAGATTGGGATAGCGTCATTTGTCAGGTATTCCATTGCCTGACAAATGACAATTTTGAGTCAATAGACGTGCTTCTTGATCATGTCTTAAAAATTATACCATGAGCCTTATGAAGCATCATTTTTACTGACTGGTGTTAACTTTGCTATCATATAAACTCTGTTCTTAAAAAACGCGCCCAGAATTTTATATGATTTCCCTTGTTTTTCTGCCTGTAAAGAAATTTCTTTTTCAGTGCTGTTAATGGTTGAACCGACGGCAGTAATCGTTTTGGCGACGCTACTGAATGATAATAAAGACAGTGTAACCACAACAATTAAAGAACAGATAGTATTCACGTTAATTCTACTGACAATTGAGAGGGTGAGTTTTATATACATAGGTATTAAACATGAGTCATATTTACCCCAAGAGAAAACACTCCTTCTGTAATTAAACCATCATCTCCTTCGGGGTGAGCAATACATAATGCATCTTGCTATGCAAAACAGGTGGATATAAATTTTCCTCCTGACCTATTTAATAAAACGTGAATATAAAAGTTATTCTTCAGTTTGCAGATGCAGTAGGTCTGATGGTAATTTCGGTTGTATCAACGCTTTCGGGAGATTCAATAATATGCCTTACAGCACGGGCAATATCCGCGGGTTGAAGTGCAACAGAACGGTAGGCGTTCATTGACTTCATGGTTTCCACATGGGTAATGGTTGAAGCCAGTTCACTTTCTACAACCCCAGGATTTACGCAGGTCACACGGATTTTCGAGCTTTCCTGCCGTAAGCCATCAGAAATAGCCCGTACTGCAAATTTTGATGCGCAATAGACTGCGCCTGTGGGCACAACAGAAAGGGCACCAATAGAACCAAGATTGATTATCTGACCGGAACCCTGTGCTTCCATCACCGGAAGTACAGCGCCAATTCCCCAAAGTACGCCTTTGATATTCACGTCAATAGTGAGCTCCCATTCATTTTGTTTTCCTGCTGCAAGCGGTGAAAGCGGCATAACGCCCGCATTATTGATAAGAACATCAACTCGCCCCCAGCTATCCAGCGCTGCTTGCACGAAATCTGCCATGGACTTTCGGTCTGTGACATCCAACTCCCGCGCTTTAGCAATTCCTCCTGCGCGGCAGATTTCTTTTGCAATGGCTTCGATACGCTCAAGTCTGCGTGCTCCCAGTAAAACCTTTGCACCTGCCGTTCCCAGCTCTCTGGCAATACCTTCCCCAATACCACTTGATGCGCCGGTGATTAATATGACCTTATCCATTACGTTCTCCTTCAAATGTGTTCGGAGAGAGAATAGAACTTTATGATTGGTTCCAGTATCCTGCTTTCAATGTACTCAATGGTTAGCGGCATTAAACAATGAAAATCGATCTTAATCTTTTACCCATTTTTATCGCGGTAGCAGAAGAGAGTAATTTCAGTAAAGCCGCCGCACGACTGGGCGTTACCCGTTCAGCGGTCAGTCAGGGAATAAGACGTCTTGAAGATGCATTCGGGACAATGCTTGTAATGCGGACCACGCGCTCAGTTAATTTGACGGAAGCGGGAGAACGGCTGCATAAATCGTTGTCATTACCTTTATCCGGTATTGAGGCAGCGTTCGAAGAGATAGTCTCTGACCATGTACCACGTGGACATCTCAGAATCGCGGTGACGTCGATAGCAGAAGAATTTCTTTCAGGTCCGCTAATCGCTTCGTTTGCAGCTGCCAATCCAGCCGTTACGCTTGATATTGTTGTCACGGATGAGGAATTCGATATCGTTGCCGCAGGTTACGATGCTGGCGTAAGGCTCGGAGAGGTCATTGAAAAAGACATGATTGCTGTTCCCCTTACCGGTAAGCAGCGTGAAATGGTCGTTGCCTCCCCCTCCTATCTCGCAGCCAACAGCACACCTGTTCATCCGCGCGAACTTGTGAATCATAAGTGTATCGGCTGGCGTCAGTCCCCGGAGGTTGCGCCTTATCGCTGGCCATTTGAAGAAAACGGTAGAGCTTTCGACCTTGCGATTGAACCGCAGATTACGACGAATGATCTGCGTCTGATGTTGAGGCTGGCTCTTGCCGGCGGAGGAATAACAATTGCCACTCAGGAAACGTTCAGGCCATATATTGAAAGCGGTAAGCTTGTATCGCTGCTTGATGACTTTCTTCCACAATTTCCGGGCTTCTATCTGTATTTCCCACAGCGTCGCAATATTGCACCAAAGCTCCGCGCCCTGATTGACCACGTCAAGGAATGGCGGCAGCAATTGGCTTAAATGTCTGCACCTGCACTGCCTGATGTCAGAACAGTATTTTGAGAAATTGCCAGGGTTACAATGGCAGAAATATGGCACAGGAGAAAGGCGTGGTGTAATTGAATGTGAGGTAACTTATTGATTTTAATGGTGCGATAATAGGAGTCGAACCTACGACCTTCGCATTACGAATTATAAGAATCCGCTTCTAATTCAAAGCATTACCCTATCAACACTGCGCTCACAAGTCCCACCACATCAAAACATGTAAAGCCTTGCAAGCCATTGCTAGGCCTTATGTGTCTCAGTTTTGTCCCACTACGACCCGCATAACCAATAAGAAGATTGCAGTGATGTCAAACGACACAGCAGCCTTCTTTTCCTTCATACTTTCCCCACCCAGCATGCATATCTTCTACCATAACTGTAGTGAATGTCTGTTATGAGCGAAGAGCGGACTTGAGACTATTGTAAATGAAAACCATATAATTTTAACCGGCAGAAACACATGAGTAATTTTAAGGCTAATTAGTTATCTGGGAGATGAGGGGCAAAGCACGATATCGTACACCAATGGAATAACCTTATGATTAATATAAATATAAAAGGCAGAAAGTCTTCCTCAAAATGGCTTGAATCGGGTGCATCTGTCTGCGAAACGATTTTTTAGACGTTTTTATCGCTTTCAGTTCAGTTTTCCCCTCGAATCCAAGTGACAAAGCCGATTTAGTTTTCACACATCCGTACAATGTGCATCCCTCGATGAGCCTTTTCAGGCAAAGTTACGGGGATGCTTGATTCATTTAAACTGAGTTAGTACAACTTAATTAATAATATCATTTATGCTAGAGTTGAATATTCTCCATTTCCTCGGTCGGTGAGTGTTAATTCGCGGCCATTTTCTGTAAATGTAATGGCATCCAGCAGGCTTTTTCCTGTTACAGCTATACCATATCCAAGGTTATCAATCTTTGAACTGTCCTCAGATGATATTGGTATTTGTACAAGCATACCAACAACAAGGCCGTATTTGTTAATTATAGGGCCACCGCTATTCCCCCCCTTAACCCTAGCATTGAATAATAAAAAGTCTTGTGAATCTAAGTAAGAGTGACCAGAACCAACAATTCGCCCCTTTGACAGTCGGACAAACGAATTTATATGCGAAACGTCATATAACTTTAATGCATCAAATCCTGGAATGGGTGGAAATCCTATTGATAAAATTTCATCCAGTACCGAGGCTTTGGTTGAGACCTTAAGTGGTTGAATATTATCTTCATTCGGAATGGTTGTGAAAACTAAAGCGATATCAATACGTTCATCGTTAGATACAAAGATTTTATGTATTGGTAAAGCCTCACCACCAGCTCTAAGTATCCTGATACTCTTCATGTCTTCAATAACATGTCTGGCTGTAAATATCGTGTGGTTATTCCCAACAATAAAACTAGTACCAAGATCATGTGAACCATCACTTTTTTCAACAACAACAGGTAAAACGGAAGGACTAAGGCGGTCTATGATTGACTCAAATCCATCAGCTATAAAATCATACTTTCCATATTTCGCATCTGATTCATTGAAATTCGGTGCGAAATAGCAACGGTCAAAAAGAGTATGTCCTGAAGACAATTCCATTAAAATACCTTCAGTTGCTAGCTTTTCACAATTGCGTATTAACTTCATCATATCGAGAGTATTTTCCCACTCAGGTTTGAGACGGGTCAGGCTCTCAATTGTTTTTCTCTCTTTTACGTTATCGTTTTCCGGTTTGTCATAAAAATATTTCACTATTTCTGTTGGTGTTACATATGTTTTTTTTATAGTCATTTTTGTACCCGCGATGACGTTATTCCATATATTTTTCTTTGTAGAAAATATCACTATTGCTGGTAAATGTTAAGTTCAGTGCTCGCACTAAAGCTGGATGATCAACGTCGCCCTCGTATGGAAATCAGGTAAGATTCATGTCTACTTGGGGTCTAGGGTAGACAGCATAAAAACGTACGATAGCGTTCGATTGGCTCTCACCCCCGCCTATAAACCATGAGGTTGATAGGGTAGTATCGTTAGGCAATAGTATACATGTAAGTATCCAACCTAATTGGTCTTGAGATTTCTAACTAACGTGTCGTTATGTCCGCTTTTGGCACATAGCAGCCCCAGAGACAGTGGTGTAAAGTCATGGAGGGTCGGTGGGAGGATATTCAGTTTCATTCATGCCGAAATACGGTAAAATCTATAATAGATGGAAATCATTCAATACTCGCACTATCGAAAGTCCACCATCCAGCCGCAGCAAGTTCTTGCATACGACGTGTCAGCGGGTTCAACTCCCGCCAGCTCCACCAATCATGATTGGACGGTGTAAGGACAACACCAACAAAAACAGGATGTTAGCAGTCTCAGCAGGACACCGACCAGACGGTGAGGAGACAAAAAAGGATACGCAAAGGAGCCGCAGCTCCCGAGTGATAAAAAAGCCCGCTTATGCGGGCTTTTTTTTCCCTCAAGCTCACTGACGTGTTCTTGCCTCAACTACTTTCTGGTATATAGCGATAGCTTCATCAACCAAAGCTAATGGATAGCAAGAATTTATATTCAATCCGGAGGGGCACTTAATTCTTTCTGCTCCACGTTCACTACGCAATTTTTCACACCATTGCCAAAGCTCCTCAACCGAATAGGTATCCAAACCTAACTCCATCAATCGTTGAGGAACACTTCTGAACTGAGACAAATCTCTTAAACTTTCTAACGAGTTAACTTTTAGTTCAACTTGGTTTACTCTACTTTCTAACTCTTCACGTTTTTCTATTTCCATTACCAATGCTTGAACCGTCTGCTGCAGACTGTTAGCAAAAGCACTCAGTTCTGAACGTTCTTGCTTAGGTGGCGGAGGATATACACCAAATTCACGAATAGACGGAAGGACCTGATGAAAAAGCCAGCGTTGGAATTTTTTCCCCGCAGCAGTAGTATCCTGAGCAAGTACTCTATATAGACCTGGTTCAGTAAGAAATACCTCAGAGATAGTTTCACCATCCACGACAAGAGAAACATTCCTAAACTCATCTGGATCTAAAGTTTTTATTACCGCTCTTATTACAGTGAGCAAGCTTTGAGAAGTCTTTCCATCCAGTTTTCTGTTCTCAGCAGAAAGCGTTCTTAGCACATCTGAAAGTGAAACAAAAATCTGCCCTTTTTCATTCATGCTACGGATATAATTTTC
Organism: Escherichia sp. HH41S; assembly: GCF_009820115.1. NCBI lineage: Bacteria > Pseudomonadati > Pseudomonadota > Gammaproteobacteria > Enterobacterales > Enterobacteriaceae > Escherichia > Escherichia sp. HH41S. The sequence continues at coordinate 143,935 of NZ_VNXE01000064.1, forward strand.
TCCACACTCTCCTTCGTAGCATAATTGTAACAAATTCTTTTGCACGCCATCCCCTCCTTTTTTTATGGATTATACATCCTATAAACATGTTGTCACCGAAAGGGAAAAGCATAAACCCAATTTATGTTCCACAAGATGTTCAAAAATCAAACAACCATATAGCTGAGGAGCACAAAAGAGCAAAAGTTTACCAACCCCATATATCCATACGGCACATAAAATTGACACTACATATGGTATTTTTTAAGTTACGCCTTGCACCATTTCATGATTTTATGTAGATTGTCATCACACGCTGAGATTAAAAAATTCTACAATTTTTGTTGATCTTGAGTTTGGTTTTTAGTATAAGTGAGCATGGATTGTAGGAGGCGCAACATGGTAACTAGCTTTGGTAAGACTCTCAGAAAAATGAGAATAGACCGGGGTATGGTGCTCAAAAATATGGCTGATCTGTTAGGCGTTAGTTCGGCTTACTTATCCGCCATTGAATTAGGCAAAAGAGCTATACCGGACTCATTAGTAAATACGATTGCAACAACTTTTGAGCTTAGCGGACAAGACATCATCAATCTCAAGAAACAGGCAGAGATTTCTCAACCGTCCATTAAGGTTGATATGTCGGATGCAAATGAGCAGAACAAAGAACTAATGCTTGTTTTTGCTCGTAAATTTAAGGACCTGAGTCCAGAGCAACTCGATAAGCTTAATAAAATGTTAAAGGACTGAATAATGATTGCGAAACGAGAACTTGGCCATCGCGTTTCACCTCTCAGCACCAGCATGATTAAATCATACGCTCATCGTCTGAGAGACGTTCTTCAGATATCAAATCACACATATCTGAGACTGGATGTATTACTAGAAGGTCTTATGGCCTCAGAAAGCATTGAGCTAGAAATTGTTGAAGATCATGAACTGCCCAAACGCTATGCAGTGACTTATCCAGATAAGAACAAAATTGTTTTACAGCGATCTGTTTACGATGCAGTGTGCAATGGTGAGAACCATGCGAGATTCACTGTTGCGCATGAACTTGGTCATTTAGTCATGCATCGCAATCAAAGTATCTATGCACGTAATAAGACTAGTGGAGGGCATAAAATCTATGAAGACAGCGAATGGCAAGCAGATGTTTTTGCAAGCCACTTCTTAATTGACTCAAGACTAGTTTTGCCCACAATGACTGTTGAAGATATAAGCAAAACATTTGGTGTCAGTCAACAAGCGGCTGAAACTTGGATGAGAAAAAATGCAAAAAGATAACGAAAAAGCCAGCGAACCGCTGTCGCTGGCTTCTCCTATCGTAAGCAAATACGAAAAACTTGGCGGTTGTGAGTATACGCTTACCTTAGGTTTTGTCAACAGCGAAACTTTACAGGTAACACGATATGACCATTGAAAAAGCTGTATCTGAGGAATACATCACAATTTACCGTCCTTTTATTACGGTCAAAGGTAAACGGATCTTTGCTCGTCAAAAAGGCTTGGCAGCCTTTCCTATCAAAATTCCTGCCTCTAAGTATCGAGGATAATCTTTGCTAATCTTAGGCCCTTTTCTAGGGCCTTTTATTACACTTCTGTTACGCGCACCACAGATAGAGTTTCAGCTAAAACTTTTGTTCATACCTAGGAGTCTGCTGACGAGTGGTTTGTTCACTAATAAACACGTAAAAACGGTAACGGCTGGACATCATTCAATATTCGCACTATTGGAAGTTCACCAGCCAGCCACAGCACGTTCTTGCATACAACGTGCCTGCGGTTTTTGAGACCGGTCCGATCATCAAACGAAACATAAAATTAGCTCACACTATGAGGAAAAGTATCTTTTTTTACTATGTAAATTCAAAGGATTAGCCTCATTTACCCGATAGTTTTCTCAACACTACTGGTTGTGAGCCCTTGCAATGTTCATTAATATACGTCTCACAAATAATTCATAGATATTGCAAAATGGATATTACTGAGTTTCCTTCTGGAGTAATTGAACACCTTGGCTGGTATGTATACCGATTGATTGATCCGAGGGACGGAAGCACCTTCTATGTAGGGAAAGGCAAAGGTAACCGCGTATTTGCCCATATGCGCGGTGAAGTGGCAGCGACTGATGATGACGAGTTACTGAGCAACAAGCTAAAGCAAATTAGAGAAATAAGGTTAGCAGGACTTGAGGTTATCCATGTCATCCATCGACACGGAATGACTGATGAAAAGACGGCGTACGAAGTCGAAGCAGCACTTATTGATGCCTACCCTGGGTTAACGAATATCATGAATGGTGCTGGCAGCAATGAATTCGGCGCCGCGCATGTCAAAGAGTTGATAGCAACATATCAACCCGAAACCATAACATTTCATCATAAAGCATTAATGATTTCCGTTAACAGAAGTGCAAAGGATTCAGAGCTTTATGATGCGGTTCGATTTAGCTGGCGCATTAATGTCTCTCGCGCCAGCCAAGCAGAAGTCATTCTTGCTACTGTAAGGGGGATCGTTCGAGGGGTTTTCATTGCTGATAAATGGCTCAAATCAACACGTGAAAATTTCCCTACGATGAAATACTGGGACGAGGATCCGGACTTTGAGGCAACACAAAGTTCTCGCTATGGTTTTGAAGGTCGAGAAGCCCCACCTGAAATAGCAAATCTTTATCTTGGAAAAAAAATACCAGATGAATTAAGAAAAAAAGGAGCTATGTCCCCGGTCCGTTACTCACCTAATTTTTGAGTCTTTAAGTGATAAGCATAAACCGCAGCACGATCTTCTTGCATACGACGTGCTACGGTTTCATTTATCTCCGACCGGAAACTTCTTATACAGTGTCGATATACCAACATCATAGATGATCGCCACCTTTTGGCGAGGAACGCCTGATGCAATTAATCGCCCGGCCTGCGCCCATTGTTCTGGTGTAAGTTTGGGACGACGTCCACCAATTCGTCCCTGTGCGCGAGCTGCTTCCAGTCCAGCTTTTGTTCGTTCAACAATCAGTTCACGCTCCATTTCAGCCAGGGCACCCATCACATGAAAGAAAAAGCGCCCCATTGGGGTACTGGTATCAATTGAATCCGTCAGACTACGAAAGTTGATGCCTCGTTCGCGCAACTCCTCCACCAGCACGACAAGATGCCGCATACTGCGCCCCAGTCGGTCCAGTTTCCAGACCACCAGCGTGTCACCTGCCGATAATGTCCTGAGCAGCTTTTTCAGTCCTGGTCTGTCGGACTTTGTACCGCTTATCTTGTCTTCAAAAATCAGCTCACATCCTGCACACTCCAGCGCATTACGCTGTAATTCCGTATTCTGGTTATTTGTTGATACGCGGACATAGCCAATAAGCATGTTAAATCCCCCTGGTAAAAGCAGGAATGATGCCATTTGCTTGTTATTTCTTCATTTTCATAAACGTTGGTTTGGGAGAATTATCTCTGGCTGGCACTGCATCGGGTGTCATTGGTCTGAATGGGTATGTAACGATTCCGTTAATTATTTCAGGTTCCCGGAGAACACTGATTATTCAGTGGGGGCAGGCGAGATTTGGTGGGTCTGGTGGTGAAGATGCCGGATATCTTAATGATTTTCCTTTTGCCTTTCCGTCAGCATGTTATGGAATGATAGTTAGTCATGTGGGGCATACACCTTCAGGCGCAGGAATCCTGTCGGCTTCTGCAATTACATCAAATCAGTTCCGCGGTTTTTCAAGCATAGCGACTGCTGCAAACGCTGTATTAGGTCGTTATATCGCTATAGGGGTGTAATATGTTTTATAGTCCATCTTTAAACATTTTTGTGAATCCTGCACTTAAGGATGATTACATTAATGCAAATTCATGGCCAGATGATGCTCTGGCTGTCAGTGATGATGTTTATAATGAATTTGCAATAAATACGCCCCCAGATGGCAAAATTCGTGTTGCAGGAGAGAATGGATTACCCACATGGGCACTGATACCTCCACCATCACATGAAGAACTTATTCAACAGGCAGAATCAGAAAGGCAATTATTGCTTAATCAGGCCAACGAATACATGAACAGTAAACAATGGCCCGGTAAAGCCGCTATTGGTCGTCTGAAAGACGAGGAACTGGCGCAATATAATTTGTGGCTGGATTACCTGGACGCACTGGAGCTGGTTGATACCTCCAGTGTGCCAGATATTGAATGGCCTACGCCTCCGGCAGTTCAGGCCAGATGACATCCGGCGCTGTGCTGGTATCTGTTGCCGTCACCGCGTCAATGTAATCCAGCACAGTGTTAAGTCGGGTGGTCTCTGCCTGCATCAGCTTCCGCCCGGCCTGCAATTTAAGTTGAATCAGACTAATGGAAGCCATTGCAGTATTAATCAGTGACTGACGCTGTACTTCTGCCGCGTCTACTGCGGCGCTATGCTGTGCCTCAGTATCGGTCACCCATTTCTTACCATCCCATTTATCGAATGGCGTTAACGGGGCGATAGTGGTTGTATTTTCAGGATAATCACCCGGAGCTGTGATTTCTTTGGCGTCTCCCGTTTCGGTGTTATAGACGATTTCACCGCGATGGTCTGGCACATATTCCCATGAGTTTAAATCCATCGAACGGCAGATAGCATAACCCGCCTTATGTATACCAGGTTCATCCAGACAGGAATATGCAGGGATACCGACACCAATGGCAAGATATTCATTTGAAGTAGAAATATATTCCCGAGTTTTACCATCATAGTTATAGACGGTAATATTCCCCGCCTTCGTGGCAATAAGCTCGCTATTTAATACGGCGTTATCCATTATGCAGCCCTCACGATATAGTTAAATGCAATATTTCGTGGACGGGTTTCACTCCCGCCAGTATTACCGATACTCCCTCGTGAATGAAGTGTCGGTGATGGGATCAGACTCCCTCCTGTATTTGTGGCATCAAGTCCCCGTCCTTGTGTGTATGTCTTTTTGAAAATCGTAGCCAGTTCCCATTCATCTTTTGTGTCGTAACCATCATTGGCAACAACAATATGGCGGTGTTTTTCCAGCATCCCTGTCTGAATGCTCAATAAAACACGTCCTGCATCAATACCGCGCCCGTCATCCCAGCCACGAATAAACTCACCACGTAAATCAGGCAATTTATTTGTCGGATAAGCCTTTGCCAGTTCCGGGTATTCTTCAGCAGAAAAAGCCGCACCGTTGCATTTCAGCCAGCCTGTTGGCGGTGTGGCTGAAGGCCATGGAACAGGCACACCAACAGGTAATGCAGAGCCTTCTCCCAAACCAAGGTTTTCGAGAGCCGTTTGCACAGTGCCATCCGATTTGATATCGCCAAACGGATTCTTGCGGCTTAACAGCAGCGCGCGAAGTGCGGTAAGTAACTGGTCGTGCCGCCCCTTCTCCAGGCTGGCACCGGATGCCTCCACCACGCTGCAAAGTTCCTCCTGCAACATGTCAAAGTAGTCATCATCCAGATCGGTGGCAGGCGTGCCGGTCTGGGGGTTACCACGGGTAAAACCGTTTTTACCCGCGCCGAACTTATCCTTCTGCGCGGTTTTCGTGTCTATACGATGCATGGATTACTCCGGATATTTAAAAATTACGTAGGTTTGCGACGGGCAGAGTTTGTTAAGCACACACTCGACAACGGTGTCACCCCAGATACGCAGTGCGGAATCACAGGGATCGCCACATGTCATCCAGGTGGAGTTGGTGGTGGCTGGCATGTTGACCTGCCAGTAATACCGCCATTCCGGCGCATTCACCGCGTCAGTACAGGCCGATGAGCAGGTGAAAGTGCTTTTGTCGTATCGCGTGATGGTGGCATCTGGTCTGCCCAGGGCAGCAAGCTGTGCAAGATAAAAATCCTCGTTGATGCCGCCCGCCAGGTTAACCTTCGCATCCAGCCGTTGCTGACGCTGGCGAAGGGTCTGCGTTCCCGCCGGAATACATTCATCCGGCAGACCGCACAGACGCTCCCAGCGGTTTATCAGTTCAGTGGTGGTGCGAGGATCCAGCTCCCGCATCAGGGCATCCGCACGCTGATGAACACGGGTTAATGACGGTGCCGCACCGGCAATCGCCGGATCGCTGGCTGACCACGCCGGACCGGGCGGCAACAGTGCCGATAACAGGCGGATGTAATCATCGTTTGTCACGTCCATGAAATCGTCCCCAGTACCGCCAGTTCGTTTTTCGCAATGGAGATATTGTCCACCGGTGCAAGCAACTGATGGCTGTATTCCCCGTTCGCACCGGAAATCGCCTCACTGATACGCGATACCTTGAGTTCTCCCTGCGGATAACCATCACGCAGCAGGAACGAACGCAACTCCGCGGTAATGGCAGCCCGTATTTCTGGTGTGTCCGGCGTCACGCGGATATGAAAATCCACCGTATGTGCCACCGGCCTGAATACATACAAATCAGAGCCTGCCACCGGGGCCAGTGGCCAGATATGTTGTCTTGCTGCCGTTTCCGTTGATTCTTCCGGAATGGGATTAATCAGGTCACTGCTGGCAATCATCACACCGACAGTTCCCGTTCCCATCCAGTGACGGTATGTCCATGCGCGGGTAATGCCGGGCACTTCTTTAGCCCAGACGACATAGTCCCCGTCAGCCCCGCCCTGAGGCGTCCAGTAATACCGCTCAATGACGCGGGCGCGCCACGTTTCCAGCTCTTCAGTATCAAATCCACCTGTCAGGGTATCTGCCACGCCGGAAGACGGCAGACCATTAACCGGCGTGACCAGGATTAATGACGTACCGTCGTCAGCGTTACCGACCGCGCCTGCACTTGAGCAGGCGATCGGCACGCGCAGGACACCACCGGAGCTGGTTGCATCGGCAGTTGCCGTGTACTGAACCAGGTCATCGCGCTGAATAACACTCCCGGCGGTCACCTTCAGGCCATCGCTGACACCTTCCCAGCGCATATACCCGCTGGCAGCCGTGGCCCCCTTGCGCGGACACCGTTTCATCGCAGCATGTCGCGCCAGCCAGGACTCATCGCACTGGTCAGGCAGAATGTTCATTGCCAGATAATCGATGTACCCGTAAACCGTATGCAGCGCCGCCGCATACACCTTTGCCCGCACGTCTTCATCCATGCGCCGGAGCGTGTCGCTGACGTCCAGCCTGGCGAATAAATCGTTACGGAGCATACTGATATTTTCTGCCAGCGTCGGGCGCTGAAATTCACTGTCCGCCATGCGTTATCGCACTCCACAGATCATCAAAAGAAATCATTACCGGTCCGTCACGACGCCAGAGAGTGATACTATTACCCAGTTCATTAATCCCGGTGCGGCGGATATCCAGATCAATACGGGACACCACGCCGTCATCAATCATCCATTGCAGGCATTCGCGGATATACCCCCTTACCGTCTGCACCAGCTGATTGGTCAGTTTGCTGCGCTGAAGCAGCCACAGTCGGGAGCCGTAACGGTCATTCTGTACCGCAGGCCAGGTATCCCCCCACCATCCCATCGGGACGTCGGCGTTGTCATCAGGCTCCGCCCGCCGCCAGGTAAACAGGGAAATCACCACGGCGCGGGTCAGCGGATCCAGCGGTGCGCTGGCGCAGGTGCGTTTACCGTTCACCGTCAGCCACAGTTCCATCATGCCTCCATCGCTTTATCAGGTTTGTCGGTGTTACTGCCCTGACCGTTCTCTCTGTGACGATGCCCGTTATAGGCAAGCCGCATCGCTGACATGGTGGTGCCGCTGGAGTCGCACAGGTCTTTCACCTGTCCTGTCACTTCCAGGTCCATTTCAAAACGTGCTTTAGGTGAATTGCGAAACGTGATCGTTTTACCTGCACCGTCCACCACGATCCCCTCCCGGGTCAGCGTCACGGACTGCCCCTGATCGTCATAGACCGCCACCTCACCCGTCTGCAGCCCTTTCAGGCGGTAGCGCCGGTCCGACACCGTAACAACCACCGCATGAGAACGGTCGCCATCCGGAAACAACACCACCGCTTCCGCACCGCTGTTTGCCCTTGCGGTAAAACCGTAGGGTTCAAGATGTTCAACCCCGGCTTTGGGTTCACCGGCAATCAGGGACACATCCACGGTCTGACATTTCGTGGCGGCACTGATGCTTTTCACCACTGCCCGCCCAATCAGGCCGAGAAGTTGTCGCTGCATGGCTTCAATCGTCCTCATCAGAACGGGTCCTCCTGTACTCTGGCTTTTTTCTTTTTCCGCGCGCCGGGGGCTTCGGGTTCAGGCAGATAAGCATCAGGCGGGCCGACACGGATTTCCGTCAGGGTGCCGTTCTGGTCCTGAGTAAACGTGACTTCCGAAACAAGCAGTTCGGTATTGTCGAAACCACAGACCGGATCAAAGACAATCACCCGCTGGTTGGGCTGCCACAGCGTACCGTTACCCTGTCGCCAGCCCTGCACCACATAGGTGGTTTCATCCGTTCGCGCCGCCCGTTGCCGGGCTTCAAAGTCAGCACGCGCAATACAGCCAGCCCCCGTGGCCTGCCCTGTCTGCCTGATATACATCGGACGGTAACGGGCAATAAATGCGTCCTCTGTGCGGGCCCGCAGCGCGGTGGTGGTGGCCTCACCGAAATCATCGTCGTTTCCGGCACGCTGCCCCGCCACCTGGTAAACAGAAAACCGCTCCCGGATACTCTTCTCCGTATCGCAGGAAAGGATGTTTTCCCCGAGTACCAGCGCAGTATGTGCCCGCGTTGAGCCAATACCACCAATCACCAGCCTGCCGTGCGGGTCGTCGTAAGCCAGTGCCTGCTGCTGACCGAGTATTTTGTTGATTACCTCAATCACCGTTTCACCGTGATCGGGCTGGACGTCAGGAATAACACCCGACGGCGCACCGTTGTTCACCACCTCAATGCCGAAAGGCGCAGCAAGCGCCTGCGCAATCTGTACCAGCGATCGTCCGTTAAACTGTGTCGGTTCGGCTGCACAGTCAATCAGGTCAGCAGTCAGACTACGTCCGGCAATACCGGTGCTGACCGAACGGGCATCGTAACGAACGGGGGTCGCCTCCACCCAGCCGGTGATCACCAGCTCATCACCAATCAGCACTTCCACTTTTGAACCATTTTTAATGCGCGGCTGAAGCGTGGTGATACCCTCATCTCCCGGCCACTGGCGGGTGATCTCCACGCTGAAATCCCGCGCCAGCCGTTCAATACCGGCACCGATGCGCACCGATGTCCAGCCATTCCACTCCCGGCCATTTACCCGTAGCGTGACATTGTCGTTCATTGCACTGGCACCTTCAGAGGGATCACCGGCACAAAGCCGGGATGCGTAATGGCATTACGCCGGATAATGTCCGCGTCACGCGCCGCGTTATCAAACCAGGTCGCCGCCAGCACCAGCGCGGGTAAAACCTCATCCGGCGTGCGCTGAATGATCCGAGCAGACTGTTCAAGGCGCGTGTTGATATCCGCATTCAGATCTGCTTTCACCCGGCGCAGCGCCAGAAACAGCGCATCACTGGTTGTACGGGACAACTCCTTATCAATTGCCATATTCAGTGTGTCGCGAATGTCGGTCAGTTCTTCCCACGTTGGCAGGTCAACCGTGTTTTTCACCGCCGGTGCATTGTTCAGCACCGGATGCGTGACGGCAGGCCAGCCGGAGCTCTGCGCGGGTGTTGTTGACTGCCCCACTGCGGCATTCTGCATCACCGCAGAAGTTGTTGGCGCAGGCAATCGGGTAACGGCATACGCCGCTTCGCTGATTGCGGTCGTACGAAGGGTGCTGGCAACCACGTTACGCTGCTGCGTCGCCGTGGCGGTGGTTTTACTGTCCGTTTTCCAGACGCCGCGCGGTTGCAGATCGCTGCCGAGGCTGACACCGGAAAGCGTTTTGATCATGGTGACCAGGTCGCTGGCGTTACCATAAAGGCGTTTCCCGGTACGCCACATTTTCTGCACCTGCTCAACGAAATTTTTGCCTGACGATGGCGGCGGCAGAAGTACCGAGATATCCCCCTGCAACAGCCTGGCGGCATCCGATACGGCAGAATCCACCACTTTCATCGCATCAGAAACATACCCAAGCATTGTGCTGGCATTACCGACGACATCGTTCTGCACAAAATCTGCCACGCCATCGATACTGAAACTACTGAAACTGTCACTGATGCAGTCATCCAGTGCAGAACAGGATGACATCAGCGTCTGCGCCGTCGCCGCACCTGATGTGGGGTAAGAGAGTTCTCCTGCTTCGACAAACTTCAGGTCAAAGCGGACAATACGCCCTTCACTTTTCGATGTGCTGACCCGAACTTCCCCGTCAACACAGACTTTCAGCTCACCATATGTCGGGTGGACAAGCGTGCCGGGACCGGGTTTATTCAGCGCTTCAATCAGGCGATCGCGCTGGTCAAAGCAGTCATCTCCCACCACATAAGCTGTGATGGACGGGCGGAAAGTGACTTTTCCCAGATCTTCGGTATAGGGCTTGTCGCGGTTCGGGTATTCATGTGTTTCCACACGGCGACCAGTTCCCGCACTTTCTTCTTCAACCTTAAACGGCACACCTCGAAATGACGCATCCTGAAGCCTGTCTTTCCACGTCATATACACTCCGAAAATAAAAAAGCCACCTATTAGAAGGTGGCCTTGTAATGAATTTTATTAATTAGCGAGTCAGAAACAACGAATCTTTATACTTTTGCTGTTGTTCATTTAAATACTTAGCTGTTTCATCGCTGGCAAATGGAAATATTACCGTATTTTTAGGCATGGTAATTTCTTTTTTGTCCAGCGTCAGAGTAAACATAGGAACATACTGAGCAGAGTAACGCACCGCAGAAACGAGCTCTAGTTTAGACTCTTCAATAACACTTAAATTATCCAGGCTAACTTTCTCTTCATCTTTTTTCTTTGACGCATTTAAAGTTTTTATTACTTTATTTAATTTCTCCTGAAAATCCTCCTTAAAGTTTTCAGGATTGCCGTCGACAACAAGAATCTGTTCACCCTGATTATCTGGAAAAATAATCTTTGCACTTATCAATTTATTTTCTTTATAAACATCACCAAGTTTTATGGCTCCTCCAGATAACTGAATAATATGTTCATCTTTAAAGGAGATGTTGCCAGAGATTATGAGAGATGAAAAAATAGCCGCTGCTCCAAGAATTACACTTGCTGTGATATAGCCTTTCATTTTTCGCCTATTAACATTTTTCTAAATGTGCATTAATTCTATCACTCTATTTATGACTTACAACCAGCAATACATGTGAGGGGAATCCTGGCTACCAAAATCGGGTATAGCCAACATCGTGATTTATATCAATGCCACTGGAGCGTGTTTCCGTAACCCGCATACCTGGTGGCATATTTATAAATGATACCTTGATCTCACCATCAACTTTTGGCGCGGTAGCTTTATTAATCATGAAGGGATTCGAGCCTGTGGCATCGGAGGCGTTGTTTGCCTGAGCCGGATCCACCGCCGGATAAGGAGTGTATCCCCGTGCCGGTATTCCCGTCCCATAAGCATCATAAGCACCCGCGCCCCACTGCGCAGAGTTAATGGCATCGACCGTGTCACCGGAACTGTCGGTAAACCACTCAATAATTGGCTTCAGCTTGTCCCACATATCCTGAAACCACTTAACAACCGGCCCCCAGTTATTGATCACCATCCCCATCGGCGACCAGGCAAAAACTTTCTTAAGGAGTTCCCAGCCAGCCTCAAAATAAGGACCAATGGTTTCCCAGAGCTTCTTGAAATAAGGTCCGACAACATCCCAGTTAGTGATAATTAATCCCGCAGCCAGGGCTATCGCCGTCGCAATCATGCCAATCGGCGTCATCGACATGATCCTGCTGACAATGCTGATGGCACTGCCCACGCCCATCAATCCCAGTTTCAGAATCGCAAGACCGGCAGCAAGCCCGACGACGCCGCGAATAACCCGGGGATTTTCATCCGCAAACTTCGTGAATTTTTCCCCCAACTCCCCCAGCCATTGCGTGATATTTTTGGCGTCACCAGAAAATGCGCCGCCAATAGCCGCAAGGCCGTTAGTTGCGGTCCCCGTCATTGCCTCCCACAGGTTGGACAGCGTACCAAGCTGTGCCTGAACACGTTTATTCAGGCTGGCCTGTTTATTCATCTTTTGCTGGATCTGATCGTAACCATCCTTTCCTTTATCGATCAGCGCATTGACCACCTGAAGGGTTTCGGCATCATCACCAAATATTGCCTTAAGTACACCTGTTCGCTTAACGTCGGTAAGTTTTCGCAGCTTTGCCAGTTGCTTAAACATGTTATCAAGACCGCCAAAACTTCCTTTGCCGTCAGTAAAATCGAGCTGTACCCCGAGTTTCTGACGGGCCATAACTTTATTGACGTCCCTGATTTTCTTAACGCTTAATCCGGACTGGATAACTTTTCGCAGGGCATTACCTGCCGACTCCCCGTTCATCCCCATCTGATCCATCATGACGCTGATGGGGGCAAGGCTCTGTGCAGCCTGAAGACCGTCCTTGTTCACCATCTTCAGAACAGAACTGGTTTTAGTGAAGAAGGACAACATGTTGGTATCGTCAACGCCCAGATAAAACGCCTTCTGGATAGTGTCGAACAGCCCCATCATGTCTTCTGACGCCGTTCCGGTAGCATCCTGCATCTTTGCAGCAAACTCAGCAGCCGCTTCCGGTGTTTTTTTCAGTTGTACCGCAAGATAAGCTGTCGCTTTACCCACACCGCCAAGAATATTTTCTGCCGGGATCCCCTGACGCACCAGCATCTGCATCATGTTCTGGAAATCAGCCGTTGTACCGGGTAGCTGGTTACCCAGGCCAATAGCCAGTTTATTGATGTCCTGAAAGCTCTTTCCGACCTCGCCGTTCGCATCCATCATGGCGACTTTCAGCCCGGTGGCGGCGTTTTCCTGATCGGCATAAGATTTCAGGGAAAGCGTCAGACCCGCTGCCAGTCCGCCACCAAGCGCCAGCCCACCCTGTGATGCTTCTTCCGCCTGGCGTTTAAATCCCCGGATTTTCTTTTGCATTTTCGACAGCGCGGGAGAAAGTCTGTCGACACCGGTGATCAACGCCTTAAGCTCAAATTCAGCCATGTGTGCGTTTCTCCTGCTCTATCCTGTTTGCCTGACTGACCAGCAAGGGAATTTCACTGATCGGCATATTCAGCAATTCGAAGGGATTAATGCGCCAGTAACTGGCGCAGTCAAAGAAGCGATCAGTGAGGTATTCAGCCGTCAGGCCTGGAGGAAAAAACCGGCCACAAGCCACGCCGCTGCATTCAGGTCTGCCGGAGACATCTGGTCGACAGAGCTTTGCGGCACTTTCGCCAGCCGCACAATGTATTTCGACACCACATGCGCCAGAAGTCTGACGGACTCATCCTGATTCATCTGGTAGGGATACCCCAGCTCGCGGACATCCTTCCCGGTGGGTTCATCAAACTCCAGTACGGAAAGTGTCTCACCATGAGCGATAATCGGTTTCTTTAACTCAAGCTCTTTCATTACTGGTAATCCCCTTCTTCACCGTGGAACTCAAGATCAACCGTGCCTTCTTCGGCATTATGGTTCGCTTCGCCGTGCAGCCAGGCGGACGACAATACATAGACCTGACCGTTCGCCAGCTCGGCAGTGATGGTCATCTCATCAGACGAGGTGATTTTGCTCACCGGAAAATTCTTCGGCACCTTGAAGGTCCCTTTGACATAAGGCGCACGGTGAGTTTCCTTGCGGTCCACTGAACCGTCCAGGCCGATGATGTCATCATTGACCGTCCTGTTCATGGGCACCTCAATGCCGCCGGTCAGCGATAGCTGCTGACCGTCAATTTTGAAATAACAGGTTCCCCCGATACGGGCCATTATGCAGACTCCTCTGAATACTGAAGACGGAACTGGTTAACCACGGCAAAGACACGCAACTGGTTAACATAGTCAGGCGGGAACAGCGTGTTCAGGCGGTTCGGATCGCTGGCATCACGCTCCACAACCAGGTACTGCTTAAACAGTTCGTAGTTTTCCACGATCCCCGCACGCTCAAGCTGACGGTAGGTTGCCAGCAGTTCCCCTTTGATCACCGCCGGTGTGACAATCGCCTGACCGGGACCAAAGCGGGTACCGTCGCTGGCAAGCTTGTGACGCCCGTACTTACTGGTAATGACGGATTTCAGTTTGCGCAGCACATACGCGCTGGTATGCAGCGTCTCGCTGTCGAGGTAGCTGTTATCCGCAACACCGTAAGCGTTTTTCCTGTACGTGGTGACATCACGCTGAATGCGCAGCACCCCGCTTTCGACATACGCCGTTGCCACGCCATGAGACAGCAGGGTCTGTTGTTCGGTCATCGTGAACCGTTTCCCCTTCGGCGCAGGCAGCATCCCCACCAGCTCACCGGTCTGCGTGGGACGTGCCGGATCGTTGCGAATAAACACCGCTGCGCGGGCGGTACGGCTTGCCGCCAGCTCGTCGGCAGGCGTCTGGGTCTCTTTTTCGTATCCCGCCAGGGTAATGTGCTGCTGGTTAAACTGGTCACCTGCGGTCACCAGTTCTGACAGCGTGCCGATCTTTGCCGTATACACATGACCATACAGCTGACGCGCATAGCTCCAGCGACCGCTGGTATCGTTCATCTCGGTCACCAGCGTGTTAACGGAGGCTGTGTCGTTGAACGGCAGGCCGATATAATCAAACGGCTCATCCGCCATTGCAGCCACCGCGCCGGTGAGAACAGGAGCGCCCGTTCCGGCGGTACCCGTCGCCACGGCAATCTGTACGCCCGCTGGCAGCACTTCGCCCCCACCAAAGCCGTAGTAATTGAGGCTGACAGGAATTTCATTCCCGCAAAGCCCCTTATGACGCGCGGTCAGTGTGACCACGCCTGCCGAAGATGAGGCAGTAAACGGCAGGGTCGGAACGGCATTGATGGCATCCTGGATACTGCTGGCAATCGTCGCAACGTTATCGCCGTTGGTCACCGGTGCCTGCACGCGGGTACGTCCCACATAAACATTCACCGTGCCGGTTTCGGTTGCCGCGCCGGTCACCGTCAGCGTAACCGTTGCCGCCGCGCCCGTGGATTCAGGAACGGCAATCACATACAGCTCGCCAAACGGGTCGGTCTGGCGATAAGCCTCGACCATACGCGCCAGCTGACTTCCCGCACCACAAATCTGGCGTGCATAGTCTGCCGACGGCATCAGTACCAGACTGTTGGCAACAATCTCTGCACCGTTATTGGCATGACCAATCAGCAGCGATGCTCCGCTGTCCTGTGCAGTATTCGCCGCCTGATTATCCATTTCCGCATAAAACAGCGGAACCAGCGTATTCGACGGAATGGTGTTAAAGCTTATCGTCATCGGTGTTCACCTTTTTATTCACGCGCCGGATATCACCCGCTACTTCACGGCGCAGCCAGTAGTTGTTCTCGTCAACATTTCGCCCTTCGGCGGGCAAAAGGTCGCCGCGGGCAGGGTCAGGAACTGACCGCCCTTTAACAGGTTTGACAAACATGAGGATCCTCAGGAAGGAAGAGTTATTTCGGTGTGATGTTCGATATCGCCGTCAGGCCCGTTACCGGGCTCGAGATAATCAACATCAATCGCCAGCGTTTGCAGTTCATCCAGACTGTTCAGATCATCCTGCTGGCGGGTATCGTCTTCAGTCAGCTCGCTGATGACCGAAAAATCGAACTGATAAATCAGCTCATGACGATTCAGATCCAGCAGCGTGCCGCCGTCATAGGTAATCGGGTTACCGCACGCTTCCGGGTTCCAGCCCAGCAGGGCCTTAAAGAGCATCTGCCGGACATCGTCCACCACATCATACGAGGCAAACTGACCGCGCTCATCACGCCCGTTACTTAGTATGACAACCACGGAGAAGCCCTCTTTCAGCTCCTGCCAGTAGTCGGTCTGGCTTTTGTTTTCTCCCGGAGAGTCATCACCCGGTACCACATACGCCGCCGGGAGTCTCAGCTTTCCGACCTCCGGCAGATTTTTGAACTGTGCCGCGCCTGCTACCCGGTTTTCAAAATACGGGCAGCGGGCACGCAGCGCAGCAATAACAGGCGTCAGTTTCATCTGTGTCGTCGCTCCGGCTTCAGTGATTTACGCAATTCCCGCGCCAGAAAATAGCGTGTCCAGCTGCGGTTCTTTTCAAGCGTTTCCACCATGAAGTTATTACGTGGAGCCAGTCGCCAGCCGCTGCCACCGGATGCACCACGATGATGACTACGACGACGTTTTGCTCCTCCCCGGACACCAAAAAACAGAAATGCCGGATAGAAGTCACCAGAGATCATCCGGTTCCCCTTCCCGTTGCGCTGGTTAGGGGCAATGCGTGTCATAAAACCGGCTCGCTTTTTACTGGCTCTCGGCACCATATAACCAATCGAACGAGCCAAGCGTCCGGTCTGATAACCGGGGTTTTCACCTGGTGCCGACCGCGCACGGCGCATCACCAGCCGACGGGCATCACGCATATGACGCTGCCCAATCGTGACAAACGCCCGCCGGACACGGGCGCGGTTAAAGCGCATCTCGGCGGGCTGCTGAACATCAACGTGAAAAAAGGGAGTCGCCATTGCTGCCTCCGTGACTCTGCCTACATTCGCCCAGCTCCGTACACTCCAGCAGCAGAAAGCGCCGCGCCCCGTTCAGATCACGCTGACGTTTCACCCGGTACACACTGTCATCACAGACCACCTCATAATCAGCAGTGATCCCCCGGCGGTAACGAATGGTGATGTAATGGGTGATGGCGTCCCCGGTCTGCGCGGTTTCCTGCCAGGTGGTGGCACTGGTCTGGATAACCTTCGCCCATGTCCGGAACGTAACCGGGTATTGAGGCTCCACGCCAAAGTTATCCGCGGGCATATCCACCCGCTGGCGGATCAGGACGCGTTTATTCAGTTCACCGGGGTCCGGCAGAATGTAGGTTGCGCTGGTCTGCGCCTGACGAATTTTCATTGCGGAAAGTACCTGTACGGGCCGACAAGCCAGCCAAAACTCTGCGGCATGTCGAGTTTCTCCACTTCCGTAACCGACGAGCGGTTTTCGTAAAAATGGCTGATAAGCATCAGCATCCCCAGACGAATATCATCCGGCAGGTGCAGCCCGTCAGGATCGCTGTCCGGAATGGTTTCATCCGGTGCATAGAGCTTCCGGTTCAGATACGTTTCCGTCCGCTTTTGTGCCGCACAGGCCAGCAGTTGCAGATGGCGGTCATCAGCATCGAAATCCTCATCCAGCCGGAGTTGGGCTTTAATCTCTTCCATTGTCAGAAGCATACTCAGCCCTCTTTACTGGTCGTGGCTTTTTTCTCTTTTGCCGCTTTACTGCTTTTTGCACTGATTCCGCGCTCTGCTAACCCGGCCTGAAGTGCAATCTCCTGCACCCGGGCAGGAAGTGCCCCGTCGTCATACTCACCGGCCCGAATGACCTCAACACGCATACCGTCCGGTGACCATTTCAGATCTTGTTTCAGGATCATGATTCTTCACCCGTCAGAACAGGGGGCGCGGTTCCGCGCCCTTGAGTGATTACGCCGCTGCAATCTTCAGCAGTTTGATGGCCTGCGAATCGACCAGCATCCCGCCGGTGCGCTTGGTGGTATAAAAACCGACAAACGGTTTATTGGTGTACGGGTCACGCAGAATGCGGGTGCCGATACGGTCAACGATGGTGTAACCCCGTTTGAAGTTACCAAATGCAATGGCTTTCGCATCAGCGGCGATATCCGGCATCTGTTCGTTTTCAGCGATACCGTAACCCGCCAGAGAGGACGGCTGCCCCAGTTCCAGCCCCGGACGCCACAGATAGTTACCCTCGCTGTCTTTAAGCAGACGGATGGCAAACAGGCTGTTGTTGTTCATCATGAACTTCGCGCCAGTGCGGTGTGCCTTACGCAGCGTGTAAATCAGTTTGATAATGGCGTCTGCGGTCACCGCGGTCGCTTCGCCGGATACAATATGCTGAAGTTTGCCGAACGCCCGGACCTTGTCGGTTTCATCAGTGGATTCATACGCCAGGAACCCTTTCGGCTTCTTGGTGCCATCGCCTGAGGTAAAGGCAATTTCTTCCTGTTCGGCAAATTCGGTTGCCAGCTCGCTGTTGATCCAGGCCTCCACGTTGAAGAAGGCATCGTCCAGCATTTTCTGGGTAGCCTGCGGGTTGCCGTAAATTTCCCCCATGAGAGGTTCAATCAGCTCCAGTCTGGAGGTGGCAGTCTGGGATCGCGTATCCGTTTCCCCCACCCATCCGGAAGCCGTACCGCCCAGATTCACCAGTTTTTTGTAGTCGGAACCGCCAACGGTGATCACCGTGGCTTCCTGACGCATCACCACTTCATCTTTCAGCAGGTTAAGAATGTTGCGATCCAGTTCTTCCGGCACGGCGTAGCCACCGTCTTCATCGGTACCCACCTGCAATGCCTTACGCTCCAGATCGCGCAGACCGTCTTCACGGCCTTTACGCAGGAAGCCCACAAACGCCTCTTTATGCTCGGTGGCCAGTTTATTTTGCGCTCCACCAGCCGGACGTTTCAGCTCAAGCAGCTCTTTTTCAAGGTCGCTTTTGAGATTTTCCAGCTCGCTGAGTTTCCCGTTCAGGGTTTCCACCTGCCCGGCAAGCTTGCCTTTTTCCTGCTCAATCGCATCCACGCGCTTGTCGTTCTTTGCTTTGAAGTCGTCAAACTTCTGCTGCAGCTCCTGCGCGACCTGTTCGACATCTTTAATATCAACCGCCATCGTATTTCTCCTGATTAGAAGTTCAGATTTTTCAGTGCATTCAGTGCAGAGCCCACATCCTCAGCGTCGCGCAGGGACAGTGCGCTATAGCCCCCGGCCATGAATGCTTTGGCCTGGGTGCGGGAGAGTCCGACATCACGCAGGACTCTTTCGATTTTTTTCTGTTCGGGGATTTCCCCGCGGGCCAGTGCGTTCTTGACGTCGCTGATCCGCGCCTCGTCGTTAGACGGGAACGTCACCAGGCTGACTTCCCAGAGGTCGATTTCTTTCAGCAGAAAGGCTTCTTTGCTCCGGTCGTATTCCCAGTCTTTCAGGACGTACCCAATAGAAAGGCCGGTTAACGAACCGGCCTTCATGTGTGCATGTGCGCGTTTTGCGAGGGGATCATCATCAATAAGCAACCGTCCCCTGACGTAAAGCCCGACATCGTCTTCCTTCATTTCGGTGTAAACACCGATGGGTTCATCCATGCGGTGCTGCCAGAGCAGCGCAGGTAACGCTTTTCTGTCACTCCACGCCCGCAGGGAAGCAGCAAATGCCCCTGACATCACCACATCATCGTGGCTGTCCTTTACACCAAAGACGGAGCCATACCCTTCAAACTCACCGGAGTCACTGACAGATTTCAGACTCAGCGGTACATCAAGACGTTGTTTCGTCTGCATTGGCGTTATCCTTCTGCTTACCGGCTTTACTGCCATCGGAGGGTTTCGTGGTCATGTTCATCGGTGTGAGATAGACATCACCACCGGGACGCGGATTCATATCTTCCAGGTCGCGGCAGTCATTGGGAGAGTAAATTCCCCAATTGATCCCGGTAGCGTAGGCTTCAAAACGGGACTTCATATCCCCACGCAGTAAGGCCCCGGCGTTAAATTTGGCGTAATAAACGCCCTGCTTACTTTTTCGTACCAGTCCGGTGTTGATCCGCTGCTCAATGCGGGTCAGATACGGCACCAGTGAATAGTTGATAAATCCCAGCCCCAGCTCTTCGATATTGTTGAAGGTGGCGCGATCGGTGTTCTGCACCATGTGCAATGGCACCCGGAACAGACGACAGATTTCTTCAAGCTGAAACTTGCGGGTTTCCAGGAACTGGCTGTCCTCGGCGTTCAGCGCCATCGACTTCCAGTCCAGCCCCATCTCAAGGATCATCGGGCGGTGAGCATTGCCAAGCCCGGTGTGACGCTCCTCAAAATCTTTCTTCAGGCGCTCATAAGCCTGATCTGACAGCGTCTGCTCTGTACGCAACACACCCGACGTCACCGCGCCATTGCTGAACAGTCTGGCCCCGTGCTCTTCGGTCGCTGCCGCCAGCGATATTGCCTCGCGGGCATAGGCGATGGGATTCAGCCCCACCAGTCCGTCCAGCGTCAGCGTGCGCACATGCCAGATATCTTCCTGGCTCAGTACATCCGTGGAGCCATCCGGGAATGTGACCTGATAGACCGGCTCCCAGCTACTGTTAAGCTTCGGTACCACACAGCCGGGATCGACGGGCAGCAGTTCAGCCACTTCGCCAAATGCTTTCACTTTGTAGGCGTAAAAGTTTCCCCGCAGGCACAGACAGGTGACCACCAGCTCCCAGAACTCCTGCGGCGTCATATAGCCATTGGGATGCGTGGAGATCAGTTTATGCAGACGTTCGCCGGTGGCTCTCTGTTTCAGGCTGCCGTTCAGGTGATACAGGTTGCAGGGCAACATCCCGACCGACTCCGCCAGCACCCTGACGCAGGAAAAAACCGCCGTCAGTCGCATGGCCCGCTGGCTGCTGATCTGCTTTCCGGTATAGGTGTCATATGACAGCCCGATAGCATCCGCCAGCTCTGCTGGCGTGGTCACCGGTGCGTCACTTTTTCGTTGAAATAATCCCGAAAAGAACACTATTTACCTCCGCCGACAGACGGCTGTGTACGGTCGAGATATCGCGCCACCAGCCACGACCAGAACAGGCACAGCGCCCCGGCAACAACAAACCCCGCCGGGGGATAAATCAGCCAGGCACCATACGCCAGCAAAAGCGCACCCAGCACGCCCACCAGAGGCGCGAGAATCAGCATGATCATAATTACCTCAGTTAAAGCGAGCGGATCCCATAGGACTCAATGTGGTCAGACAGCGTGTCTTCTTTCTCGTACAGCATGGCTCTGCCAACCGCCATAATCAGCGCAACTGCACCATCGATTTTGTTTTCCGCCTGCTCTTTGACGGGCTTCACCACATCATCGTTACCCGGAATGGTTTTGCCGACCACGTTGCCGATACACCAGGTCATGATGGGATTGCCATCATGATGAAAGCGCCCCGATTCAATTGCCGCTTCCAGCTCTTTCATCGGGTCGGACATGTTGGTGTAGTTCTGAATGATAGTGATGGGGTTCAGGTCTTCATCAGCAAGGTCATGTGACAACCCGGTCGCCCCGAAGGGGTCGATGGGTGACTCACTGACCGGGCTGATTTTGTTCGCCGCTTTGGCCTCCTCGAGGATGTAGCGATAATCCACCTCCGCACCATCGGTAACGGTCAGAACGCCCATTTCCACCCATTTCTGAAAGCGTTCGGCTGTCCGTCGATCTTCATTTTTCTCGACGCTGTACACCGTGTCATACGGTACCCAGAAACGCGGGGCCACACTGTAGTAATGCGTTTTACCGTCAATCTCGCGGGTATAAAGTCGCGCCATGCTGTTCATATCCAGCTTACGCGCCAGGTCAAAGGCCAGAATGCACGGCTGCCCCTCGAACTGCTCAAGGGTCAGTGATTTATCCTCGCAGCTCTGCCAGCTCACCAGGTTGAAATACGCCGAACGCGCCGACACCCAGATATTGAGGTGTTTTGTTTTAAAGACGTTTGCCAGACGGGCGTTATTTTTCGCACGCTGCTGCTGACTTAACAAAAATTCGCGATAAACCGACACGCCAATATTCGGGTTAGCTTTTTCCAGCACCTGCGGGTCGGTCCAGTTATCGCCTTCGTCAACGGTATAGATGATCCCGAACAGTTCATCGTTGGGTACCGACCCGTTGAGCATCTCGATAACTTCCCGTCGCTTGTCGTAGCACGGCCCCTCAATGTTGTACCCGGCAGTAGTAATGGCCCACATCAGTGGCTGACGTCGCGCCCCCATCCCGGTAAGCATCGTGGTGTAAAGCGCATCGGTGGCGTGCTCGTGATATTCATCCACCACCGCACAGTGGGGTGATGAACCATCACCGGGGTTACCGATCAGCGGTTCAAACCGCGCGCCATCCTCCGGACGATTCATGTTTGAGGCGTTAACCTCAATCCCGAACGCTTCCGTCAGCATGGGTGTGCGTTTACACATCAGTCTTGCCGGACGAAAGACTTCCCATGCCTGTTTCTCCGTCGTGGCACCGGAATACACTTCCGCGCCGAACTCGTTATCACAGGCAAAACAATACAGGGCGACACCGGCAGAGATTGCTGATTTGCCGTTCTTACGGGGGATTTCGGTATACACCTCCCGGAAGCGGCGCAGCCGGGAGCCTTTATTGACCCAGCCAA
Organism: Escherichia sp. HH41S; assembly: GCF_009820115.1. Lineage (NCBI taxonomy): Bacteria > Pseudomonadati > Pseudomonadota > Gammaproteobacteria > Enterobacterales > Enterobacteriaceae > Escherichia > Escherichia sp. HH41S. The sequence continues at coordinate 166,173 of NZ_VNXE01000064.1, forward strand.
ACGCGCAGCAGATCACAAAGAGCTGCCACGGCTCCAGCGTGATGGGCATCCTCTTGAATGCCCACTCACCCTTGGTGTGCGGCAACAGCTGAATAAATTTGGCGGCCCGTTCAGCCAGGTCCTTGTCGAAGCGGTAACGAAACGACTTACTTTTTTCCGCCATCAGGTCATCAAGATGGCGCTGGCAGGCCTGAATCACAAACTGGCAGGCCACAATCTTTCCGCGCACGACATCCCGGGCATACTGATTGGCAGCATTTACGTTGGGGTAAGATTTCCGGCTCATGATTCGATAATTTTCAGAAACGGGTTAGTGGCTTTCTTCTGCCCCGCCAGGCCAATCAGACGCTGGCGGCTGCTGGGGTCGAGTCCGAGCATTGCCCCCGTACTGCTCATCTCGGACTCCTGTTCTTTTTTGGCGGTCAGCTCCGGATTTTTGACCATGCCGCCCATTGCACCGGTGATGGTGTTGCCCTGTCTGGCAATATTTTTCACGGCACGTCGCCAGAACTCATAGGCCACGCACCACCGCTCAAGTACCGCCAGGTCAGTCACGCACAGCAGGCCCTGACCGCAGAGTTCTTTGGTTGTCAGTTGCCACATGATCGTGGCGAGAGGGAGATCTTCTTCTGCGAACCACTCCGGTGGCTCAACACCTTTGATGGGCGTAAAAACAGGTTCATCTTTGTTCAGGGCTCGCTTGCCGGGGTTTCCGGCCAGCGCCTTGCGCGCCGTTGGCTTGGGGCGACGCCCGGAACGCCCCGCCGTTCCAGCCATATGCGGCACTCCTGGTTAAATTTCATTTTTCGCGGGTATAAAAAAACGATGGGGCGGGCAGTCCGGAAGACGTCAGGCCGCAGGGATTTGACCCGCCCCTCCCCTCAGGAAGTTGAGAATTATTATCACTTCAACCGTTCACGGGCCGTCTTCGCCTTATGACATGGCCAGCACAGGCTCTGCAGATTACTGTCAGCGTCAGTGCCGCCATGCGCCTTAGGGATAATGTGGTCAACGGTTTTCGCCTCACGCACCACACCGGCACGCAGACATAACTGACACAGGCCTTTGTCACGCTTCAGCACACGTTCACGGATGGTATCCCACTTCGAACCGTAACCGCGCTGATGACGTGACAGGCCTGGTTTGTATTGCTTCCAGCCTTCGCTTTTGTGGCTTTCGCAATAGCCTGACGGGTCAGTAGTGGTATTGCGGCAACCGCGAACGCGGCAGGCTTTTGGTGTACGTGGTGGCATTAATTGTTTCCTTAAGCCATTACGATGCGTCTGAAAATGAGTTAATCTGAAAATTCCTTCACTATGCGAGAGCATGACAATGGTCATAGGACAAGAAGATCAGAAATGCTGCCCGGCTTGCAATTCAGATGCGACCTGGCAGAACCGTGATACCGCTTGGTTAATTAGATGCCCGATGTGTGAAACATTTCTCATCAGGAATTCCACCATTGAAATTTTGCGAAGTGACGTTGTGTATCGGACATTAGCTGGTGACCTTCTCAAACAAGAAGGTGGGTGTGACTACATGCTTACAAGAGGAAGGCTTGCGAACTTCGCGAAAACCCAGCTCCCAAAATCAAAGTTTCAGGAATACTTCCCTGGTGACAACTACGAATAAGCCATTACAAAGCCCACCCGCAGATGAGCTTTGTAATGGCTACTGTGAGTTGCGTGACGTTTCTATCTTCCTGATACTGGCCTTGTCGATGTTGCACTGGCCCAGCGCCGAAAGCAGGCTCACATTCAGATCCAGACTGGCCCCATAGGTCAGCGGGTCGGGAATGACTGGCTGGGGCGTTTCAGTGGTCAGGCTTGTTGGCAGCGGTACCGCCGGAACCGGCACGTAAACTGTTCGCGTACTTCCGCAACCTGTCAGCAGCGGCAGCAGGCACAGGACGTACAGCACAATCATCATCCGCAACAGCCCCTTTGATATCTTCCTGGGTTCTCTGTGACTCCAGTGCGATCTGCTGTTTTGCATACTGGTTAGCCTCCAGAACTGTATTGACGATTTGCAGTGATTGCAGGACGTTATTGGTAATGGCAGTTGCTGATTCAGCATTTCGTACAGCCTCATTAGCACGTTTCTTTTCGTGCTGATATTTGCTGTAGTAGTGGCTGGCAGACCATGTGAAAGAACCGATGACAGTCACGAAGAAAGCAGCGATAACCAGCTTATAGCTCAACTTCATTTACCACCCCGCCAGCCTCTTTAAACCGGGCAATCAGGTCACCGATTTTATGTTCATACTGACCGTAACCTGCACCGGGTAATGAAGCCCAGATATTGCTGCAACGATCGATAGCCTGACGGATATCGCCACGATCAATCATCGGTAAAGCGCCACGCTCTTTAATCTGCTGCAGTGCAACAGCGTCCTGGCTTTTCGGAGAGAAGTCTTTCAGGCCAAGCTGCTTGCGGTAGGCATCCCACCAACGGGAAAGAAGCTGGTAACGTCCGGCGGCTGTTGATTTAAGTTTCTGGTTCAGCGTGACAAGTTTGCGAGGATGATCGGAGTAATCAGTGAAGAGTTTGCCACCAACAATAACATCATAACCGTGGTTTCGTGTTGGTTGTCGCCCGTTATCCGTTCCTTCTGACCATGCAACCATATCCAGGAAAGCTTTACGCTGGGAATTTAGTACCTGCATAAATTACTCCTTAGAGCCACCAAATTTGTTACCGATTACTCGCATTGCAGCCCCACGAATAGCATCGACACCGATCAGCCCCACCCCACCACCAATGGCAACAGATAGTGATTTAGGCCATCCGACATACTCAAGAGCGGATGCAAAAGTCAGCGTCAGAGCGCCACAGAGTAGAATTTCGAGTGTTTTTCGCTTCCAGCCGCCACCACCGCCAAAATAGGCAATACGTAAACCAGCCATAACAATCGACATAATCACTGCGCCCAGCGGTGTGTCTCCACGCCACCAGCTCTGGACCAACTCCAGCCATGTATTTGGGTTATGAGGCATTTGTAGTTATCTCTCACCTCGCTGATACAGCAAGTGCAAATTGAGGAAACATCATGTACCGCAAATCAGAAGCGGAAACGTCAAAGAAGCCGAACCAATGGATAACTGCGGAATAGGCAAGGACCAACGAATCCCCAGCCCCAGAAACGACAAAACCCGCTCGACGGCGGGTTTAAGCTGTGTGGCGAAGTAACCACTCTTAACACATTACATGATAAAATGCGGACCGCGTTAGTAATATTTTTCTCATATATTGGGTTCACTACATGCGACATAATTTTTCTAAAGACACTATAAAAAAATTAGCAGAGCGGGCAGCATTCATTTGTTCAAACCCTTCATGCCCTAGATTGACCATTGGCCCATCAATTGATGGCAATAAATCAATCAAGACAGGAGTTGCTGCTCACATATGTGCAGCATCTCCTGATGGCCCACGCTATGACATGTCACAATCAGAAACAGAAAGGAAGTCAATTAACAATGGCATATGGCTGTGTGCTACTTGTTCTGTATTAATAGATAAGAATCAGGGGCTAGACTATCCGGCACCTGTATTAAGAAAATGGAAAAAAGATCATGAAAGCCTTATAAGCTCCTGTCTTGAAGGTTCGATTAATATTACCTTCGATGCTTTGAAATATATTCAACAGCATGATGAAAGAAATCTGGCAAAAAAGATTATAAATGAATTGGATGATAAAGGGGCTTTGTTCGTAGAATATCATCTTGAAAACCCCTGTTTTGTTGCCGAATCACTCAAAGAGTTAAGAACATGTTTGACCTCTTTGCTTTCTCAAATCCCAGATGAATCACCTCTATTTATCGTTTGCAAGTCAATTCGAGAAGCATGCCGTTATTATATGAACAACACTTCTAAAGACGCAGGGATTAAAGAGTTAGAATTTTCGTTGGGAGCTGTCAGAAAAATCGTAGGTATCAACGTTAAAAGAATATCAGAAACCTACGGGGTTAAACCTAGCCCACAATTATCTACCATAATGCCAGATTAAATCTGTTACGCAGCAACAAAGTTAAACTCTATGTTGCTGCCTTAATTTTATTACTCCATTTCTAAACGAATATCCAGCATCGAGAGACAACCATCTATAAACCCTTCAGCCAACTGTATCTCTATACGTATCAATTTCTCATCTTTTTTGTATGCTTTTGCTATCTTCCTTTTCGAGATGCCATACAGGTAATGAGCCACAATCAGAGAGTGCTCATACGGTTTTCTCTTCTTAAGAAGAGCAAGACAACCTTCAATAATTAATGCATCACTATCTGAACAAGCCTGACGTGTTTTGCTTGTATAGGGAAGAAGCCCTTTAAACCCAGCAGCTATAGGAGAATAGTCTACTCCAGAACTATCACTCGCCGCCCATGCTCCCCAACGATCCAGAACCATCTGAATATCACGCATCAACTTTCTCCACAAAATCAGGCCAGCACGCCAATTGCCAGCGCGCGATCGATAAAACGAAATATCAGCTCCAGCTGGGAGCCATACTTCTCTTCAAATGCCACGGTATCCGCATGCAGCTCGTCGTGATGCTTTCTGCACAAAGGCAACACAAAGAGGTCATGCGCTTTTGTACCCATCCCGCCATGACCGTGGCCTATCAGGTGGTGGGGATCATCAGCAGGCTTTCCACAACATGCACACGGCTGTGTCTTAACCCAGCGTGTGTACTTTTCATTAACCCAGCGGCGACGTTTTGGGCGTAACATAAAAGACTCCGGCGACTCCGGATCCACTTTCAGCGCCAGCACCTTTTTCGCCTTATCCTGGATGATGCTGGTGGCAGGAACCGAAGGCACAAGGTCACTTTCCCGGGTGACAGACGGCACAACAGGCTTCGGTAATCTCAGTGCCTTACGGGCTGCACTTTCCGGTAAGGCATCCGCCAGGTCATTACGAATCAGCCACCAGCACAGTTCCGGCATTGTCACAACGTGACTATCATCAAAACCGAGATCCCGACGCACAACAGACAACACCCAGCGGGCACAGTTATCCGTTGCCATTGATTCCAGCCGTTCCGTGAACTGATCACGCAGCTGGTTATCGCAGTGCCAGCACAGACGGATTGCGCCCGGCGCGTGTCGCATTGTTGTCATGTTCTCGCTGTGCCAGTCGGAATGAGGCCACTGGCAGCCTTTTTCACGAAGTAACCAGCTTTCAAGACATTCCACGCCACCAGCACGACGGATCACTGCCTCATTGCGGAACACGGCCCGAACGGCAGGATCATCCGCCAGCGGTTGTGATGCCGCCGGAACGGCACCACTGGCGAAAGATGAATAACGTTCCGGCTCAGGCTCCAGCAGGATACGCCCCTGCATAAACAGGGGCATCAGCTCTGAACCTGGTCTGAACAATACGATCCCCATACGCGGGGCAATTTCAGGGGTCAGTAGTGCTCTCACGGTCACCTCAATGTACGGTATCGAGCAGCTTTAACAGCTCAGGGAATCGGGATTCGAAGAAATGCGGCTGCGTCTCGCGCGGATTTGCGGGACTGGTGATGTTCTTGCCGAACATGCAGCCTTTCGCCGTCAGCGACCAGAATTTTTTGATGTTGTTAATCGCGGTACGGCTGTATCGTTCGCGCTGCTCGACGATCCCCAGCTTCACCATCTGGTGATATGCCTGATTAGCCGTCAGGCGGATACCATACTGTTTCAGCAGTGCACTCAGCGACAGCGTGGGGCGACTTGAGCCATCAGGCGCGTCAGCAGGAGCATCAATGGCATAGCGCGGTGCCAGATTCGGTAAGCCAACAGCCTCCTGGAGTTTCTGACAGGCACCAAGCACAGATGAGTTAGACAGGTTTAACTCCCGACGCATAAAGTCCAGCAGAATCACACCAGCCTGCATCTTGTCAGCAGCCTGCCCGGATAATTTTTCCGGTGCGCTGGTTACCATATCGAAAGTACGGATCACCTTCAGATGGAATGACGGGCTGATCCACATTGCATAGGCATACACCAGTTCCTTACAGACATACGTTCCCTGGTTATTTCCACCTCGAATGACATTTACTGGCGCTATATTGACCGAGTTGCAAATCTGCAACTCGCTTATTAAACGTTCAGTTTGCTCATTGCGGAGCCAGAATGCAGGCTTATGCTTATCCAGAGAACCGGCAGCCCTGTGCAGATCGTTCAGGCTGTAACGACCATAAGCATCACGACGAACTTCAATACCATCAATAACCATCAGATTACTCATACTTCGTTTCTCCTCTTAATCAGGCGGCTGCACCCGCCGTTTTCTCGTACTTACTGATAGTGATTTCGACCTTCCCTTCCGGGATAACCGGCCCCCACTCCACCAGCATTCTTTTCACCTGGCTGTCGTCCACCCACACACCCGCGTGGGTCAGGGCGTCAAACAGCGCCTTGTTATAGTTGTCCAGATCGCGAAGCCGGTTATCCGGAGGAAACAACACGATCTCCACTGAAGCTGGTGCCGACGTTGGTTTCGGCAAACGACGTAACTGCTCAATGATGGCTGCACACGCTGCGCTCTGGAATTTTCGCCCCGCCGCGCTTATCAGGCTCTTACCTGCAAGCGCCCCTTTATTGGGGTGTCGCCAGTACGTGTTCACGCTGGGCGGAAAAGGCAGGATCAATTTCATACTTTCAGGCCCCTCTCATGTAACCAGTGGGCTGCACGCAGCCTGGCGTTTTCCTCACCGGCAAGCAGTGAGCGGATAATCCCGACCGCCTCGCTGTCGTCGTCCTTCACCGCGGTATGAAGAGTGATACCCCGGGCCACGCCACGCTTTATCGTGATGACGCCTTTTTTCTCCAGTGCGCGGAGGTGCTCCACAGCTGCATTCACTGAACGGTATCCCAGCATGGTTGCCACCTCCTGATTGGTTGGCGGAAAGCCACGCTCTTTCTGATAAGAAATCAGCATATCCAGCACCTGCTGCTGGCATTGAGTTAACGTCGTCATTACGCCCCCACGTAATTCCCTGACAGATACCACTCTTCACCCGATGCAGCGCGCTTGCTGCTTTTCTGTAAGCACTGCTCACGACGCGCCAGAAAATTGTTTCGTTCTGGCTGGGAGTGGCTTTCACGGAATGCCGCCATCCACACGGTTGCAGCACGACGGTATAAGCCCCTTGACTCCAGTTCTTCAGCCTGGCGGGTCAGGCACAAAATCACCCGGGGCTCGTTAGTGCCGACATAGAAATTGCGCACAGGTCTGGTTTCACGAACTGGTTGTGGTTCCGGATCCTGCGCTCTCTCAGTCAGGCGCGGGAAATGTCTGTGTGTATCTCCTTCACAACGGTGAGCCACACGACCACTCTGACGTAACTTGCTTGCTGACTGCAGAACGCGCTGCCGTGAGTAACCTGCAAAAGCATCCGCAATGTCTCCGGAAGTACACCCCGGATGGGCTTCAATGTATTTCTGAACTTCATTCAAAAGACTCATGATCACCCCCTGAATCCTGCCGGGATCTGGCTGTAGTCCACGTTGTCGTAACTGGCTTTGAAGTACGGGTCCTCGCGTCTGGCTGCAGATACCGCAGGAACTTCCCAGGATTCTTCGAAATGACGATCCGGACCAAAGAACGTGACAGCCTGTTTCACAAATTGTGTGCCGCTGTTACCCATCGCAGATACCCAGCCCGCGTAGCGTTTCACACCTTCCAGCATGGTTTCGGGGTTTACCCCCTCATTCAAACGGGCTTTCCAGGCTTTGAAGGCTGCAGATTTTGAATTGCCACCAGCACGTTTGGGATATACCAGCCATGCCTGCTCAAACTCCGGAGAGTATTCCGGTCGGTTTGAACGAACTCGCACGGACTCATCAACTGATGCACCAACAGCTATTGGTTCATTGACTGGTTCTTTGACTGGTTCAAAAGAGTGACTGGTTCTGGGTGAATCTCCTGCACTACCCCCTGGTGCAACTCCTGCACTACCTGGTGAATTTGCTGCACCAGATAGTGAATTATTTGCACTACCCCCTAGTGAATCTCCTGCACCATCAAGATGAAGGAGATAGATATTACTTGAGTTACCTTTTTCACCTTTCCGGGTGACTTTTTTTACCAGCCCGGACTCACAAAGGGCCGCAATATGATTCATCACAGAACGTTTGCTAATCTCGCACTGGTCAGCAATATGCTGGTAGCTGGGCCAGCACTCACCCTGATCGCTGGCATTATCAGCCAGCTTGATCAGAACCAGTTTTCGCAATGGATTACCCACTCGAATTTTCATCGCTTTAACCATCAACTCCATACTCATGCTGCACCTCCGAGATGCTTCATGTTTTTTCCGGAGCGAAAGGCTATAAGCGGCATACTGACGCGGTAATTACGGCCAAGCGGTTCACAAATCACCTTCTGGCATTCACGGTCAACCAGGCTAACACGTAGAACATGCCCTGCAGGTGTGGTGTACCACTGCCCAACTGTAGGAATTGATATTTTTTTACGCTGAAGTAAACGGTGAATATTGAGGATCAACGGATTAAGCATGACGATGCCCTCCGCTGATATTCAGGAGACGGTGAATATGAAGATTAGCCTTATCCGCCAAACGAATACGTTCAGCCTGCAAGTTAAGAAGGGTTTCTACCAGAAGTTGATGCGCCTGCGGATCTGAAAGAGTTACCTTGCGCAGAGCACGTAGTGCTGTTGTTACATAACTGAGTTTATGTAAGTCTTCATCATTCAGACGAGTGAGGGCTGGGACAGTAGCCATGATGGCAGCCTCCTTGATCGGTGAAATACTTCCACCACCGGAAACGCCAATTTCGCTGGTGGTGAACTGAACGGGGTTGGCGTAACCGGTGATCAAGGAAACCGGCGCATCTTTCGATGCCCCCGCCCAGCCCACCATAACTTTGATGTGAGCAAATGCGGACGATAAAAAAGACGCTGGCGCGTCATATATCGCCTTGATCAATTCCAGGACGCCAATCCCGGCACCCGCTTTATAAGGTGCCTGAACAGTGTAACGTCCCGGAATGGCAGAATCAATGTGCTGGTGGTCCTTCACACTCAATAAAATCACGCCTGAATTTCCACAAAGGACTAAAGCACTCATGCGGGTAGTCTTTGCGAAGATAGATAACGCGCTGTGTTTCTGGCTCCCAACGAATAACATGAACATAAAGTCCTCTTCCGTCACTAAACCAGCGGTTAAGTTCCTGCACAACTCGCCCCCCACAGTCAGGTAAAGTTCTCTGTGGTTACTTACAGCCAGGTGATTTGGTAATCTGCATTCATGCCGTAACAACAGGTGTTCAGCGACGCTGACCACCAGCTGTTGCGACAAACGGTTATTTGCCGTTAAACTGTTCATGCGTTAGTTTCTCCACAGACACAAAACGCCACGACGCCCGGAGCTGCACACTCGCGGGCGTCACTCTTTTCTGGAGCGCAAAAGATTTTGTAGACCAGTGCTGCATGCTCTTGGAGCTTCGAAATTGACAGATACAACTCATCATTAATTGCTGTCTGCTCGTGTGGCTCCACGACCCCATCTTCGATTGCCGAACGAATCTGCTTTGAGTAATTCCCGATCTGTTCGATGACTTCCAGCAGGCGCTGGTTTATATCGGCGTTCTCTACTTCCTCAATTTCAGGAAGCGATACGAACACCCCACCAGCAGACTGTGCGACAGCATCCGCAATGTAGTGAGTGCCAGCCGCGCGCTGTAAAACCATTGCCCATCCCAGCGGGAAAATCTGATCGCCATCGGCACGAAGGCGGTTAAATAATGCGTTCTCTGTTACATCCAGCCAGTCAGCTGCTTCAGCGTAACCACCCGGCAACGCTGCGATAGTTTTTCTGACAGCTTTCACGTACCACTCAGGCTGTTTTTCTACTTTCCAGTGATACTTACCCACGGTTAGCCTCATCGTTCTGTGGTTAAAAATTGAAGGTGTTCTGTTAATCTTTCGGATAGATATCCGGTCTTAAGTCAGATTTCGTAATTGCACCTGACGTGCATTGCTCAAGTTTTTTCGCCAGCACAAAACTGGCTTTTTTATAACCATTGAAAACCAGCCGTAAGTAGCCAGGTGTTGAGCCAACTTTTCCGGCCAACTCGCCCTGCTGTTCTTTGGTTAAAGAGTCCCAATACGCTTTCATACAATATGTACCTCCGGTATACATATTACATGATTGAAATGAACCTTCAAGATACTTGTACCTTATCGGTACAAAGGTTTTAATTTCGTTATGAAAACAATCCATGACATCCGGCGGTCTAACGCCAGAAAACTGAGAGATGGTGTTGGCGGAAATTCATCCTTTGCCACCATGATTGATCGCGAGCCAACCCAAACCAGCAGGTTTATGGGGGATGGCGCTACTAAAAATATCGGTGACAGCATGGCACGGCACATCGAAAAATGTTTCGACCTGCCTGTCGGATGGCTTGATCAAGAACACCAGACAACGAACATCACAAAAAAACCTGATGTTTCAATCACTAACAAACAAATAACGTTAGTCCCTGTCATATCATGGGTACAGGCCGGAGCATGGAAAGAAGTTGGCTATTCTGAGGTTGATTTGAGCACAGCAGAAACGTATCCCTGCCCTGTACCCTGTGGCGAAATGACTTATATCTTGCGGGTGATTGGTGATTCAATGATTGATGAGTACCGCCCTGGAGACATGATTTTTGTTGATCCCGAAGTCCCTGCCTGCCACGGTGACGACGTTATTGCATTGATGCACGATACAGGCGAAACCACCTTCAAGCGATTGATAGAAGATGGAACACAGCGTTATCTCAAAGCATTAAACCCAAACTGGCCTGAGCCTTACATTAAGATTAACGGTAATTGCTCTATAATTGGTACAGTGATTTTCTCGGGAAAACCAAGAAGATACACAATAAAGGCCTAATCAATATTTATGAACCTGCTTCGGCAGGTTTTTTTATACTTGACAATGTACCCATGAGATACATAATGTATCTAAAAGAAACATAACACAGGCAAGATTAAAACAAAATTTGGTTGTAACACGGCGTATGGCACATGCGTCGTTAGCGGTCTGGTGACGTTAAAGGGGACAATCCACTCCTTGCTCGAGCAAACAAACCAGGTAGCCGGAATGTGCAAGTCAATGATGATACTGATAAGACGCCTAACCAGCGTGGCGATTCGGTTTGACGCCTGGGAAGAGACCAGGGTGCAACGATGAGGGCATTTATGGAGCCGCGACAAAGTGTGGTGCCGTAACTGGCTAAGTGCTCTCAGCGTTGTGGTAATCCGCGAAATGGCGCGGCGGTAAGTATGGCGGGGTTACTCTTTCCCCGTTGAGGACACCGGATTGTCAGGTTGACCATACGCCTGAGTGACAACCCCACCACAACAGCCACTGCTTTGGCGGTACCAGTTTGTACCCTTGCTTCCGGCTGGTACCGCTCTTTTTACAAAACAGAGAAGAGCATCACCGGACGACGGGCTCATAACCCAATCCATCCGGGCGGCAGTCACCGCAGGTGTTCTTCTCTGTTTTGTGGAGAAACCAACCGACCTTGCAGGGTCGATATGATGAGGAGCAGCAAAATGGCTAGCGAACGCAGTACTGATGTGCAGGCATTTATCGGGGAGCTGGACGGCGGCGTATTTGAAACCAAAATCGGCGCTGTTCTCAGTGAAGTCGCTTCCGGTGTGATGAACACGAAAACCAAAGGTAAGGTCTCGCTCAACCTGGAAATCGAACCGTTTGATGAGAACCGTGTGAAAATCAAACACAAACTCTCATATGTTCGCCCGACTAACCGCGGGAAAATTTCTGAAGAAGACACCACCGAAACGCCGATGTATGTCAATCGCGGTGGTCGCCTGACTATTCTGCAGGAAGACCAGGGACAATTACTGACTCTTGCCGGTGAACCTGACGGAAAACTTCGCGCAGCAGGTCATTAATATCGTTCTTAATTAACTGATTATTTATCTCATCACTGAATATCTTTATATAGTGAGGACTTATTATGTCTCAGAACTTAGACGCAACCGCAATTAATCAAATCCATGCCCTTATTTCTGCTCAGGGTGTTAATGAAATTATCAGTAAGATTGGTGCCGATGCTGTGGCATTGCCTGAGAATTTCCGCATTCATGATCTGGAAAAATTTAATTTAAATCGCTTCCGTTTCCGTGGTGCGCTTTCCACTGCCAGCATCGATGACTTTACCCGTTATTCTAAAGATCTTGCAGATGAAGGCACCCGCTGCTTTATCGATGCTGATAATATGCGTGCCGTCAGTGTGCTTAACCTGGGTACTATTGATGAACCAGGTCACGCAGATAACACCGCCACACTCAAACTGAAAAAGACAGCACCGTTCTCTGCTCTGTTGTCTGTTAACGGCGAGCGTAACTCCCAGAAGTCACTAGCAGAATGGATTGAAGACTGGGCCGACTATCTTGTGGGCTTTGATGCTAATGGTGACGCTATTCAGGCAACAAAAGCGGCTGCGGCTGTCCGTAAAATCACGATTGAAGCAAACCAGACCGCTGATTTTGAAGATAATGACTTCAGCGGCAAACGCTCCCTGATGGAGTCTGTCGAAGCGAAGACCAAAGACATTATGCCAGTGGCATTTGAATTTAAATGCGTTCCGTTTGAAGGTCTGAAAGAACGTCCGTTTAAATTACGCCTCAGTATTATCACTGGCGATCGTCCTGTACTGGTTCTGCGCATTATTCAGCTGGAGGCGGTGCAGGAAGAAATGGCTAACGAATTTCGTGATCTGCTTGTTGAGAAATTCAAGGACAGCAAAGTAGAAACCTTTATTGGTACTTTCATCGCCTGATTTCATTACTGCAAATGCCCCTGCGGGGGCATTTATGGAAACGTAATTTACTCAATAATCGCCGGATGGTGAGGGATTTTTTTTACCAGAATTCAGCGCGGTGCAGCGCATATACGTGGAGAACAAAATGTCATTTATTAAAACTTTTTCCGGGAAGCATTTTTATTATGACAGGATAAATAAAGACGACATCGATATTAACGATATCGCGGTTTCCCTTTCAAATATCTGTCGCTTTGCCGGTCATCTTTCGCACTTCTACAGCGTCGCCCAACATGCGGTTCTTTGCAGCCAGCTGGTGCCGCAGGAATTTGCTTTTGAAGCGTTAATGCATGATGCAACAGAAGCGTATTGCCAGGACATTCCCGCACCACTGAAACGCCTTCTTCCTGACTATAAACAAATGGAAGAAAAAATAGACGCCGTAATCCGTGAGAAATACGGGTTACCCCCAGTTATGAGTACGCCCGTGAAATATGCCGATCTCATCATGCTGGCAACCGAACGCCGCGATCTCGGGCTTGATGATGGCTCTTTCTGGCCTGTACTGGAAGGTATCCCGGCAACAGAGATGTTCAACGTGATTCCACTGGCACCGGGCCATGCCTACGGGATGTTTATGGAACGCTTTAACGAGTTATCGGAGTTACGCAAATGCGCATGAATGTTTTCGAAATGGAAGGGTTTCTTCGTGGGAGATGTGTACCGCGAGATCTGAAAGTAAATAAAACAGATGCTGAATACCTAGTGCGTAAATTCGATGCGCTTGAAGCTAAATGTGCAGCACAGGAAAACAAAGTAATACCAGTGTCAACTGAACTGCCACCAGCAAATGAAAGTGTTTTGTTATTCGATGCTAACGGAGAAGGCTGGCTAATTGGCTGGCGTTCTCTCTGGTACACCTGGGGACAAAAAGAAACCGGAGAATGGCAATGGACATTTCAGGTCGGGGACCTTGAAAACGTCAATATCACTCACTGGGCAGTAATGCCAAAAGCACCGGAGGCTGGAGCATAATGACCACTTTTACCGACAAAGAACTGATTAAAGAAATTAAAGAGCGTATCAGCAGCCTTGACGTGCGAGACGATATTGAGCGCCGTGCTTATGAAATCGCACTCCTATCTCTGGAAGTAGAACCAGATGAACGCGAAGCTTATGAATTATTCATGGAAAAGCGTTTCGGTGACTTAGTAGATCGTCGGAGAGCAAAAAACGGCGATAACGAATACATGGCATGGGATATGACTCTCGGTTGGATCGTCTGGCAGCAACGAGCTGGTATCCATTTTTCAACAATGTCACAGCAAGAGGTGAAATAATGGAGCCATACAGCCTCACACTCGATGAGGCCTGTCATTTTCTCAAGATATCCAGACCGACTGCCATTAACTGGATACGCACAGGGCGTCTTCAGGCAACACGCAAAGATCCCACTAAGAATAAATCTCCTTACCTCACAACACGACAAGCCTGCATTGCGGCTCTTCAGTCTCCGCTGCATACTGTCCAGGTGAGCGCGGGTGATGGCATAACAGAGGAAAGAAAATGTCACTCTTCCGCAGAGGTGAAATATGGTACGCCAGTTTCACATTGCCGAACGGTAAAAGATTTAAACAGTCTCTTGGAACAAAGGACAAAAGGCAGGCGACAGAACTCCATGACAAGCTAAAGGCTGAAGCATGGCGGGTCAGCAAACTTGGTGAAATACCTGATATAACGTTCGAGGAAGCGTGTGTCAGGTGGCTTGAAGAGAAAGCACATAAAAAATCACTGGACGATGACAAAAGCCGGATCGGATTCTGGCTTCAACATTTCGCAGGAATGCAACTAAGAGACATTACTGAATCAAAAATTTATTCAGCAATGCAGAAAATGACGAACCGGCGTCATGAGGAAAACTGGAAACTCAGGGCAGAAGCATGCAGAAAAAAAGGGAAACCTGTTCCAGAATACACGCCAAAACCAGCGTCCGTTGCAACGAAGGCTACGCATCTTTCATTTATAAAGGCCCTACTAAGAGCCGCAGAGCGTGAATGGAAAATGCTGGATAAGGCACCAATTATTAAAGTGCCTCAACCAAAGAATAAACGGATCCGCTGGCTGGAGCCCCATGAAGCACAAAGGCTGATTGATGAATGTCCGGAGCCATTAAAGTCTGTTGTTGAATTTGCACTGGCAACAGGCTTAAGACGCTCGAACATCATCAACCTTGAATGGCAACAAATAGACATGCAGCGCCGGGTGGCATGGATAAACCCGGAAGAGAGTAAATCAAACCGCGCAATTGGCGTTGCGCTGAATGATACTGCATGTCGCGTTTTGAAAAAACAAATCGGGAATCATCACCGTTGGGTATTTGTGTACAAGGAAAGCTGTACCAAACCAGACGGAACGAAAGCGCCAACAGTAAGGAAGATGCGGTATGACGCAAACACAGCCTGGAAAGCGGCGCTGAGACGGGCTGGTATTGATGATTTCAGATTTCACGACTTGAGACACACCTGGGCAAGTTGGCTGGTTCAAGCCGGAGTCCCGTTGTCAGTGTTACAGGAAATGGGAGGCTGGGAGTCTATCGAAATGGTTCGTCGATATGCTCACCTTGCACCTAATCACCTTACCGAACACGCACGGCAAATAGACTCGATCCTGAACCCATCGGTCCCAAATTTGTCCCAGTCAAAAAATAAGGAAGGTACTAATGATGTGTAACTTATTGATTTTAATGGTGCCGATAATAGGAGTCGAACCTACGACCTTCGCATTACGAATGCGCTGCTCTACCAACTGAGCTATATCGGCCCTGAAAGGACATGTTCACGAGCGTGAATCACGGTGGACAAGGTTAAAACTAACCGGGCGATGCGTCAATGGCCTTGTGAATCAAATGGCTACTTTTGCATCACCCGGTTTTATTTACGCACGAATGGTGTAATCACCAATGCCGATCCACTTGTAGGTGGTCAGAGCTTCCAGCCCCATTGGGCCGCGCGCGTGGAGTTTTTGTGTGCTTACCGCAACTTCCGCCCCCAGACCAAACTGGCCGCCGTCGGTAAAACGCGTAGAGGCGTTAACGTAAACAGCGGAGGAATCCACTTCGTTAACAAAACGCTGGGCGTTGCGCATATCGCGGGTCAGGATCGCATCGGAATGTTGCGTGCCGTGTTCACGAATATGGGCGATAGCATCGTCAAGATCGCTGACGATTTTGACGTTCAAGTCTAATGACAGGAACTCATCGTCATACTCTTCGGCTTTAACAGCCACCACCTTCGCGGGGCCTGCCTGCAACTGCGCCAGCGCAGTTGCGTCAGCGTGTAATGTTACACCGCTTTCCGCCATTTGCTTGCTTAATGCGGGCAGGAAGCTATCTGCGATGTTTTTATTTACCAGCAACGTTTCTACCGTATTACACGTGCTCGGGCGCTGAGTTTTCGCGTTGACAATCACTTTCAATGCTTCAGCGATCTCTGCACTTTCATCAACGTAAATATGGCATACGCCTATACCACCTGTGATTACCGGAATCGTCGACTGCTCGCGGCACAGTTTATGCAACCCAGCCCCGCCGCGTGGGATCAGCATGTCGATGTATTTATCCATACGCAGCAGTTCACTGACCAGCGCACGGTCAGGATTATCAATCGCCTGCACGGCACCCGCCGGTAAACCGCAGGATTTCAGGGCGTCCTGAATCACCGCCACCGTTGCCGCGTTAGTGCGACACGTTTCTTTGCCGCCGCGCAGGATCACCGCGTTACCGGTTTTCAGGCACAGTGAAGCAACATCAACCGTCACGTTCGGGCGCGCTTCATAAATCACGCCAATCACCCCCAGCGGTACGCGACGACGCTCCAGACGCAGGCCGCTGTCCAGCACCCCGCCATCAATTACCTGCCCCACTGGATCGGCGAGGTTACACACCTGGCGCACATCATCGGCAATGCTTTTCAGCCGTGCGGGCGTCAGTGCCAGGCGGTCAAGCATCGCTTCGCTAAGGCCATTGGCACGCGCGTCAGCAACATCCTGGGCGTTAGCGTTGAGGATGATTTCGCTTTGTGCTTCCAGTTCATCGGCGATTTTTTCCAGCACACGATTTTTTTCGCGGCTGGAGAGTTGCGCTAATTTATAAGAGGCTTGCTTCGCGGCAATGCCCATTTGTTCCAGCATCGGCCAGCTCCTTAACGGGTAATCATGTCATCACGGTGAACGGCAACCGGGCCGTATTCATATCCCAGTATTGCATCAATTTCTTGCGAGTGGTGTCCGGCAATACGGCGTAATGCATCGCTGTTGTAACGACTGACGCCGTGAGCGATATCGCGACCTTCGAGGTTGCAAATGCGGATGACTTCACCACGCGAGAAGTTGCCAGTCACGCTTTTAATGCCTTTCGGCAACAGGGAGCTGCCGCGTTCAAGAATGGCGGCGGTTGCCCCTTCATCTACCGTGATTTCACCCGCAGGCGGCGCACCGAAAATCCAACGTTTGCGGTTTTCAAGCGGAGTCGCCTGGGCATGGAACAGCGTACCGACGGAAATACCTTCCATCACATCACCAATGACACCCGGCTTACTGCCCGCGGCAATAATGGTGTCAATACCCGCACGGCAAGCCACGTCCGCGGCCTGCAATTTGGTGCTCATGCCGCCGGTTCCAAGACCTGAAACGCTGTCACCGGCAATCGCGCGCAGTGCGTCATCAATGCCGTACACATCTTTAATCAGTTCTGCCTGCGGATTGCTACGCGGGTCAGCGGTATACAAACCTTTTTGATCGGTCAGCAACAACAGTTTATCGGCACCTGCCAGAATCGCCGCCAGTGCCGAAAGGTTATCGTTATCGCCGACTTTAATCTCTGCAGTAGCGACAGCATCGTTCTCATTAATTACTGGAACGATATTGTTATCGAGCAGCGCACGCAGCGTATCGCGGGCGTTCAGGAAACGTTCACGATCTTCCATATCGGCACGGGTCAGCAGCATCTGCCCGATATGAATGCCGTAAATTGAAAACAGCTGTTCCCACAGTTGAATCAGTCGACTCTGCCCTACCGCCGCCAGCAGTTGTTTTGAGGCGATAGTCGCTGGCAGTTCCGGGTACCCCAGGTGCTCACGCCCGGCAGCAATCGCCCCCGACGTCACAATTACAATCCGATGCCCGGCGGCATGTAGCTGCGCGCACTGGCGAACAAGTTCAACGATATGGGCACGGTTCAGGCGGCGCGATCCGCCTGTTAGCACACTGGTGCCGAGTTTTACCACCAGCGTCTGGCTGTCACTCATGATTCTCTGCCATTCAATTTTAGGGAAAATGATATCAAACGAACGTTTTAGCAGGACTGTCGCCGGTTGCCAACCATCTGCAAGCAAAGCATGGCGTTTTGTTGCGCGGGATCAGCAAGCGTAGCGGCAGTTGTTTACGCTTTTATTACAGATTTAATAAATTACCACATTTTAAGAATATCATTAATCTGTAATATATCTTTAACAATCTCAGGTTAAAAACTTTCCTGTTTTCAACGGGGCTCTCCCGCTGAATATTCGCGCGTTAATTAAAATCAGGAATGAAAATGAAAAAGAGCACTCTGGCATTAGTGGTGATGGGCATTGTGGCATCGGCATCCGTACAGGCCGCAGAAATATATAACAAAGACGGTAATAAACTGGATATCTATGGCAAAGTTAAAGCCATGCATTATATGAGCGATAATGACAGTAAAGATGGCGACCAAAGTTATATCCGTTTTGGTTTTAAAGGCGAAACACAAATTAACGATCAACTGACCGGTTATGGTCGCTGGGAAGCAGAGTTTGCCGGAAATAAAGCAGAGAGTGATACTGCTCAGCAAAAAACGCGTCTTGCCTTTGCCGGGTTGAAATATAAAGATTTGGGTTCTTTCGACTATGGTCGTAACCTGGGGGCGCTGTATGACGTGGAAGCATGGACCGATATGTTCCCGGAATTCGGCGGCGATTCCTCCGCGCAGACCGACAACTTTATGACCAAACGCGCCAGCAGTCTGGCAACGTATCGGAACACCGACTTCTTCGGCGTTATCGATGGTCTGAACTTAACCCTGCAATATCAAGGAAAAAACGAAAACCGCGACGTTAAAAAGCAAAACGGTGATGGCTTCGGCACGTCATTGACATATGACTTTGGCGGCAGCGATTTCGCCATTAGTGGAGCCTATACCAACTCCGATCGCACCAACGAGCAGAACCTGCAAAGCCGTGGCACGGGCAAGCGTGCAGAAGCATGGGCAACAGGCCTGAAATACGATGCCAATAATATTTACCTGGCAACTTTCTATTCTGAAACGCGTAAAATGACGCCAATCTCTGGCGGCTTTGCCAATAAGACGCAGAACTTTGAAGCAGTCGCTCAATACCAATTCGACTTTGGCCTGCGTCCATCGCTGGGTTATGTCTTATCGAAAGGGAAAGATATTGAGGGCATCGGTGATGAGGATCTGGTCAATTATATTGATGTCGGTGCTACATATTATTTCAACAAAAATATGTCAGCGTTTGTTGATTATAAAATCAACCAACTGGACAGCGATAACAAATTAAATATTAATAATGATGATATTGTCGCGGTTGGGATGACCTATCAGTTTTAATGGAGATTGCCGGATGCGGCGCATCCGGCACTTTTCACTCACGCGGTTAACTTCACCGGTTCATCACGAAAATCATCCGCCGGTTCCAGCTTCAGATTCAGTGTCGTCAGCAGTTCACGCAGCTTCTCATGAAACTCACGCAGGGTATGTTCCAGTCGCTCAACCACTTCGGCATCTTTTACCGGAACGTTCTTCCAGTCGCCTGCTTTATCGAACAGACCAAACTGGTAGCTGTAAGTAAAACGGGATTCCTGCGCTTCAAGCTCCATCCACCAACCCCAGAACTCACGCACTTCCGGCGCTGGTTTCACGTTGACGCATACAGCCAGACAATCGAAAAAGAATCGATTATCTTCGCACTTACCTTCACGAATATAGGGGCCTAGTGCGGTAAATTTTTTGATCAATCTGCTCTTCGGGTGTCCACTCGGTAACGTCATTGCGATCTCCTGTTGTGATGCACCTGTTTTACCAAACTGGTAAAATTTAGCAAATTTTTAACACAATCGTTTTTCGATCCAGCTCGTGATTTCCTGAAGACCTTTGTCAAAATTCCGATACACCGGATTAAATGGAATCTCTAACAATTTACCATCAGCAGATGATGAGGTGATTAAGCGTGAGTCCTCTTCCGGGCTGAACGGATCGTTCTTCCAATAGCCTGATAACATTGGCGTCGGGCAGCGACGGCCCAGCAATCCTTGCACTTTTAATGAATAACGATTCAGTTCCACACGCAACGCTTCATCGGAAGCATCATGCATCCCCAAACGACTCGCCAGAACGTCAAGATACATTTCCGGCACCTGTTGCTGGCACTTAAAATCACTCAACAGGGTATGAACTACCGGACCAAGACAGGCAACCGCTTTCAGACGCGGCGATTCAAGATATGCCAGACGCACAGCAACGTTAGCGCCAAAACGGAAACCAAAGGCCGCGACACGGGTGTGATCCACCCACGGGACGTTAGGCAGCGCCTTTAAGACGTGCTGATGCAACAGGCTGGAGTCCTGGGTGAGCTTCCATTTTGAAGAAAAGCCCACCGACGGCATATCAATAGTCAGCATCGCAATGCCGCGCGGGGCAAAATAACGTTCATACAGACTGTAATAATCCGTCTGCATCGCATCCAGACCACCACACATTAATACCGTCGGGAACGGGCCATCGCCTTTCGGCATATGCAAAAAGCCGGTGATGGGTGCACCGCCTGGTACGGTAAACTCCATCTGCCGCATCGTGCCCGGCAGACGTTGGGCGGCCTCTTCATAGGCACGGTTTGACAAAGCCTGCGCTTGCTCGGCCAGGTCATCCCCTTTCAGATGAGGATAGGCGGCAATGTTGTACAACGTGGCCGCATGCAGCCAGTGACGACCACTGAGTTGTGGATCTTCTTCCGCACAAGCTTTTTGTTGCCACACCATCGCCTGGGTGGCCCATTCATAAATCCAGTTGCCGCCGCGGTAGCCAATCACCGTATCGTATAAATCATCGTCGGTACGTTCAGCATCGCTCATCACAATACGCGCCTGAACGTCGAGGATTTCACGTGGGTCAATGCCGCGCCAGATCCACATCAGACGGTTTATCATGCGATACCAGTGAGGGATGGTTTTACCATCAAGGGCCGACTGCACAGGCGGTTGTGCGCCGTGATTAAAGCGGCGGACTAGCGTCGAGGTTTCAGGATGTTTAAAGCGGGGTTTGAACAGGGTTTCGCTCAGGTTTGCCTGTGTCATGGATGCAGCCTCCAGAATACTTACTGGAAACTATTGTAACCTGCCTGAAGTTAAAAAGAACAACGCCCGGCAGTGCCAGGCGTTGAAAAGATTAGCGACCGGAGATTGGCGGGACGAATACGACGCCCATATCCCACGGCTGTTCAATCCAGGTATCTTGTGGGATATCAACAACATAATCATCAACCAGCGGACGACCTGCCGGTTTAGCGAAGATGGTGACAAAGTGCGCTTTTGGATACATTTCACGAATCGCAACCGCAGTACCGCCGGTATCCACCAGATCATCAATAACGATGAAGCCTTCGCCATCACCTTCTGCGCGTTTCAGCACTTTAAGCTCGCGCTGGTTGTCGTGATCGTAGCTGGAAATACAAACGGTATCGACATGACGAATACCCAGTTCACGCGCCAGTAACGCACCCGGTACCAGACCGCCACGGCTTACGGCAATAATGCCTTTCCATTGTTCAGAAGGCATCAGTCGGCTTGCGAGTTTACGTGCATGGATCTGCAACATGTCCCAGGTGACGATGTATTTTTCGCTCATGTGAAGTGTCCCAGCCTGTTTATCTACGGCTTAAAAAGTGTTCGAGGGGAAAATAGGTTGCGCGAGATTATAGAGATCTGACGCACTAAAAACCAGTATTTCACATGAGTCCGCGTCTTTTTACGCACAGCCTCTCCCTGACGCGGGATAAAGTGGTATTCTCAAACATATCTCGCAAGCCTGTCTTGTGTTGACAACATTTTCTGCTAACCCTGTGACCTGCAATACTGTTTTGCGGGTGATCGACAAGGAGACTTAACGTGTCTGAACTGTCTCAATTATCTCCACAGCCGCTGTGGGATATTTTTGCCAAAATCTGTTCTATTCCTCACCCGTCCTATCATGAAGAGCAACTCGCTGAATACATTGTTGGTTGGGCAAAAGAGAAAGGTTTCCATGTCGAACGCGATCAGGTGGGTAATATCCTGATTCGTAAACCTGCCACCGCAGGTATGGAAAATCGTAAACCGGTCGTCTTGCAGGCCCACCTCGATATGGTGCCGCAGAAAAATAACGACACCGTGCATGATTTCACTAAAGATCCTATCCAGCCTTATATTGATGGCGAATGGGTTAAAGCGCGCGGTACCACGCTGGGCGCGGATAACGGCATTGGTATGGCCTCTGCACTGGCGGTTCTGGCTGACGAAAACGTGGTTCACGGCCCGCTGGAAGTGCTGCTAACCATGACCGAAGAAGCCGGTATGGACGGGGCGTTCGGCTTACAGAGCAACTGGTTGCAGGCTGACATTCTGATTAACACCGACTCCGAAGAAGAAGGTGAAATCTACATGGGTTGTGCTGGGGGTATCGACTTCACCTCCAACCTGCATTTAGATCGTGAAGCCGTTCCGGCTGGTTTTGAAACCTTCAAATTAACCTTAAAAGGTCTGAAAGGCGGTCACTCCGGCGGTGAAATCCACGTTGGCCTGGGTAACGCGAACAAACTGCTGGTGCGCTTCCTGGCGGGACATGCAGAAGAACTGGACCTGCGTCTTATCGATTTCAACGGTGGCACACTGCGTAACGCCATCCCGCGTGAAGCCTTTGCGACCATCGCTGTCGCAGCTGATAAAGTCGACGCACTGAAAACGCTGGTGAATACCTATCAGGACATCCTGAAAAACGAGCTGGCAGAGAAAGAGAAAAATCTGGCCTTGTTGCTGGACTCTGTTGCGAACGATAAAGCTGCCCTGATTGCGAAATCTCGCGATACCTTTATTCGTCTGCTGAACGCCACCCCGAACGGTGTGATCCGCAACTCCGACGTGGCAAAAGGTGTGGTTGAAACCTCCCTGAACGTCGGTGTAGTGACCATGACTGACAATAACGTAGAAATTCACTGTCTGATCCGTTCTCTGATCGACAGCGGTAAAGACTACGTGGTGAGCATGCTGGATTCGCTGGGTAAACTGGCTGGCGCGAAAACCGAAGCGAAAGGCGCATATCCTGGCTGGCAGCCGGACGCTAATTCTCCGGTGATGCATCTGGTACGTGAAACCTATCAGCGCCTGTTCAACAAGACGCCGAACATCCAGATTATTCACGCGGGCCTGGAATGTGGTCTGTTCAAAAAACCGTATCCGGAAATGGACATGGTTTCTATCGGGCCAACCATCACCGGTCCGCACTCTCCGGATGAGCAGGTTCACATCGAAAGCGTAGGCCATTACTGGACACTGCTGACTGAACTGCTGAAAGAAATTCCGGCGAAGTAATTACAATAATGTCCACGCCTGCGGGCGTGGACTACTGTTTGAAGCCAATGGCTATCTATATCGAAATAACAAAACATTATGAAACTCATGAAAAGGTCGCATATTTATATAGCTGCGACCATATTTCATGGGGAGAATTTCTGATCACCAAAGAAAGTTTTGCGCTGGAATCCGTGAAAGAACTTAAGGGTGAAAAGCAGAATTTTTATATGTTCAGAGCCTGGGGCAAAGTCAGGAAAACATACTTAGCCACGGGAGAATTTCCCCAGGAAACATGTTACGCCGCTTAAAGTCAGAATCATTTTTTCACGCGTTTTACATTTACCATTTTAGCATTACGCCTGCACCACATGGCAATGGCGGCAGCTACTAATGCCAGTTCCAGTAAAAACGACCAGTGTAATAAAAAATTGAGCCACCACGGATGATGTACCGCCGTAATATGAAAGAGTGCAAAGGGTTGGTTAACGAAAGGCATCAACCACCAGATATCACCGACCAGCGTATCAAGCAACAAATGCACAATACCATTCAGGCAAAACACCACGCCCAGCCACGCCGGAAGTTTATTCTTCGCAATTGCGGCCCAGACTAATGTCGCCGCCAGCAGAGCAAACCATAATAATGGCCAATGAGACGGGTAAAGATGATGATGTCGTTGCCCGTTATCAACCAGATAGCACCAGAAAAGATCAAAATCGGGCGCAACGGCCCCGACTAAGCCAATAACCATCGCCCACCGCGCATGACGAGAAATCAGCGGTAGGCGTTTCACTAAAGTACAAGTTATTAAATATCCAGCCGGAAGATGACCGATAAACATGACGAATCCTTTCATTTTTGCCCGCCGCTTTCACGAAGAAAACGGCGGGTGACATTCCTCAATTACACAGCGATAAAAGCCATCCCTGTAAACGTCCGTCGCGGGTTGCCACGTTCAATCTGGTGATGGAACATTCGCCGCTGCGATTTCAGCGCCGCGCTATTTTCCTGTTGCTGTTGCTCCAGCTTCCAGGCAATCAGCAATCGCGCCAGCCGTTTGTTGGCATGTTGGCTGCGCTCTGACTGAACCTTCACGCTAATCCCGGATGCCAGATGCGTGGCGCGTACCGCCGAGTCGGTTTTATTGACATGTTGACCGCCCGGCCCCGACGAACGCAGCGTCTCATAACGGATTGCATCCGATTGTTCCTGCTCATCAGCGGTAAAACGCCCAATGCCCAGAAACCAGTTTTTGCGCCCATGATGAGGCCGATACGGACTCGGACAAATCCACTGGATAGTGCCACACCAGCTTTCGCTTAGTGCCCATGCGTTGTCGCCATCAAGTGAAATCAGCGCCGAACGCAGCGTGTCAGAGTAGCGGCCCGTTTCTGTTTCCAGCACCGTTACCGCGACGTCTTGTCGGGTAGCTTCTTTAATCAACCTGTCCAGCGCCTTTTTCACTGCGAGACAACATTCTTCCGGTCCCTGAGCTGAGGAGAGTTGCAGCAAGATCATCCTTTTTTCCCTCCACTGTTTTTGAGCGTTAGCACCGGACGCAGTCGCGCGACAGGAATAATTAACCCAGCCTGCACCAGACATTGCACCACGCTTTCAGCCGATTTATAAGCTTGTGGCGCTTCTTCAAAGATGAGTTGTTTATCGCGACAAATTACCCGGCTGCCAAGTTCAGTACGTGAGAGCTGCGTCGCTGTGTATTTCGCTGCCAGACGCCCTTTACACTCGGTGCGCCCCCATTTACGCCCAGCCCCATGCGCCAGCGAATGCAATGTTTCCTCACTCCTGACGGGCTGAACCAGCCAGGAGTAATCACCGCGTGAACCGGGAATAATCACCAGACCGTTGTCATCCGGTGTGGCACCTTTACGGTGTAACCATCCTTGTTGATCGCCGATTCGACATGCGCTAACAAAGTTATGCGCCACATCCAGAACCGAATTTCCGTTGGCCTTAACTTGTTGCATTATGCGCAAAGCGATCAGCTGGCGATTAGTACGCGCAAACGCCAGTGCATCGTCATGTTCCGCTATATACTGTAGCGCGTCGTCACTGCCTTCAGGCAAACCATGATGCGAAAACGGGGCAATATGCCGCTGTAAAATAGACTGCCCTAAACCACGCGAGCCGCTATGGACCAGCAGTTGCAGATGCTGCGCATCCAGACCTGACAGTGCAAACAGTTCAGCGTCGATAATTTGATCAACTTGTTGCAGTTCTGCGAAGTGGTTTCCGCCACCGATAGAGCCAAGCGCGCAGCGCCACGGATGCTGTGCAAACGCTGACGGCAGGTTTTCCTCCAGCCAGCTTTCTTCAGCAACGTCATCCAGCACAGATAATCGCTTTTCAAACTTATCGGCGTTGTATTTACGCGCGAGAATATCTGTTTGCCATAGCGCCATGCCGCAGCCGATATCATTGCCGACCAGTGCCGGGTAAAAACGGCCTACGGAGAAGAACGCTGCGCCAATCGGATAGCCGCGTCCGGGGTGTAAATCTGGCATCCCTACTACGCGTTGCATGTCGGGTAAATTTGCCGAGGTGTGTAATTGTTGGATCGCTGAACTCTCGATCCACAGGTCATCAGATGCGATGGTAAATACCGCATCGGATAAGGGACGAATATATTTGCCCATGTATCATTCCATTTATACTCGTCATACTTCAAGTTGCATGTACTGCGACTGCGTTCGTTCACCCCAGTCACTTACTTTAGTAAGCTCCTGGGGATTCACTCGCTTGTCGCCTTCCTGCAACTCGAATTATTTAGAGTATATAAATATAAAAATCAGGAAATGGCAGACGAATCCAGGGCAAGAAAAAAAGAATTAATCCTGGAAAGGTCTGCAAAGAGTCATTGATAAAGGATTTTTCATGATTTACCTCCTTGCAGTTTGTGGAATAAGAAAACGCGCACATATTAGGCGGGCGTTATTTTCATTGCAAGCTGAATTTAATGTTGCGGTTTATATCGCATATGAAAATTAGTAAACCACGCTCCCCGGCATTCAACGCGCTGCTGCTTAACTGTCTGAAAACCATAACGTTCAAAAAAGGGTTTTGCGGTTATGCTGGCATCTACCGTAAGTTCGGATTCAGACTTAATCAAAGGTTTTAACAAAGCGCTGGCAACCCCGCAGCGGTTGTATTTCGGATCAACAAATAACATATCGATATAATGCTCAATGCAGGTAATAAAACCAACCGGTTGTGCATTAATCACAGCAACCCGCACTTGTGATTTCGCGAGTTTCTCTTTCCATCGATGTTCATCAATCTGCGCCCAGGCGGCAATTTGTTGTGGTGAATAATGCTGACTGGCGGTCATCGTAACCGCTCTAATAAAAATAGCGCATAGTTGCTGAAAATCGCCAGGCTGATAGTCTCTTATTTGTATATTATTCATAATCCCAACACCAGTTGTCTTTCCATTTGCGGATCCAGCAACGTCACATGCAGCCCCACCAGCCGCACACCGCGCCCGCCACGGCGTTCATCCCAGGTTTTACGCGCAGTGGCGATCAAGTCAGCTTTATTCAGCCGCGGCCAGACGTGTTCCTGGGTGGTTTGCTGAAAATCGTCGAACTTTAATTTCACCCCCTGGCGGGCAATCAGCAAATCAGGTTTTACCTTTGCCAGACGGCGTTCAAGTTCCGGGTACAACCGCTCGATAATCGCTTCACATTCAGACCAGTGATGAATATCTTCCGCCATCGTGCGTTCTACACCGACGGATTTTCGCAACCTTTCGCTGTTAACGTCGCGCTCGTCAATCCCCTGACTACGCTCCCATAAAATGCGGCCAAATTTGCCAAAGCGTTTAAGCAACGTCACCAGATCACACTTTTGTACATCGCCGCAGGTCCGCAGCCCCATCGCTTCCAGTTTTGCCGCCGAGACTTTGCCGACACCGGGAATTTTTGCCAGCGGTAAGGTTTGCAGAAATGCCGGGACGTCCGCCGGCGTAATCACAAACTGTCCGTTGGGTTTATTCATATCAGAGGCGATTTTGGCAAGAAACTTTACCGGCGCAATGCCCGCAGAGGCGGTAAGTTGCAGCTCGTTGAAAATCGTCTGACGGATTTCCTGAGCAATAAGGGTCGCAGAACCGTGGCAATGTACGCTGTCGGTGACGTCGAGATAAGCTTCATCCAGCGACAGCGGCTCAATACGCGATGTGTAGCGAGAGAAGATTTCGCGGATATGATTTGACGCTTCTTTGTAGGCGTCAAAGCGCCCTGGAAGCAAGGTGAGATGCGGACACAGTTTGAGCGCCATGCCGGTTGGCATGGCGCTACGCACGCCAAATTTACGCGCGGGATAATTGGCGGTGCTGATCACCCCCCGGCGTTCGCGGCTGCCGCCAATAGCAATAGGGATATCGCGCAGGGCGGGATTGTCGCGCATCTCCACCGCGGCGAAAAAGCAGTCCATATCCACATGAATGATTTTACGCATTGCTCACCTCTCAACACTGGTAAAGTATACAGTGATTTCAGGGTTTGAGAAATGCGTAAAGATTCAGCATTTAACGCGTTCGTTGCGAAAGCACCTGCTGCTTATCCAGCTTTTGCACCAGCGGCTGCACCACTTTATCGCCATGCTGACCAAAATATTGATACAACGTATCGGACGCGCTTTTGGTCAGCACCATAATCTCAATGCGCCGATTGCCCGCGCTTTGCGGATTTTTCGCGTCCAGCAGCATCTGGTCCGCCATCGCGCTTACCTGCATCACTTTATCTTCCGGCATTCCGGCGTCTTCCAGCACCCGACGGGCCGAGAGCGCGCGGTCACCCGAAAGGTTCCAGTTGTTGTAGATATTGCTTTTATAGGCCATCGCATCGGTATGCCCGGTAATAATAATTTTGTTGTCGAGCGAGTCGAATACCGGCGCGAGCTCCACCAGCAGCGTTTTAAAGAACGGCATAATCTTCGCGCTGCCGCGTTCAAACATATTGCGGTTCTGGTCATCTTTAATCAGCACGCGTAATCCCTGCGGGACAATCTCCATCTCCAGATTGGCTTCCATATGCGCATCGCGGGCGATGGTGTTGATACTGGTCGCCAGCTCGCCAAGCTCAGTGGCGGACTTCTTCTTCAGTAGCGCCGTTTTCTCGTTGACGTCGCGCGCTTTTTTCTCCGTCTCTTCCGGCACCGCCACGGTGGCAGGTTTCAGCGGATGCGTCGGGCTGATTTTATTTAACGGCGACAGCCCGCCGCCATTGAAAATCGACTGCCCGTGCAGCGCGGCGATAATGCTTTCACGCTCGGATTTACTGACGCTGTTCACTATCCACAGCGTCATGAATAGTGCCATCATCGCCAGGGTAAAGTCGGCGAACGCCACCTTCCACGCCCCGCCGTGATGCCCGGCATGATTCTTTTTGATCTGCCGCCGGACGATGGTGGTTTTTGCCCCTCGCTCGCGGCGGTTGCCCGTCTTCCTCATGCTTATTCTTGCTCCAGCATCGCATTCACCCACGCGTCGAGGTTGGCGAAAGTCGGTTTGGACGCCAGATGCAGCAGCTTACGCCCGGCATCCACCGCCAGCAGCGTCGGTTTGCCGCCCGCCTGCGCCACCAGCACGGTACGCACGCACTCCAGCAGGGAATGTTCCGCCCGCGCCTGCTGTTCCATGGCGTTGGCGAGCGGGTCCATCAGGCAGTAGCAGATAAACACGCCTAAAAACGTTCCCACCAGCGCCGCCGCCACTTTCAGGCCAATCAGGGCGATAGAGCCGTCAATCGACTGCATGGTGATGATGATGCCGAGCACTGCCGCACAAATGCCAAACCCCGGCATCGCTTCGGCGGTACGTTGCAATGAGCGCGACGGCGTGAGCAGCGACTCTTCGGCGGTGTCCAGCTCCTGATCGATAATGCCTTCCAGTTCATGGGCGTCGATTTTGCCCATCGCCATCAGGCGAAAGTTATCGGCAATAAAAGTCACCAGCCGCTTCTGGGTTAATATCAGCGGGTATTTCTGGAAAATGGTGCTCTCTTCCGGCTGCTCGATATGCTGATCCAGCATACGCAGGCCGCCGTTTTGCACCATTTCGAGCAACTCATACAGGCACATTAAAAGCTGACGCTGAAACTCCGGCCCGAGCTGTTTTTTACTGATCACGCCTTTAATTTGATGAGCAATCTCTTTCAGCACATGTTTTGGGTTACCAATAATCATTGCCCCGAAACCTGCGCCTAAAATAATGATCATTTCCGCCGGTTGCCAGATAGCGACTAATTGTCCACCCGCTTCAAAATATCCGCCAAATACGCAGCCGAGCACCACCAGTAAACCTAATATTTTTTGCATGATTTCTTCACTTTAATTCGGATAGACAAAATCACGAATTTTCTGCGCGATCTGTTTATTCAGTTGACAAATTCGGGCCTCGGTTAGCCCTAATACCAGCGCAATTTCTTTGAGATTCATCTCATGTTGGTAATACATGGAGAGGATCAGTTGCTCTTTTTCACTTAATTGTGAAAGCGCCTGTTGCAGCATTTGCTGAGTAATAAACTGATCTTCCAGTTCCCTGCCAGCAAGCGGAATGCCAGGCCCTTCGCCGTTCAGCAGTTCGTCAAGGCTGGCGAGCGTTTCCGCTCCTTCCAGTTGCTGATATTCGAGATAATCTTCATGCGAGATCCCTTCCACAGCCAGCTCTGACCACTCCGGTTCGTGCCCCAGTTTCTTACGCGTTTCGCGAATCAGGTCCTTCATCTGATGATATTTCTGCCGCAGATGGCGCGGTCGCCAGTCGAGAGCGCGCAGCTCATCCAGGATCGCACCGCGAATCCGGTGCACGGCATAGCCCGCAAAACCTTCATCCGGCAGCCCGTAGCGGCGAATGGCGTTAAGCAGCCCCATTAACGCCGTTTGTTCCATATCCTGACGGTCAATAATGCAGTTACATTGCGGGGCAAGTTGCCGCACCACTTTACGTACCAACGGTAAATAGGCCTGCAAATAGTGGCTCTCCTGCTGCGGGGTTAATACCGGCGCGGCAGCAAATTCTTCTGACTCGAATACATCCTGTAGCATGTTTATATCCGCCTGGTGATTACTGGAAGACCACTTTTTTCACCAGTAAATCCTTATACGGTGCGCTCATTTTGCGACGCTGAAGATCTTGCTTTAACGCGTCAGAAATCAGTTTGCGGATGGCAGATATTTTCATGCCGCGCAAATCTTCAAATTTCATTTCCGTCAGGCATTCAACTGCAATACTTTGATACAGCGGCTCCTGATGTTTTATTTTTTCCGCTTCTTTATCACTGGCGACCACCATGACTAACTCCGCCGACAAATAATGATCCGCGCCATTTTTATCATGCAGCGTGACAATGGTTTCCGGTAAGGTCACAAATACGCTTTTGCTCTCATCCAGAGTTTCCACGGATTCCGTCTGCGCGGCGGCAGTCGGTTTTCCTTTTCCGGCATAATGATGCCAGACTCCCCATCCTGCTCCGGCACCTACCACTAACGCCAGCACGGCGCTGACCACGCCCGCCACCACGATTTTCTTCATCTTGCCTTTACACTTTGATTAAAACGGATTCGTTCTGTTGAAATTGAGGCGCATCATCAAGCTGTAAGGCGGCACTCACCTCCTCCTGCTGATGGCCCGACTGTTGTTGCTGTTGCTGCGACTGCCCTTCGGAGGAGACCTGTACGTTCACCTCCATAAAATTTTGCGCCGTCAGATGCTGGCGGAGATCGTCGCTAAACTGCTGTAACGCGCGACAAACCTCGCTTTGGTTCGCGCCGATGTGCACCGTCAGTTTGCCGTTGTCGAGTTGCACGGCGATCTCGAGCTTGCCAAGCGACGGCGGATCAAGACGTATCGTGGAGATCTGCTGCTGTTTGTTGAGCTGAAAGTGAATCTGATCTTTCAGAAGCGTCGTCAGCTTTTCGCCCAGTTCGTCCATCGAAAGCGTGGCTGGTTTGGCGACAATCTCCTGATGATCGCTGACCAGCTCCGGCGTCTTAACCTGCAACACGCCCCGCGCAATAACCGGCTCGCTGTCTGCTACTTTTTCCGTTTTACGCTCGACCTGCGGGCGCGCGGTCACGCGGTTTGGCTCAGGTTTCGGACGAGCGGGCTGTGCCGATACGCGCGGCTGCGTCGGCGCAATGGCATGTAAATCTTCACTGGCGTAAGTCGCCAGTCTGGCCTGCTGCTCCGGTTTCGCCTGTGGCAACTGGCCGACCAGCGCCTGCAACTGCAGCGGCAACGGTGTGGGCTCCTGCTGTTGCGTCGAGCGCTGCGGCGCGTTTTGCGCCACCGCTTTCGTCAAGTGCTGGATAACCGGCGATGTTGCGACATTTCGCGGCTGCGGCGTGTCCTGATGCAGCGCGGCAGGTTGCGGAAGTAACAGTGCCAGTAGCGCCTGCATCGCCACCGGATCGTTCTCCTGCGGGCGCGTCGCCTGTTGCTGGCTGGTTTTAGCGCTATGAACGCGCTCCGCCACCGCCGCGACCGCCATTTTCGGCAGGGTAAACGCGGGCGCGTTTTCACCGCTCACCGGCGGTAAAATATCCGCTTTCAGCGACGCCGTTTCCGCAAGCGTTCCAAGCGTGGCAAGCAATGCCGGATTCATGACTTCTCCGAAAGTAAATTAACAATTGAGTAGGCCAGCACGCCTTCCTGATGGCGCTGATGCTGTTCCATACGCGCCTTCAACACTTCTGCACGCTGCTCGCGCCGTTTAATCAGGGCATTAAACGCGCCGTATAAATGTGCTTTTACCGCACACAACTGCGCCGCATCGGTTTCCGCCGCCGCGTAATCGTGAAACTGGCGCATCAACTGCTGATGCAGTGCCGGAAGGCGTCGCCAGCGTTGTTTATCCAGTGCCTCATTCATCGCCTCAACCAGCGCGAAAAGTTGCCTGCATTGTTTTTCCATCGTCTTAACCCAGCTTGCCCGAAAGCCCTTCCCAGCCTTCGCGCAGATTGCTTAAGATCAGCATCACTTCATCGATTTTCTCTGCCGACAGTTCACCGCTGGCTTCATACAAGCGATACACACAGTGGTCATAGAGGCATGAAAGGTTGACCACCAGCTCGCCGCCGGTTTCAAATTCCAGCGAACTGGTAAGCGCATTGAGAATGTCGATACATTTATTGATGCTCTGGGCTTTCTTCTCGAAACGCCGCCCTTCAATATGACTTTTGGCGCGTTCCAGCTCGTCCATCAGACCAGAAAACAGCACCAGCACCAGTTCCAGAGGCGATGCCGCCGCAGTACGCGCCGCGAGATCGATCTCTTTATATTGCGAATAGCCATCCTGTACTTGGTACATCTTTAGGGATATTCCTTCTGAGTTACGCGAATGCCGCCATGCTGGCTTTCATGGTGTACACCTCAACCAGCGTGTTGGTGTACTCCTCCAGATAACGGTCATAGTTGGCGTTATAGGTATCGGTAAGCTGATCGCCTTCGTCCTGAATTTTGCTCATCTGATCGTCAATGTTCTGCTGGCGCAGGGTGATGATGCCGTTGCTGGAGTCCGTGTAGGTGTTAATCAGATCGTCCATCTGCGCCACCATGCTGTTGTCGCCAACGAAAATAGAGGTCAGACCGTCAGGATTTTTCGCCATTTCGTCGTTGAACTGGTCGGAGTCAATCTGTAAGTGGCCGTGAGAATCAAGCGTGATGCCATAGTCAACAATCGACACCCCGTTGTAGCTGGCATGGGCGATATCATCGAGCTGGTTCGCCAGTGAGCTGAGCCCGGCGTCACCCGCAAATACCCCGGCGCTGGTACTGTCATCACCGTGGGTGGTCAACGAATCAACCGTATCAATCAAGGTGTTATAAGCATCAACAAAAGTCTGTACTTTCTCCTGGCTGGCGCTGGAATCTTCGCTGATGTTAAAGGTAGTGAGATCGCTGTCAGAATCGCTGACTTCGGTGAAAGTCATGGTGACGCCGGGGATCACATCATCAAAGGTATTGCTGCTGTTGGTGATCTCAGGCCCCGTGGCACTGCCGAGATGAATAATCGCGTCCTGAGCGGAGGAAACATCCGTGGCAACGGGCGCACTGGCGCTATCGTTGCTGGCATCATGCCCCGTTACGCTCACCGAAAACGCGCTCTGCGCCCCGGTGCTGTCCGAGGTGAGCATAATGGTGGTGGTGCCATCGGTTTTTACCAGTGCCGCTGAAACGCCGGGGTTATCGTCAGAGTCGTTAATCGCATTCACCAGCTCGCTGGCGTCGATAAAACCGTCGCCGTCACCGTTCTGATCCGCCGCCGACAAATCAATATCCATGGTGCTGTCGCCCATCGTCAGCTCGAAGGTGCCGGTAGCGGAAAAGGCGTCGTCGCCCATACTGAACGTGGTCTGCTGCCCCTGCGCCAGTTGCTCAACGAAAAATGAGTAGCTTCCCGCCTGTGCCTGCGAGTTAGCGGAAACGGTCGCCGAGTCATTATTGCTGGTGGCGGCAAACGTTACCGGGCCGTCGGTATCGCTGTTCAGCGCGTCAACGGCGCTCTGGAAATCGCTTAACGCCGAGCTGAGCGTATCCAGGCCGCTGCTTTCGGCATCCAGCTCCGTTTGCTTTTCCTGCAAATTTGCCGCCTGAGTGGCGACATCCGCATAAGCGATTTCCTGGGCAATAGTTCTTGGGTTAATCATTGATGACTCCGGATAACGATGTCAGGTTATTGGCAAAAGGCGTGCCAATAATTTTTATGTGAATAATCAATAGATTGAAAAATGGGCGGAAAGCGTGTTTCCGGTTCGGCGGAAAAGTGCCTGCCGCAAAAAGCACAACACCGCCCGCAGGCGGTGTTGTTTGTAGGCCCGAACTTACTGCAGCAGGCTGGAAACCATGCTGGACATGCTGTTGGACTGTTTCAGCATCGTGATACCGGTTTGCATCAGCACCTGCTGTTTGGTCATGTTGGACGCTTCCGTCGCGTAGTCGGTATCCATAATGTTGCCGATAGCGACTTCGGTGTTGTCCTGCATGCTGGTCAGGTTGTTGGCAGTGTCGTTCAGACGGTTAATAGACGCACCCAGCTTGGATTGGATCTGCGAAACATCATCCATCGCGGTAGAAATGCTGGTGATCATCTGGTTAGCCGAGCCAGATGCGGTCAGTTCAGTACCGCCAGAAACGCCTGCGGTGCCAGTGGTGTCAGCCTGATCCGCACTAAAGGAGTTGCTGATAGCAGAAAGATCCGTCACCAGCGTGTTCAGTTGGCTTGAAATGTTCACGGTCATGGTATCGGAAGATTCCGCGCCCACCTGGAAAGTTACTGCGCTCTGGAACAGACCGTCAGTACCGGTGTTGCTGGTACCGGAAACACCGAACAGGTTGGTGCCGCCATAAGTGGTGTTTTGCAGCATGTCAGACATCTGCTGACCCAGTTCGTCGTATTCGTCCTGCATCGCCTGCAGGTCATCGTCGCTGTAGGTGCCGTTCGCTGCCTGAGTTGACAAGTCTTTCATACGACCCAGCACATCAGACATTTCGTCGAACATGCTGTCAGCGGTTTGCAGCATCGCGGTTGCATCATTTATGTTGCTCAGCGCCACGCCCATACCGCTGGACTGTGCAGTCAGACGGTTAGCAATTTGTTTGCCCGCGGCGTCATCGGCAGAAGAGTTAATCCGGTTACCTGTCGCCAGGCGTTCCATAGATGTAGACAGAGAAGAGCTGCTTTTGCTGATTGCATTAACGGCGGCCATTGAGGCGTTATTGGTGTTAATAGATAACATGATACTGCTCCTTGGGATTAATCGTTTTCGTTTCGATACCCTGTAAAAACGACACCTCAGGCGCAAACTTAAAATCACTATGAAAAAAATTTCGCCACGTATTATCTGATGCCACTTTTAGCTAAAAAAAGCAGAGTTTAAATTCAGATAAAAAGATTATTAGCAATATCTGCCACATGGCCAGGTATCAAAATATGTCTTTATCAATTGCTTGATATAGTTAAGATTGTCATCAATTAACGCGTTTTCTTCACAATGTACTGATGCCAAAATTTACATTGCGTTGCAAATAGTACACATTTGGCTATTGTACCTGTCCTGTCATTTCGTTACATT
The DNA here is from genome assembly GCF_009820115.1 of Escherichia sp. HH41S. Taxonomy (NCBI): domain Bacteria; kingdom Pseudomonadati; phylum Pseudomonadota; class Gammaproteobacteria; order Enterobacterales; family Enterobacteriaceae; genus Escherichia; species Escherichia sp. HH41S. Next base: position 201,701 of record NZ_VNXE01000064.1, read on the forward strand.
CCCACGCCATATAGTGATTAAGAATAATCCTATTACCATAAAATATTAATTATCACGCATAAAAATCATCTTCTCAGGGACGTATAAGACTGTGCTTTATGTAAAGCACTATCAGGAACCATTTATCCCTTGCTAAGGTAAACTCAACTATGAGTATTATTATCAACAACTGGCGGATGGACCCGTCGCTTAATGCCTTAATACATTGCGAAACGGGTGAAACACGTCGTCTCGGCGAATACCATTTTATTTTGCTGGAAACATTAGCAAAAAATGCCGATGTGGTTTTATCGCGATCTTATTTATGTGCCGAAGTGTGGAAGAACCGCATTGTCGGCGGTAACAGCCTGCCGACGGCGATCCATGCGTTGCGCGTTGCTATCGACGATGATGGCAAACAACAGAACATTATCAAAACCATCCCGAAAAAAGGTTACTTGTGCAATAAAGAGTATGTGTCTTTGCCGGAATCATCGCCTGCGGAAAAGCTGATGATTACCGACCAGGTACAGAAAACTGTGCCAGAAAAGATATCTTCGACAACACCGCCTTTACCTGGTAGAAAAAAATATAAAGAAATGATAGGGCTGGCGTTGAGCGCAGCTGTTATATTTGTTGGCTCGACCGTGGGCTATTCACACTTGAAAAGTACACCTGACGCCCCGCAACTGGTAAAAGAGTCAATTAACAGTCCAAGAATAAAAATATTTCATTTAACTTCTACTGGAGAAAATAATTCCGTACCGTTACTATCACAAACCCTCGCACCAGGAAAAGACAAACTCGATAATTTATTGTCAGCGCATAATATGACAATGACAACCTATTATAAATATGTTCGTAACCGACTGGAGAGTGATATTGTTCTGCGCAACCAGTGCAATGGTAGCTGGCAATTAACCTTTAATGTGGAAGGCTGGCAGAACAGTGATATTAATAGCACGATGTATCAGAATTTAGAGAAGTTGTTAAATACTGTGCAGAAGTGCTGATGGATACGAATATATGTCGGATGCGACGCTAAACGCGTCTTATCCGGCCTACCGATAATTACCCCAATAAATTCCTCACCGACTGGCTGGAAATTCGCGCCTGACCGTTCACCGCCTGCAATAAAACCTGATAGTTATGATTGGCGCTGTCGAGCACACCGCCGAGATTTTCCGACGCCTGTACCGCGCTTTCTGTCTGCGGAAAGCGGGACATGCCGTCGATCAACTGGCGGGCTTTTTCCTGCTGCACCGCCATCTTCGCGCGCTGCTGATTAATGTTTTCTAACGTCTGAGAAATCCCCGCCCCGCCCTGTTGCAGGCTTTGCGCTAACCGCTCGGCTTCAGAGGGTTCGGCAAAGGTTTTTAGCGGCATAAACGCTGATTTATCGCCATCGGTGCGCACGCTTAAGGTGCGCTCGATATGGGGCCATTGTTTTTCAGTGGTGGAGAAACTGATGCCATCCGCTTGCTGATGCAGCTGCACGCCTACGCGGCGCAGGGCGTTGGTCAGCCGTGTCTGGTACTGCCCGGCGTTATCATCCTCAGACAGCATCACCGCCGAAAGCTGGGTCTGCCGCCCGTCAGAAACGCTGAACATGCGCGTTCCCGGTGTAGGGTTGTTGACGAGATTTGCCAGATCCGGCGAGTGAAAGGTCACCCGCGCTTCGCCCTGTAACACCGGCTGCAACTGGCGGTCCACCGCGCCGCCGGAAAGTGCGGTGCGTTTATCCAGCATCTGCGTGAGCGCCGTACCCTGCGCCTGCCCGCTCTTACGCTGGCTATGACGATAATCGAGCAACTGCTGTTCCAGTTGCCCGAGATAGTGATCCGCCTGCTGCAAGGTGGTGAGCTGGTCGTTAAGCTGCACGCTGTAACGCTGCGGGCGAGTGGTAATCAGCGGTGAGGCCGGATATTCACTCGCCGTCGCCGGGAGCTTTTGCCGCACCGCCTGAGTGGGCGCAACGGTTGACGACGATACCGCGGCGCTATGCGCACCGCTGGTGGCGAGTGATGAAGAAGTAAGTCCGACCTGCATACTGTTCCTGAAAGAGTTAGAGAACGCTGAACAAATTCAACTCACTCACCTTCGAGTAAGTCTTGAGGGTAGCTTCCATTGCCACTTCCAGTCCGGTAAAGGTGATCGACGCCGGGCCGTAATCGAGATCCTGGAGTGAACCAATCAACTCATCATTAGATGTCGAGATATCGGTCTGTGCATCGCTCAACATCGACATGGTGTTTTGTGTCTCGCCGAGCGACGCAATCGAGGCGTTGAGGTCGTCCGAGGCGGTGTCCACCACATTAACGGCGTTTTGAATATCGCTTTGTACCTGCGGATCTGCCGGGTCAACGTCCGGGTTTTGCAACTCCTGAGAGAGCGAATTGAGCGTGTTGAGCACGTCTAAATTACTGCCGAAGAAATCGCTCGCCGCTACGTTGGTATCCACTTCGACGCCGTTCGACACCGTGGTCTGGCGGTGGTCGCTGTTACCCTGATAGCTATAGCTGTCGGTGACGCCATCACCGTCATCGTCCACCGCCACAATCGGCGGTTGATCGTTGATAGTGCCGCCAAACACGTAATGCCCGTCTTCATCCTGATAATTGAGCGCCGCGACCATGGATTCGGTGAGCGACTCAATATCCTGCCCGAGGCTTGCCAGCGAGTCGGCGGTATTGGTGCCGTTCGCCGCTTCCAGCAGGTCGTCACGCACCGCCAGCAGGCTGTTGTTGACGCCATCGAGAATCGACTCCTGCTGGCTTAACCCCGCCGACGCGGAGTCGATATTGCTCTGATACTGCTCAATCGCCGACTGCTGGCGGTTTAACTGAGTGATGCGCGTGGCGGCGATAGGGTCATCCGATGGCTGCAAAATTTCCTTGCCGGTTGCCATCTGCTCGACCACATGCGCCAGGGAGCCGGAGAGATTATTAAAACTTTGCGTCATCGAGACGTAGGTTTGTTGGGTGGTTACTCGCATTTTCGCGCTCCCGCTTAGCTGCACATTTCCAGCACCGAATCGAAAATCTCGGCCCCGGCGGAAATGACTTTCAGATTGGCTTCATAAATTTGTTGATAGGTAATCAGGTTCACCGCCTCTTCGTCCATGCTGACGCCGCTGACGCTGCTCTGCTGGTTTTGCGCCTCAGAATAGACATTGGACGCAGCGGTCACTTCGGTCTGGTTTTGCTGAGTGTAAATGCCGATATTGCTGATGATTGACGAGCACGCTTGACCGACCGTCACGCTGCCGAGGTTGTCTATCTCCAGCGGCTCAGTGGAGATGTTGATCAGCGCCTGGAGGTTGTCGCTGTTGCCGCTTTCATCCGGCGAACTGGAGAACGCCAGTTCATCGGCGGTGATATCCGGGTTAACGGTCAGCGGGCCATCGGCATTACTGGCATCGTAAATAAACAGCGGCTCGCCGGGGTTACCGTTGAGATCGTAGCCCTGCGCCAGCTGGTTGTTGACCGCATCGGCAAACTGCGACGCCATGCTGTTGATGGTGTCGGTCAGCGGCGTCAGGACGTCGTTTTGATAATCAAAAAGTGCGCCTAATGAACCGCCGGTATCGGTGGTCATGGTCGAGGTCGTTCCGGCAAAGGTCAGTGTCATCGTTGGCGTGCCATCGGCGTTGGTTTCCAGCGCAATGGTCGAACTTTGCTGCCCGCTCACCAGCGGCTGACCGTTTTGCAGGGTGACGTTGTAGTTGCCCTGGTCGTCGATATTGACCTGCACATCCATCATCCCGCTGAGTTCTTCCACCATCTGGTCGCGGGCATCGTACAGCGCGGAGGCGTTATCCCCGTTGGCTTCGGCCTGGGCGATTTGCTGGTTATAGCTGGCGATGCCGCTGGTGAGCGTATTGATTTGCGACACCATCGCCTGCTGCTGGCTGATGATTTCCGTGCTTTGCGAGTCGATGTAATCGAGCGTGTTATCGATACGCAACGACAGCGCTCCGGCTTCGCTGATCACCTGCTCGCGCAGGGCGGAATCGTCCGGGCTGGTGGTCGCTTCGTTAAGGGCGGCGAAGAAGTTATCGAACCCGCCGCTCAGGCTGCTGTTATCGTCGCTCAGTACCGCTTCCAGTTGCGTGAGATACCCCTGCTGGGTGCTGTAATAGCCATAATCGCTGGCGGCATACCACACCTGATTCACCTGATACTGGTTGGAGACGCGGCGAATGCTGTCGACCTGCACGCCGTTTCCGGCGCTGTTCGGCGAACCGCCGCTGGCACCGATGGTGCTAATCTCCGCCACCTGGCGGGTGTAGCCCGTGGTCATGGCGTTAGCGGTGTTTTGCGCCGTGACGTTCAGTTCCACCTGCGCGGTTGATGCGCCGCTGTAGCCGATGTTAATCATGTCCATGTTGGATCCTTACCGGTAAATCGTGCCGGTTAAAAGCGGCGTGAAGTTGGGGATTCTTAAGTTCCGTAAACCGGGCGCCAGACGCCGGATGCAGCCTGCATACGGGCACAAACATAAAAATATGTGCGAACTCGTAGGCCTGATAAGACGCGTCAGCGTCGCATCAGGCGTTGTGCACCGAACGCCGGATGCGGCGTGAACGCCTTATCCGGCCTACAAACGGGCACACCCATAAAAACAGGTGCGGACTCGTAGGCCTGATAAGACGAGACAGCGTCGCATCAGGCACCGTGCACCGATAGCCGGATGCGGCGTAAACGCCTTATCCGGCCTACATACGGGCGCAAACATAAAAATATGTGCGGACTCGTAGGCCTGATAAGACGCGACAGCGTCGCATCAGGCACCGTGCACCGAACGCCGGATGCGGCGTGAACGCCTTATCCGGCCTACATACGGGCGCAAATATAAAAATATGTGCGGACTCGTAGGCCTGATAAGACGCGTCAGCGTCGCATCAGGCACCGAACGTCGGAGCCTCATTTATGCTTCGGCGACAACTGCTTCACAATCATCGCCGCGATCCCGATCCCGTGCTGCTGCGCCAGGGTGTTACACAACTCATCGTCATAAAACCCCTGCATCATGCGCACCGAATCGCTGTTAAACGGGTTATCTTTCGAATCAAACAACTCGTTGGTTTTACGCATCTCTTTGAGCATGTTGCGTAAAAAAATCGCCTCAAACTGCTCTGCGGCCTGCTTGATATCATTGGCCTGAACTTTTGGCCCCATTAATGCGTCGCTACCGTCAATCCCGCCGCTGGCGTTGACTTTCATCAGATCACCTCCAGGTCGGCATCCAGCGCGCCCGCTTCATGCAGCGCCTGCAAAATCGACATAATGTCGTCCGGCGTTGCGCCTAAACTGTTCAGCGCATTGACCAGCGTTTTCAGGCTGCTCGATTCCGGCAAACTCACCACGCCCGGACGGGCATGATTCACCGCGATATTGCTCTGCGGCGTTACTGCCGTACGCCCGCCCGCAAAGGCATTCGGTTGGCTGACGTTGCTGGTTTCGTTAATTGAGACAGTCAGGCTGCCATGCGACACCGCCGCCGCGTGCAGCGCGATGCCATCGCCCATCACCACCGTACCGGTACGCGAGTTAAACACCACGCGGGCGCGGATTTTCTCCGCCTGTACCTGCACATCATCCAGTTGAGACATAAACGCCACCCGCGCGCCGGGGCTGGTGGGCGCACGCACGGTGACGTTGGTGGAACTCTGCGCCGTGGCAATGCCGCCAAACGAGGCGTTGATCGCCGCCGCAATGTTGTTGGCGTCTTTAAACGACGGACGTTTCAGGTTGAGCGTGATGGTGTCGCCCATCTGAAAATCGCTGGGAATTTCGCGCTCCACCGTCGCGCCATTGGGGATTAACCCGGCGGTCGGCGTATTAACCGTTACGCTCGAGCCGCTGGCCCCTGTGGCATTCATCCCGCCCACCACCACGCTTCCCTGCGCCAGGGCATACACTTCGCCATCTGCGCCGTGCAACTGGGTCAGCAACAAGGTGCCGCCGCGAATACTTTTGGCATCGCCAATCGACGAGACGGTGACATCAATGGTCTGCCCGCGCGAGTACATCGGCGGCAATGTGGCGCTCACCGCCACCGCGGCGACGTTTTTCACCTTCGGGTCGATTTTATTTGGCAGCTGCACGCCAAACTGGCGCAGCATATTGGTGATGGTCTGGTTGGTGAATTTGACCTGGTTTTTATCGCCCGTACCGTCGAGGCCGACCACCAGGCTGTAGCCGACCAGTTGGTTTTCACGCACGCCCTGTACGTTGACCAGCGACTCCAGCGATTGCGCCAGCGCCACGCCGGGTAGCGCCAGGCTTATGGCTACCATCACCGTTTTTATACAGTTTTGCATTGCACTCTCCGGCATTAAATCGGGAACAGAGGATGGTTAAACAGCCGGGTCAGCCAGCCTGCGGCGTTGGCGTCACTTAACGCGCCACGTCCGGCATAGGAGATGCGGGCGTCGGCGATTCGCTGGGAGGAAACCGAGTTGTCGTTCTGGATATCGTCGGCGCGCACCAGGCCGCTTAAGCGGATGTACTCATCGCCCTGATTGAGGGTGAGCCATTTCTCGCCGCGAATTTCCAGGATGCCGTTAGGCTGCACCGCATGAACGGAAACGGTGATCTCCCCGCGCAGGCTGTTCTGCTGCTGGGACGTGGCGCTGCCGTCAAAGTCGCGGTTGGCGTCGATGGAGCCGGAAAGGTTATTTTTGGTGTGACCAAATACCGTTGGCGCGGTGATATCGACGCTGTTGCTTTTGCCGAAGTTGGTTTTCGCCTGTTTGCTCGACTGGGTCGATTCTTCGAGGATCACCGTCAGGATATCGCCCACGCGGTAAGCCCGACGGTCGGCGGTTAGCGACCAGTTGTAGCCCGTTTCAAACACGCCCCCGGCACGCCCATCTGCCGGAGGCGGCGCTTCGGTTTTCGGTGGCGCAAAGTATGCGTCGTCTTTTTTGACCAGAATGGCCTGCGATTCACACCCGCCAAGCAGGGGAAGCAGCGCCACCAGCCAGAGATAATTTTTCACGTTCTGCCTGTTTAGTGTTGCAGGCCACGGGGGTGGCCGGTTGTTTGGTGGGTTGGAGCGGGTTTGTTCCCCCTCACCCTAGCCCTCTCCCTCGAGGGAGAGGGGACTGACCTGTGCACGTTGTTACATCGTGCACCGCTTTTCTCCCTCTCCCTGTGGGAGAGGGCCGGGGTGAGGGCATCAGCGCGCACGTTCCCCCTCACCCTAACCCTCTCCCCAAAGGGGCGAGGGGACCGATCGAGCGCGTTTTTACATCGTGCTCCGCTTTTCTCCCTCTCCCTGTGGGAGAGGGCCGGGGTGAGGGCATCAGGCCGCACCGCCCTTAACGCCTTACAGCGTCTGACTGATGTACTGCAACATATCGTCCGCCGCCGACACCATTTTGGCGTTCATCTCGTACGCGCGTTGCACCGTAATCATCGCCACCATTTCGTTGACAATATCCACGTTCGAGCCTTCGAGCGCATTGTCCTGCAAGGTGCCAAGCCCATCTTCGCCCGGTACGCCTTCGGTCGGCTGACCGCTGGCGGCGGTTTCCAGATAGAGGTTGTCGCCCTCGGCGGAAAGCCCCGCCGGGTTGGCGAAGTTCACCAGCGTCAGTTGCCCTAACTCGGTCACGTCGCTGTCGCCGGGTAAGATAGCCGTCACCGTACCGTCCTCACCAAACGCAACATTCGTCGCCCCCGCCGGAACGTCGATTTCCGGCTGCAATGGCAAGCCCTGCGAGTTGGTTAGCACGCCGTCGGCATTTACCTGCAAATTGCCGTCGCGGGTATAGGCGATATCACCGTTGGCCTTTTGCACCTGCAAAAAACCCTGCCCCATAATGGCGACATTCATTGCGTTGTCGGTGGTTTCGACGTTGCCTTCGGTAAAGGTTTTCTGAGTGCCGACAATGCGCACGCCGCTACCGAATTGCAGCCCGGTCGGCATGATGTTGTTCTGGTCGAGCATCGCGCCCGGCGCTTCCTGGGTCTGGTAGAACAGATCCTGAAACATCACCCGGTCGCGCTTGAAGCCGGTGGTGTTAACGTTGGCGATGTTGTTGGCAATCGCGCTCATTTCAGCATCCTGCGCCGAGAGGCCGGTTTTGCTGATCCATAATGCTGCGTTCATGGTGCTTTATTCCCTGATGTCTGTTATCACGAGCCGCGCAATAAGCGGTTGCCCGCGTCGCTGATATCTTCGGCGGTTTTCATCATCTTGATCTGCGCTTCAAACTGGCGGTTCATGGCGATGGACGACATCATTTCGCTCACCGCCGAGACGTTGCTGCCTTCGAGAAAACCGCCGCTGACTTTGATGTTTTCATCACGCTGGGCCGGAACGCCGTCAGCAGTCACCAGCATCCCTTCAGGATTTTTCGCCAGATTAGCGACGGGAATATCCACCAGCTTCAGGCGGTCGATATCCATTGTGGCGGTCACGTCGCCGTCATCGGGCGTCACCGACAGCGTGCCGTCGCTGCCAAACGAAGCAATGGCGTTGGGCGGCAGAATGATCGGGCCGTTATCCCCCAGCACCAGATTGCCGTCGATGGTCAGTTGCCCCTGGTCGTCCTGCTGAATGTTGCCGTTGCGGGTATAGACTTCGTTGCCGTTTTTATCCTGCACCGCAATGTAACCCGCCCCCTGAATCGCCACGTCCAGCGGGCGTTCGGTTTTCTCCGCAACACCTGTGCTGTCGTTCACGCCGCTGGCCCCTTCCTGCGCCATATAGCGCGTGTCGAAGCCGCCGCCTTTCACCTTGTCGTTGGTCGCCATCGCCATATCGGCGCGAAAACCGTTGGTGTTGACGTTCGCCAGGTTGTTGGCGCTAATTTGCTGCTCATACAACGTCTGAGAAGCCCCGCTCAGGGCGGTATAAATCAGGCGATCCATTACATTGCCTGGAACAGCGCGTCATCGAGCTGCGTGCTGGTGGCAATCACTTTGGTGTTGGCCTGATAGTTACGCTGGGCGGTCATCAGGTTGACCAGTTCGCTGGTGATATCGACGTTGGAGCTTTCAAGCGCACCTGACGTGAGCGTGCCGCAGGTGCCGGAACCGGGAACACCAATCAGTGGCGTGCCGGATTCCCCGGTTTGTACCCACGCGGTGCCGCTTACGGCTTGCAGGCCGTCGTCGTTAGGGAACGTCGCCAGCACCACCTGGCCCTGCAACATGCGCTCGCCGTTGCTGTAGGTGGCGTAAACTTTGCCATCGTCATCAACCTGCACACCGTTCTGAGTGGCAGAGGCGTAGCCATCGGCGGCGTTGGTGGTGACAGAAAATTCAGAACCGTATTGCGTACAGGTGGAGTAATCGACGGTCAAATCGATGGGCGCGGCGGCGTCGGTCTGAAACTCAATGGTCTGCGGGGTGGTGGGCGAAGTCAGTTTCCCGGTGTTCGGGTCGAAGGTTAAGGTCGTCGCCGGAACGCCGGTCTGCTGCTGACCATCGAAGGTGTACTGCACTTCCCAGGTGTTATCGCTGGTTTTGGTGAAGTACTGGCATACCGAGTGTTCGTTACCTAATGAGTCATACACCGTGGTGGTGTAGCTGTCGGTGTACGAACTGCTGTTGGTCGGATCGAACGGCACGGTAGTGCGGTCGATAGCGTCGTCGCTGGCATCGAAGTTGGCGGTAAAGGTCAGGCTGCTGCTGGCCTGCGCCGGGATATTGCCGGTTTTGATCTGGATATCGGTGACTGTACCGGTTTGCAGAGTGCCCGTGTCATCGACCGGATAGCCCTGCAAATAAGCGCCCGAGGCGTTGACGATATAGCCGTTTTTGTCAGTTTCAAACGATCCGGCGCGGGTATAAGAGATGTTGCCCGCGCTGTCGCAGGTAACAAAAAAGCCGTCGTCATTAATCGCCAGATCCAGCGCGTTGCCGGTGGAGACCAGCGAACCGCCGCGCGAAATACTTTGCGCGGTACCCGCCACGCTGACGCCCATTGCCTGGCTTCCGGCATACATGGCTGAAAACTGGGTAGTCATCGACTTATAGCCCACCGTTCCGGCGTTGGCGATGTTGTTACTGATCCCGTCCAGCTGTTCGTTAACGGCATTCAGCCCCGTTGCGGCAATTTCATAACTCATTGTTTCGTCCTGTTAATTCAAATTTTTGACAGCGTGCCCGTTGTTTTGCCGGATGCGGCGTGAACGCCTTATCCGGCCTACAAAACCATGCAGATTCATGTAGGCCTGATAAGCGAAGCGCATCAGGCAATCTGGCACCAGACATCACGCCACATCACTGTCGGCATCGGGTACGCCAAACTGGCTAATCATGGTGAACGGCACTTCACCTACACCGGCAACGTTAAGTACCGGAGAGCTGCCGTCGAGCGGGATGCGCACATCTTCCACTTCGCCGGAGACTTCAATCGGTACCTCTTCTTCCCCGGTGTTGGTCACCACCGAAACGTCGTAATCACCCGGCGGGATGCCGTAATCCGCCGGATTAATCGAGAAATCAACCTGGCCTGGCCCGACGGACGAACTCCCTTCCGGAATCAGCGAGACGGTGTAGTCATCGCCAGCAGCATCGGTAAAGTGGAGATCGGCGGTAGTGCAGGCATCGTCCAGCGTGGCGCGACCGTTAATGGTCTGGTCACTCACCTGCAAGGCGGTGGTCTGCACCATAATGTCGTCGCCCACCAGGTTGCCGAGCGCCATCACCTGAATGTTGCTCATCAGCACCGCGTTGGTGTTGGCCTGCACGCTCATCTCTTCCATCATCGCCACCTGCGCCATTGAGGAAAGCTGGTCGATATATTCGGTGGCGTCGGTCGGGTCGGTCGGGTCCTGGTTTTGGATCTCGGCGACAAACAGCGTCAGGAAAGTATCGACGGGCGAGCTATCGCTGCTGCTTGTCGTGTCGCTGGCTGCCACATTATTGCTTTCCGCCGTGGCGGTCGGTTGCGGCGATTGCGCATTCAGCGCCAGGGTATTCATCAGGCTTCTCCCAGTTTCAGCAGGCTTTGCTGCATACTTTTCACGTTGTTGAGCACATCGACGTTGGTTTCAAAATCGCGGGAGGCCGACATCATGTCCGCCATCTGTTCCACCACGTTGACGTCGGGATACCACACATCACCGTTGGCATCCGCCAGCGGCGAATGCGGTTCATAGCGTTTCACCGCTCCGCCGGTTTGCAGCACGTCCTGCACCTGCACGCTGGCGCCGTCGATCGCATGGCGATGCGTTCCCGCCAGCAAGCTGTGGTGATACACCGCCGCAAACACCGGGCTGCGCGCTTTATACGCCTGCGCCTCGCTGCCGGCGGGCGCATTAGCATTTGCCAGGTTACTGGCAACGGTATTCAGACGTAGCGTTTGCGCCGTCATCGCCGAGCCGGAAATCTGATAGATATCAGTAAATGACATGCTTATTTCCCTTCAATGGCCTCTCTGATGCCGCTGATTTGCAGATTCAGAAAGGTCAGACTGCTTTGATAATCCATACTATTTTGTGAAAACCGCGCCTGTTCGCTGTTCAGTTCCACGGTGTTACCATCTTCCGATGGCTGCATCGGTACGCGATACTGGACATCCACCGCCGCGTTATTTGCCCGTTGCATCTCCCTGGCAAAATCAATATCTTTAGCCTTGAAATTTGGCGTATCGACATTCGCCAGATTCGCAGTCAGTAGCTCGGTCCTCTCAAGACGTAACTTCACTGCCTGCGGATGTACTCCCAATGCTTGCTGAAAACTGATCCCCATTTCTTGCGTCACTCCCGCTTCAATCCGCATACGCTAAGCAATCGCTGTGCCAATTTTTAAGTGACTGATGAGAAAGGGTTTATGAGTTTTCAATTTTGCAGGCGGAAGTTGTATTTCCTCCTGGCGCTGGCCTTACCGGGCTACGCCGCCGTCCACCCCGTGCAGCACAGCGCGCGGGAGCAAGTCAACGCCCAGGTGCTGAATGCCGCGAGCCAGCAGATTGAATCGCTGGCGCAACAGCGGCAGTGGCATGACTATCGCTACACCTTTAAGGTCTACATTCCCTCGCAGATTGCGACCGCCGCGCCCTGCGCTACGCCCCCCGGCGTCACGCTGACGTCGCCTGCAGAAATCGCTCTCAACCGGATGAACTTCACCGTCAGTTGCCCGCAAAGCTGGCAGATGAACGTCGCGGTACGCCCGGATGTTCTGGTGCCGGTGGTGATGGCAAAGTCACTGGTTGCCCGCGATACGCCGCTCACGGCAAATGATGTGGAGCTGAAGCCCTACAACGTCAGCGCCCAGCGGCGGGATGTGCTGATGGATCTCAATGATGCGATTGGTTTAAGCAGCAAACATGCCCTGCAACCAGGCAGGCCGCTTACCAAAGAAGAACTGGTTTCACCAGTGCTGATCGAGCGCGATCAGCCGGTGATGATTGTTTACCAGAGCGCGGGGATCACCGCCTCAATGCCCGGCGTGGCGCTGAAAAATGGTCGCAAAGGGGAAATGGTGAAAGTACGTAACGCCAGCAGCCAGCGGGTCATTAGCGCAATAGTGGCGGAAAGCGGCGTGGTGACAACGGTAAGCGCGGAGTAATTTGCGCAGGCGATTAAAGTTTTGCCGCCTGTTAACCGCTTTACCGGAGTAACCCACCCAAATACCGAGACGAGGTTGCGATGAAAATCACCCCGACGATGCCAGGCAATCGCCCGACAGCCACAACGGCTGGCTCCAGCCAGCCGCGTAAAACTACGGCGACCACCACCACGACGCTGAGTGCCGACGACATTACCCAGGCGGGATTGCAGTCTGCCCAGCAAACGCTGAACGACCAGCAAGAGAGCGATATCGACAGCGACAAAGTGTCACAAATGCAGGCGATGCTGGCCTCCGGTAGCCTGCAAGTAGATACCGAACAGTTAGCCAGCGACATGCTGAGTTTTTTCCAGAACTAAGAGGCCGATGAAGTGAGTATCCGGTTACAACAGGTGAAGGCGTTGTTGCAGGGAATTCGTGACGACGACGCACTGTACGATTCCCTGCGCGAACTTCTCCAGCGTCAGCGGATCTGCATGATTCGCCGCGCCAGCGAAGAGTTGCTGGCAGTAAACGACGAGATAACGCAGCACTATGAGCAGTTGCATGGGCATAGCCATCAGCGGCACAGCCTGCTGCAACTGCTGGGTGTCAGCGTAAATCGTGACGGTCTGGCGCAGGTTTTCGCCTGGCTTCCGGCGGTACAAAAAGCGGCAGCACAACAGTTGTGGCAACGCCTGGAGCAAAAAGCGGAACGCTGCAAAGCCTATAACGATAAAAACGGCGAGCTGTTGATTCGTCAGTATGAATTTATTCAGTCGTTTTTAGGCAGCGAAGCAGATTTTCTGTATCAGGAATAACGCGAATACCTTCCCCATAGCGGAAACGGATTTTCCGCCTGATTTCCAATCCTTTGTTTTTGATTAAAAAAATTCCCGGCACGCTTATTGCAGATTCCGCAAAGGAATAAAGACTGGAAGCCTCCTATGAGTTTTATTGAATGTTACGAACCGGAATATGTGCGCAATTTTATGGCGCAATATCCCGATTCGCCTTTATACGTCAGCAAGGTGTGGAAGAATGAGATTCGCCAGAGCCTGGCATTGACCGATATTGCCAGTTGCAAAGCAGTGCTCAACGATGCCAGGGCCTTTGAATTACAGCTTACCTATCGCCCTGTGGAAGAAAATGCCGCAGCGCTCTCCGCGCGCGATGTGATAATCAACCAGGTCATTTTAAGCACCCTTACGCTCCCCGATTTAACCCCAGAGCTTTCACTGTATGCCGTCGGGATTTTGCTCTCCCGCGCCCGTAAAATGCCGGGCAGAGACGGCGACACTCTCGCCCGGCTGACAGCACTGCCGCAGGCGCTGGCCGATCACGCCCAAATAGGCACGTTACAGGCACAGTTCGCCCAGCTACCGCCTGTGCCACTGCTGGCGCGCCAACTGGTGACGCTGCTCGGGAGTTTTGCATTTGACTGGTCGATACTGCCAGAAAGCCCGCGCAAAGCCTCACTGCCGTTGCAGGTAACCTTGCTAACGCTGCACGACGCCAACAGCGAAGCCCTGTTACAACAGCAGCTACAGACACAGTGGCAAACTACCTGGCAACAGCATTTTGCCACCGCGCCGTGGATGATGCGTAACTGGCTAATTTACCGGGTTTATCACGACGCGATCGGGCAGGATGACGGGACGGATTATTGCCCGCTGGTGTGCGATTTTTACCTCATCCGCACGTTAATCAGTTTATGGACGCTGGATGATTCACCGCTGCGGCAGGAGGATATTTTCGCCCTCTTCGCGGTGTTTGAACGCTGGCGAGTGAGTGAAAATGCGCTGTTGGTTCGCCAGCAAATTCAGTCGTTATGTGCCGCCGAGCCGCTGCTTTCAGCGTTTTCGTTGCTGACGTGAGTCGCTCTGTGCGCGCTGATGCCCTCACCCCGGCCCTCTCCCACAGGGAGAGGGAGAAAACCTGCGCCCAATTAAACACCACGCTCAATCGGTCCCCTCGCCCCTTCGGGGAGAGGGTTAGGGTGAGGGGCATCAGCGCGCACATTCAGCACCTCCATCACATTCACCCACTAACTCACCCAAACACCATGCCAACACCAACCATCATCAAAACACTCGCCACTCACCGCGAAAAACCGTTCGTCAGCGTCGTCACGCCAACCTGGAATCGTGGCGCATTTCTGCCGTACCTGCTTTATATGTACCGCTATCAGAATTACCCCGCAGACCGCCGCGAACTGATCATCCTCGACGACTCCCCACAAAGCCATCAACACATCATCGACCGCCTGACCAATGGCACGCCGGAAGCCTTTAACATCCGCTACATCCATCACCCGGAAAAACTGCCGCTGGGCAAAAAACGCAACATGCTCAACGAACTGGCGAGCGGCGAATATATCCTCTGCATGGATGACGACGACTACTACCCGGCAGATAAAATCTCTTACACCATCGCCATGATGCAAAAACACCGGGCGCTCATCTCCGGTTCCGACCAGATCCCCATCTGGTACAGCCACATCAACCGCATTTTCAAAAGCCGCAGCTTTGGCCCACATAACATTCTCAACGGCACTTTTTGCTATCACCATAACTACCTGAAAAAGCACCGCTACGATGACGATTGCAATTTAGGCGAAGAGAAAAGTTTCACCGACAATTTCAGCGTTAACCCGCTGCAACTGCCCGGCGAACGCACCATTTTGTGTATCTCGCATAGCCACAACACCTTTGATAAAGACTTTATTCTCGAGGCCAGCACGCCTGTAAATGCCGAACTGAGCGATATCGTCAGCGATCCGCTGCTACGCAATGCTTATCTGAGTCTGCATAACGCCACGCATCACCAGGGTATCAACCATCAGGCGATCGATCAGGTCGTATTGATCAATCTGGATAAACGTCCGGATCGCTTACAACAGATCCGTGAAGAACTGGCATTGCTACATATTCCTCCCGAGAAGATCACCCGCCTTGCCGCCAGTGAAGATGAAAACGGTCAGCGTGGACGACGCCAGTCGCACTTGCAGGCGCTACGCATGGCGCAACAGCACAGCTGGCAAAATTACCTGCTGCTGGAAGATGATGTGGTTATTCTCAAGCAGGAGAAACATATTCAGGTACTGAACACGCTGCTGGCGAGCCTGGCGAAAATTCCCTGGCAGGTGATGATCCTTGGTGGCGAAATTTCGCAAGGAACAATGCTAAAAAGCCTGCCGGGGCTGGTGCACGCGCAGGACTGCCGCAAAGTGTGTGTTTATCTGGTGAACAGCCGGTACTACCCACAACTGGCGCAGCAGATGAGTAACGATGAGCACTCGCTGGAAGACGGCTGGCAGCCACTGCTGCGCACCGACAAATGGCTGGCCTGTTATCCGAGTATTTGTTACCAGCGACCGGGCTTTAGTGATATCGAGAAAAAAGCGACTGATAACATTAACCACTACTTCAATAAGTTACCCGTAGCCACCAAGCCATCCACATTACACATCGCCGACACCATCGGCTTTTTTATGGAAACCTCCTACCACTACGCGCTCTATCGCCCAATCATCACCGCCCTACAGGCGCAGGGGCAGAGTTGCACACTGGTAATCAACGATCGCGTGTTTAAACCGTTTCTGGATGAAATGTTGGCAACGCTAAAAAGCATCGACGATCCGCAGCTCAAAGGAATGCGCTTATCTGAAATGCAGGCACACGGTCAGCGGGTGAAATGCCTGGTCAGCCCCTACCACACACCCGCGCTCAATGGCCTTTCACCCGTGAACGTTCGCGCCATGTACGGCTTAGCCAAAGAGACGTGGAACCACGCCGACTGGAACCGTTTTTACCAACGCATTTTGTGTTACAGCTACTACAGCCAACAGGCGCTGGAACATTTCGGCAATGCAAAAGTGGTTGGCAACCCGCGCTTCGACGCCTGGCATAACGGCACGTTCGACCGCGCCCTGCCGGAAAATATCCAACCCGATTCCCGTAAACCTACGGTGCTCTATGCCCCCACGTTTGGCGCATTAAGCTCCCTGCCCCACTGGGCAGAAAAATTGGGGCGCTTGAGCGGTGATGTGAACCTGATTTGCAAACTGCACCACGGCACCAGCTCGCGCCCGGAAGAAGCCGCATCGCTGACCCTGGCACGCAGGCATTTAAAACAGCGCACCGACTCCGCCCGCCACACGCTGGCGCTACTGGCAAAGGCCGATTACGTGCTCACCGATAACAGCGGCTTTATTTTCGATGCTATCCACGTTGATAAGCGGGTGATCCTGCTCGACTTTCCGGGCATGACGGAAGTGCTCGACGGTGAGAAAAGTTATTCCACACCGGAGAGCGCCGACCAGCGAATCCGCGAAATATTACCGGTGGCTAATGATATGGCTGAGCTGCGTTACTTATTGTCAGAGGTGTTTGACTGGGGGGCGGTACAGGCGCGTCTTACGGAGATTCGCCATCACTATTGTGACGCGTTTATGGATGGCAAGGCGGGAGAACGGGCGGCGTTGGTGATTGTGGAGGCGCTGGGTTAAACCACAGAAGTGCCTGATGCGCTTCGCTTATCAGGCCTACTCGCCGCTGCAATAGTTTGAATTAGTGATGATTTGTAGGCCGGATAAGGCGTTTACGCCGCATCCGGCACGAACAGCGCACTTATCTACCCTCTAATTTTAAACATACCGCTTCTTGAGTGGTGAGTCGGTAAGGTTGCACATTTCAATAGCGGGAATTGTGGTCTTTATGAATTCCGAAAAGCACCTTTCTTCCCCCTATAACCATTCTTTTTTACCGGTATTGGCAGCAACATACCACACCCGTGAAATAGGCGTTGCACTTCACGGGCTGCAGGTCCGCGTAATAAGAAACGGGAGGGCGGTAGCATTTCTGATATGGGATGTTTCAGTATTTCTGAGCTAATGGTTACCCTGGGGCTCAAGGAAAGATCACGTAACGCTGCTTCTTTGTACTCAAGAAGAATGACTTTGTGGGATTAGATACTTCACTATTAATATTTTTAATGGATGTTAAGGAATTCAAAACAGGGAGTACGTTAAATGCCAAAAAAACTATAGACGCAAATTCCTTGAAGTCACTTATTACGGATTTTCGTAATTATGCCATGAAATTAACCGTATTTTAGCTAACAACTTCCAGATATTAATCAATAAAAAAGGAATTATATGTTTATACGACCAGTCGAACCTTCAGATGTTGAACCATTACTGGATATGCTACTTGCTAGCGATCAATTTGATGACGATGGTATTCATCATATACGAAAAACACTAAACCACTATTTCTCTGGTCATTCTACTGATTTATGGTTTAGTGCAGAATACTCAGGACTGGCAGGTATTGTCTATTGTGCTCCTGAGGTGATGACAAATAATGTCTGGAATATACTAATGCTCTGGATCAGTCCTTCCCATCAGCGCCAGGGAGTGGGACAACTGCTGATTCAAGAAATCGAAAAAGTGCTCGCAACGAAAAAGGCAAGACTGCTTTTAGTAGAGACATCAAGTCATGTCGATTTTAGTGCCGCTCGTGCATTTTATACAAAACAGGGTTTTATTAATGAGGCAATAATACGAAATTACTACGATGTCAATGAGGATAAATTGATCTTCACTAAAGATATGCAGTCAGGAGATTAAATTTTCATTTAAAAAGAGGAAACGCAGCAGAATTATTTTTAGCGATACGGCACATCGCTATTAATATTTTGACGAATGATAAGGTATTCAAGGCAGGGTTAAGACGTAAGATGCGAAAAGCAGACATGGACAGAACTACCTTGCGTCAGTCCTTGCGGGGAGCGGGCTTTCGTAATCTTGCCCTGCACGACATCCGATACAGATAGAATTACTAAGGGTATAGGAGAAAAATATGAATGGACAATTTACCCACCGTTGGAAGAGAGTAAATCACCATGTCGGTATGTGTTGTTTTAGTTATATTTTAATTGTTATTGCAACATCTTTTTCTTTAAGAGCGGAAACTAAGAATATAGATAGCGTGAAATATTTATTTTCATTCAAAACCAGTCGTAGTGGATGTATGTTTAAGATAAATGGGTTTCCAATAACTAATAATTTTGATTATCAGAGTGGAACAATAGCAACAGGAGGGAGTTTAACCGCATTCGTTAATAATGGCTTAAATAAGGTTGAGCTAATGATGGGACCAATTGATCCTGATGACAACAGCACTTTATATAATGATTCATCTTGTAAATTGATTATCACCAAAGACACATTAAATACAAGTCAACTGATAACAGATGTAACTTTGTCTGTCGATAAAGATAATAAAATCGTTGCGTCATCCAGTTATAATGGAGTCCAGGAAGGTAATGGAATTAACGAAGAGCACTCACCTGATGATACTAAACTGAACTGGCATCGTTTTTCTCGTAATATTAACATGAGTGACTTACCCGAGTGGTTATGGATGAAAGCGTCGCCTGTCACTAATAATGATTTACCACTAATCAAAAAATTTTATCAAAAAATTTGGGCATCAATGAAAATCAGGGATATTCATACTTTGAAGGAGATGACTGTTATCTCCAGCAAAGAAATTGGCGAAGCTGAAGGTGTCACGCCTGAGATAATATTTGATTCATACGGTCTGCCACAAGTTATGAATGACACATCACTGTCTTTAGTTGACCTGGAATGGGAGAAGTATAAATTAGTTACTTACTGCGATAGTAGAGTGTTCAGGCTTGCTTTTGGTGTTTATGAACACTCCCCCCTAAAATTCAAAGACCAGAGTGGGAATGTAAGATTCACATATAGTCCTTACTTTTCCATAATTGATGGAGAAGTTATTTTAGTAAGATAAATCTATGAAATCATCTTGTGAAAATCAAGAGTATCTGTCGCGTAGATAGCGCATGACATACAGGGCCAGGGCAAGATCATCAGAAGTATGTTTTTCGCACAATTAAAATAGCATTTTTTTTCTTAAATAATGTATAGCTTGCTGTCTGCGGAAACTACCATCTTGCTGTTAGTTATGATCAACTATCTCCTGAACAATAAGGAGATAAAACATGGATACCGAAACAGGGAAAGATCACGTAACGCTGCTTTTTTGTACTAAACAATTCGCATTTTATGTTTAAAAATTGAGATATTCCTCATTACCTGAAGCTGTT